>CAYQNR010000022.1:0-39296 GCA_964418945.1 uncultured Desulfobacteraceae bacterium
TATTTCAGGAGTTACGGCTGGGGGACCCCCTGGCCCCGCCTGTCCCGCCGAAGTTGTAACGAAGGCGGAAGGTGAACCGAGGGGAACAGCGGAGGGGATAGGCATCCCACGGCCGTAACTCCTTGAAATGACCAGCCCGGGAGATCCGGAACGGAGAAAAGGAACAGCCCTTCGGTGACGGCGTTTCTTTTCAAGCCGACAGGCGCAGGGCGCAAGGCGTAAGGCTCAGGGCCAGCCCTTAGGTCACGGGCATTCTTTTCAAGACAACATCTATGGCGTTCAGTGGACGTGGTCTTATTTTCAAGGGTTTGGCAAACCTTTTCCTGGTCGCAACGGTACATTCTACGTGGTGTCCTGGTGGAGCAAACCCTTGAAAACAAGCCCACTGCATACCTTGGGTGGGCCCCTTTTGGAGATATCGTCTTGAAAAGAACACCCGTGACCTTAAGCCGCTGTTAAGCGATGGCACTGGGGCGAAGGACTCACGGTCCCGAGCACCTCGGCTTCGCTCGGTGTGGAAGGGCAGATGACATCTAGATGGTGGATCAGGGAAAACAAAGCAAAAGCCTATGGCGATAATCCCATTATGATAATCGGTCATTTAAAAGGTGAGTATAATTCTTCTAGAACCAAAAAGGAGCACCGCAAATATGATGCATGCGATGCCCCTTTCTGATCTCTACCAATCAGGCCCAAATTACCGGCCTGAGCCTGTCATACTATGTAACCTTTATTTTCTTTGCCCGGCTCTCTTCCGCCTTGGGAAGTATCAGCTTAAGTATACCGTCCTTATAGCTTGCTTCGATCTTATTGGTCTCTACTTTTTCCGGCACCCTGAAACTCCGATGAAATGAACCGTAGTACCTTTCTATCCTGTGGTAATCTTTATCTTTATCCTCTTTTTCCTGTTTCTTCTCACCCTTAACGGTAAGCAAGCCCTCAGTAAACGTGATATCAATGTCTTTCATATCCATGCCCGGCAATTCAGCGGTAATCAAATACTCATCTTCTTTTTCCGCTATATCAAAGGCCGGCATCCATGTACTGTCCTCATCAAACAGGGCAGGTAGATTCCAATTATCGAATAAGCTATCCCAACGATCACTGGCCGGCAGAAGAGAAGCTGATCTCGAGATCAAATTCAATAGTCTCGTCATGTCATTTACCTCCTTGGATCTCTTCCCGGATTTTCCTTCTTTTGATTTAATCACTATATGCTTTTAGTCAAGGAACCGCGGTTGTTTTCGGATCATCCCCGATTAGTCCCTCTTCCGCCGTGCCACGGAGGACAGGTTGATCGGTAATAAGGCTCCCAGGGTTCAGGGGATCAGGATGGGCTGGAATCGTCTTTCATGGTAATGGCACTGACAGGACAGGCCTCCACGCATGCCAGGCATTCTTTGCAGGGCAGGTTGGAAACATCCTTGTCTCTATAGAAGGTAATAATGGTGTCCAACCCCCTCTCGGCAAAGGTCAACAGGGGTCTATCATGCTTTTTTTGGCATATGTAAACACATTTTCCACATAGTACACAGCGGTTGGGGTAATAATTAAGGAAGGGGTGGCTATCATCTACCTCGACCTCTTTCAAGTGGCTAAATTGTTCGTCGGATTTTAGCCGGACATTTAATTTCTTTGCTGCCCTTTGTAATTCGCACTTCTTATTGGCGGGGCAGTGTCCGCAATCGATGTGGTGGGTTGAAAGGAGCAACCGCAGGGCGCTGCGTTGTAGCCGTCTGACGGGCGGAGTGTCGGTTCTTACAACCATACCATCCCGGACATTTACGGTGCATGACGCTACAGGCCCCTCCTCTCCCTCAATCTCCACGAAGCATAACCTGCAGGAGGCGGAAGGGCTTTTTTGACCATTAATATAGCAAAGGTTGGAGATATAGATGCCGTTATCCAGGCATGTCTGGAGCAGATTTTCCCCTTCTGCCGCCTCGATTTCCTTGTTATCTACCGTTATTTTTATCATTTGTTGCCTCGGGACGGGGGACGATAGGGGCCTTTTCAGGAGGAGATACCTTGACCACGGCATTGTATTCCTCTGGACAGGCCGACATGCACTCTCCGCATTTCACGCAAAGGGTCTGATCAATACCTTTCTTCCTTTCCTTTGTGGTAAAAACAGCCTCAACCGGGCATGAACCGACACAGGCATCGCAGCCACGAGAACACTTTTCCAGGTCAATATAATATGCAATTAATTCCCGGCACATTCCGGCAGGGCATCTCTTCTCCTTGATATGGGCCTCATACTCCTCTCTGAAATACCTGAGGGAGGTAAGAACGGGATTGGGCGCGGTTTTACCCAGGCCGCACAGGGAGCCGCCTTTTACGTCTTGGCTCAGGGTCTCCAATCTTTCAAGGTCACCATCCGAGCCCTCTCCCTTGGTTATTCGATCCAGTATGGTGAGCAAATGCCACGTCCCTATTCTGCAAAAGGTACATTTACCGCAGGATTCCTTCTGGGTGAAATCCAGGAAATAGCGGGCGATATTCACAGTACAGGTATCCTCGTCCATTACTACCATGCCTCCGGAACCCATCATGGCACCGGCCTGGGTAAGGGAATCAAAATCAATGGGGGTATCCAGAAAATCCTCAGGCAGACAACCCCCGGATGGTCCTCCGATCTGCACGGCCTTGAATCTCTTTTTGGCAGGTATACCGCCGCATATATCGAAAATCAGTTTTCTCAGGGTGACCCCCATAGGAATCTCCACCAGACCGGGGTGGAGCACATTTCCCACCACAGAGAAGATGGCGGTACCAGGGCTTTTTTCCGTCCCAATGCCCCTGTACCAGGCCGCTCCTTTTTTTAGAATGGATGGGACAGAAGACAGTGTCTTGACATTATTTATCACAGTAGGTGAACCCATTAAGCCCTCTTGCACGGGATAAGGAGGACGATAACGGGGCATGCCCCTCTTCCCTTCTATAGAGTGTATAAGAGCTGTCTCTTCTCCACATACAAAGGCACCGGAACCATGGAAAACAGAGACATCCAGATCAACAGAGGTCCCTAGGATGTTTTTTCCGAGGATCCCCAGTTCCTCGGCCTCCTTTATTGCCTTTATAACCGTCTCCACTGCCAGGGGATACTCGGCCCGGATATATACAATGGCCCTTTTTGCTCCGATGGCATAAGCGCAGATTGCCAGACCCTCAAGAAGTTGATGGGGGTTGCTTTCCAGGATAGTTCGATCCATGTAAGCACCGGGGTCTCCCTCATCAGCATTGCAAATGACAGTTTTATCCGGTGAATCCATGTTTCCGGCAAGCCTCCATTTTTCTCCGGTGAGGAATCCCGCGCCTCCCCTTCCTCTCAGGCCGGAGGAAAGCACCTCTTCTATTATCTCCTGCCTGGTTAATTGAAGTGCCTTAACAAAGGATGAATATCCTCCGTAGGCTATATATTCATGGATGTCTCCGGGATCAATAAGACCACATTTTTCCATGACAATGCGTTCTTCCTGGTTGAATCGAGGATAATCCATGACAAAAGGGATCGTATCATTCTCTTCCATGGCCCCAAGCATATGTTCAAAAAGGGGGTCGCCATCCACTAAATAGGATTTTACCAGCATTTTAGCCTTTCCCGGGGTTACCTGGGGATAGAATATGGGGGGGAATCCGGAATCGGGATGGTCTATGATCACAACAGGCTCGGCGTAACAATGACCGATACATCCTACCGATTTGATAATCGCCTCCACCCGCTGTTCACCAAGTGCCTCCTCGAAAGCACTGTGGGTTTCCATTGCCCCTGCGGCAAGACCGCAAGTGGCCTTGCCTATAGAAATCTTTGGAATATGGCTTTCATGGAAGGATCTAAGTTGTGATTCCGCTTTTTCGCGGATTGAGTTAAAAGACTGCTCCAGTGTACTATTCTTTGCTTGAACCATTTTTCTGCCTTGCTCTTTCCTCCTTATCTTTCTCTATTTGATAACCCAGAAGAAGACCTTCCACTTTGCTGGGGGCCATGTGCCCCTGAACTTTTTCATCAACAATAGCTACTGGAGCAAGGGCGCAACAACCAACGCATGCAACCCTGTCGATGCTGAACTCTCTGTCTGGTGTTGTTTCCCCATAACGAATACCCAGCTTACGCTCAAAATTCTCAAGAATAATTCCTCCTCCCTTTACGTGACAGGCTGTTCCCAGGCAAACCTTTATCTGATGTTTACCGGGAGGGTTGAAACGGAACTGGTTATAGAATGTCGCAACACCGTAGATTTCGCATGGGGCGGCGTCCAGGTGATCTGCGACCAGTTTTATTGCTGCCAGTGAAAGGTAATGGTATTTTTCCTGGATCATCTGGAGGATAGGAATAAGGCTGGTCCTTTCTTTATCAAAGGCCCTAAGACTTACAGCAATGTCATGGGCCATGGCCTCTTCCTCTTCCTGTATCCTTTTTTTGTCTTCGGTGCTGATCTGGTCAGACATTCAGGTCCCCTTTACCTGTAAACCCAAACATTCTTGTTCGCTTTCAAGGCATCCGTCCTACTGCCGCAATTACATACGCATTGGCCTGAATTCCACAAATTCTTATTGACATACAATATGTTGTAGTCTATAATAAATTTATTTCTATATGATGATATATTTCTTAAATTACATGCTTCTTTCCTAATTCTTAGAAAAATGAGTTGTTTTTCTATCCATAAAGCTAAGCCTTTTCATAAGATTAAATATAAACTTATTAATCGCATTTAATCTCATAGTCAATGGCTTTTCAGGAGGATGATCATGGCTCAGCAGGGTAAGATTCTTGTTACAAAAGATGGGATATTAGATTTTTCTACCTATAGATGGGATGATGATCTGTTCTCCAATCTTTTAATTAGAGAGAATCCTATTAACAGTGATCAAGCTATGGATATCAGCAGATCACTGAGGGAAGAGATCTCTCAAATGGAACTTAAGACAATTACCATCCCTCTTCTGGAAAAGATTGTAGAAGCAAAACTAATGGAATATGGCCTGACAAAAACAGCTCCCATCAAACTGGATATCCCCCTATTTCTAAAAGAGGGGCTGGTGCTTTCTGATAATTCCTCAAAGGTCCTGGCAAAGAGATACCTTAAAAAGGACATTGAGGGGAATGTCATTGAGACTCCTGAGCAGATGTTCAGAAGGGTAGCTCACCATATAGCTATGGCAGAAGAGAAATACGCAGACAAAGCAGCGGTAGAAAAGGTAGAGGATACATTCTATCGAATGATGACCGAATTCAGATTTCTGCCCAATTCCCCCACCCTGATGAATGCAGGGCGAAGATTAGGTCAGCTTGCCGCATGTTTTGTGCTTCCTGTGGAGGACAGTATGGAGGGAATTTTTGACGCCCTTAAGAATGCAGCGCTTATCCACAAGTCCGGTGGAGGAACCGGGTTTTCTTTCTCTCGCTTGAGACCTAAGAAAAGCGGTGTGGGGACGACTGGAGGAATAGCTTCGGGTCCTGTCTCTTTTATGAAGATCTTCAACACGGCCACTGAGCAAGTTAAGCAGGGTGGAACGCGCAGGGGCGCTAACATGGCTATCCTTAGAGTCGATCATCCTGATATTATGGAATTCATCTACTGTAAGAATAATAACAAAGACCTTGCCAACTTTAATATCTCTGTCGGCATAACCAATGCCTTTACGGAAGCTTTAAAGGAGAAAAGGGATTATGATCTCCTGGATCCAAGGGATAAGAGAAAAGTGGGCGAACTCAACAGTGCCGAAGTTTATGAAGCTATAGTTGGACAGGCATGGGAAAACGGTGATCCAGGTATCATTTTCCTGGAAAGGATCAACAGTGATAATCCCCTCCCTGAATTGGGTGAGATAGAGAGTACTAATCCTTGCGGGGAGCAGCCCCTTCTTCCCATGGAAGCGTGCAACCTGGGATCCATCAATCTTGCCAAATATGTCATTGAGAATGAGGGATATCCGGCTATAGATTATGAGGGTTTGAAGGACATTATATGGTGGAGTGTCCGTTTCCTGGACAACACTATTGATATGTCCAAGTATCCATTGCCAGAGATAGATGAAATGGTTGAAGGCAATCGGAAAATTGGGCTGGGTGTAATGGGCTTCGCCGACATGCTCTATCAGTTGAAGGTCCCATATAATTCCGAGAGGGCACTGGAAATAGCCGAGGAGGTTATGGGGTTTATCCAGAAAGAATCCAATGATGCCTCCGTGTTCTTGGCTGAAGAGCGTGGTGTTTTCCCTAATTTTGATAAGAGCGTGTTTAAGGGAATGGAGGGGTATAACCGTAGAAATGCCACTACCACCACCATCGCTCCTACAGGGACATTAAGCATCATCGCGAGTTGTTCCAGCGGTATCGAGCCCCTATTCGCCCTCAGTTTTGTCAAGAAGGTAATGGAGGATGATGAGCTTATGGAAGTAAATCTGTATTTCGAAAAAGTGGCGAGGGAAAGGGGTTTCTACAGTCATGAATTGATGGACCGCATCGCGAAAAAGGGTAGCATCAGGGATATGAAAGAAATACCGGAGGACGTCAGGGAGGTATTTGTAACCGCACATAATGTGACGCCGGAATGGCATGTTCGAATGCAGGCAACTTTTCAGAGACATACTGATAACGCGGTTTCAAAGACTGTAAATCTCCCCATGGATGCCACTATAGATGATGTGTATAAGGTATACAACCTGGCACAAGAGCTGGAATGCAAGGGCGTAACAATATACCGGGACGGAAGCAAAGAGAACCAAGTCCTTGTTTTTGACGACAAAGAAAAAAGGGCCATATCTTCCACGGACGATGTTAAAATCCGCCCCGAGACACTGGAAGGTTTTACCTCCAAGATGGTCACCGGGATGGGTAACCTGTACGTGACCGTAACTGAGTTTAATGGTGAGCCCTTTGAAGTATTTGCTACTATCGGAAAATCCGGCAGATCAACAACCGCTAAAACGGAGGCTATCGGCCGCCTGGTTTCCCTGGCGCTCAGGTCAGAGATAAAAGTAGAGAAGATTATTGAACAATTGAAGGGAATAGGAGGTGAACATCCTGTCTTTCAGAAGGACGGGCTGGTCCTCTCTATACCGGATGCCATAAGCAGGGTTCTTGAGAATAGGTATCTCAAGAACAAAGCGTACAAAAAGACGCCAAAGCACGAAAAAAGCCTGCTAGGGGAGACCTGCCCTGAATGCGGCCAGACAATCAGCTTTGAGGAAGGCTGCATGACTTGCCATTTTTGCGGCTTTACAAAATGCGGGTAGTTTTTCCCTAACCTTGAGTCTGTAATTATCATAGCCCTCACCCGCATTGCCTGCTGCCACACTAAATTACTCCTGCTCTCTTATTCAGCTTAAAGGTCAACTGATAAGGCTCAAGACATCAATGACCCTATTCATGATATAAACAAACTGATACTCCCAATCAAACAATTGATAGAGGGTAATGTCCTATAAATGTCTTTAATAACTCTTGAGATAAGATTCTTTGTCGCAGTTCTGCAAAAGACTATATGCAGCGCATCCTTTGTGACATCTCAGGTTTGATATTCCTTTTCCCTTGACTCCCAGACCCTGTTCTCCTATAGTCCATGCTCGAAAACGATTTCCAATCCGATTTCTCGGGACCAATGGTCGCCCCGTCAAAGAAATTAGCCGTGGCGTTAACGGCGTGACTGCACAGGCCGGGTAATATCCGCACATCCCTGGTTGGGGTCCAGTCTTTCCCCGTGGTAAAAGCAGAGGTAGGATTCCACCTTTTTTACATTCTCAATCCGGGAGGAGCTTTATGAAGGTATTGGTCACGTATTTTTCCCAAACAGGAAATACACAAAAGCTGGCAAAGGCCATTTTTGAGGCCATCGAGTCTTCTGAAAAGGACATATTACCTATTCAAGAGGTGACAGCGGTCGAGGGTTATGACATCATTTTTATTGGGTTCCCTGTCCAATCACACAGTGTGGCCGGAAAGGTCGAGGCCTTTGTCAAGAGACTGCCTGACGGGCAAAAAGTAGCCTATTTTGCGACACATGGATCCATGAGGGGCGGAGAACTGGCGGTCACTGCCTTTTACGATGCCTTGGGTATCTCTAAGAATGCTAAGGTGTTAGGGACATTCGGCTGTCAAGGAAAGGTAAACCAAAAGATTCTTGATGATCTCATAGAAAAGCCTGAGCACCGGGCCTGGGCTCGGGAGGCCCTGAGTGCAATATCGCATCCCGATGCGGCCGATCTTGAGGATGGGTGCGAATGGGTGAAGGAAATCGTCAGCAAGGCCCATGCCCTTTAAAACATCATCCATAAGAAACTAAAGGATCATCCGGCAAATGAGTACACTTAATGATAAAACTATAGCAAGATTGGTGATGTTCGGCCCATGGGGCTCTCTTTGCAGCGGCGAAAAGGTTAGAAGCAAGATAATAGCATAAGGTGCCTGCCAGGCGGGCGGGTAACTTTTGAGATGATAGCCGGACTTCCGGTCCTGGTATATTATTCCAATAGCCCCGTTCGACAAGCTCACGGCCCTGAGCAACGTCGAAGGGCGCCGCCCGCCTCCTCCGGCTTATTGCCCGCGCCTTGCACATAAACAAGTTCGCCTGTCGCAAAGAGAACCCCATGGGCCAAACCAAGTATTTATATAAAGTCCTTTCCGTACTCATTAACCGGATGAACCAAACTAAATAACTCCAATATCCAACATTAACAACTTGATTAATACATCTAATCTGTAATCTTTCTTACTTTCCGCATATGGCATATAATTTGAGTCTATTACTTTCTGAAGGATGCTACGGCAACTTCTTGCTAAATTCCAAATTTTGATGCCCCGCATTCCATACACCATCGAGGTATAATCTATGAAGATCATGATTACGGCATTGATATGGGGTTGCATTAGCGCTGTTTCTCTACCGGTTGGTGCAATCATCGGGCTATGGTCAAGTCCCACAAGGAAGATAACCTCTGCTTTGATGGCATTTGGGGGAGGGGCACTCTTATTTGCACTCACTATTGAGCTTTTTGCTCATTCACTGCAAAGCGCTCATAAAGGTCATGACATCTGGATCATTCTAGCAACAATGATCGGAGCAATCCTGGGCGGTTTTCTCTTCGAGTTTCTCAACCAACTTCTCAACAATCGAGGTGCCTTTCTTCGCAAAGCTTCACTCATAAAAAAGCATATATTGAAGACCAAAAGAGGCAGAGCCAAGAAGATGATCCAGGCCCTGAGCAAAATCAAGCTCCTTCAGGGTCTTCCGCCTGAGGAAGTCGTTCAGCTTATTCCTCATGTAAAGACTGCGAGGTTTTCTGCCGGCGCGACGGTTTTCAGGGAGGGAGACATTGCTTCCAAGCTTTATTTTATTGTTGAAGGCAGTGTTCAGGTCATTCGTGGATTAGATACAGACAGCAAATTTATTGCGGAACTTGGGGAGGGTGACACTTTCGGTGAAATTGCCCTCATTTCGGATCAGCCCAGAACCGCCACTGTGCGTGCAATAACAGATATCGAGATATGCTCAATTCACAAGATCGAGTTTGAGCAACTGATAAAACAATCTCCCTCCATCAGGGATGCCAGCAACAAGATGGTAAAAGAAAGGCTTTATGACATACAGGAAAAAGATAAGACCCTGGTTGGAGAAGCTAAAATCTGGGAAGAGAGCGCTCGGATTAATCTGGATCGGCTCTCTATCCCGGTCACAGAAAGTGATCTTAATCAGGAAGTAAAGAAGCATACCGGCGGAGGTGCAGCCCTTGCCATCTGGCTGGGCATTGCGCTGGATGGTATCCCCGAATCTCTTATCATCGGCATGCTTGTTGTTATTGCAGCGGAATCAGCTACAACCATGAGTCTGGCTTTTATCGCCGGTGTATTTCTTGCCAACCTGCCGGAAGCGATGTCCAGTGCCGTCACCATGAAGAGGCAGGGCTCAAGTCCCGGGAAGATCTTCTGGATGTGGATGTCTCTATGTGTGATGACCGGTATCGGTGCTTTGGTGGGCGCTTCAGTTTTTCCGGCACATCCGGAAGGTGCTCTGCAATATTCTATCTTTGGAATCGAAGGGCTTGCCGCCGGAGCCATGCTCACCATGATTGCAGAGACCATGCTTCCCGAGGCCTTTGAGCATGGAGGTGGTACTATAGTAGGGCTCTCCACGCTTATTGGCTTCCTGGCAGCTCTTGGAGTAAAGGTCCTCAGCCTTTATTGACGTTGTAGATTAGTATCACTGTAAAACTTCCAAGCTTACCAACAGCACAACGCCCGGCCCCATGCATATTTGAGCCCCGCGGGCTTCTGGCGAATCGTTTTATTCATGTCGAAGGGCATCTATAGGGTCAAGCCGGGCAGCCTTGCGCGCGGGGAAAAAGCCGAATACAACGCCCACACCCGCGGAGAACAGAAAGGCAATAATTATAACGCCCGGGCTGAATACAGTGGAGAAATTCAGGAAATGGGCTATGGCAGCCGCCGCTGAAATGCCCAGTGTTATCCCTATTACTCCACCCAATGATGTCAGCACCATGGACTCGATCAAAAACTGCTTCAGGACATCCTGTTCCAGGGCACCGATTGCCAGCCTTATACCGATCTCACGGGTCCTTTCCGTTACGGAAACAAGCATGATATTCATAATCCCTATACCGCCTACCAGGAGGCTGATGCCGGCAATAGCCGCCAGCACCCCGGTAAGGATGCCGGTGATGGTGCTTATCCGGCTGACTATCTCCTTCATGTCTGTTATAGAGAAATCATCTTCCATTCCTTCTTTAATCCCGCGACGTTCACGCATCAATAATTTGATATCTTCTTTAACCTTTTCAACGGAAACGCCGTTTCTGACAGAGAACATTATGGAAAAGATGTTAGTATTTCCCGAGACCCTTCGCTGAAAAACGCGAATGGGCACCAAGACAAAGTCATTCTGGTCCTGGGTCCCGAAGCCCATTGCCCCCTTGGATTCAAAGACGCCTATCACCCTGAAGGAGATATCTTCAAGCCGGATGATCGAGCCTATGGGATCCTGTCTCCCAAACAGCTTCTCACGCACCGTTGAACCCAGAATGCATACGGAACTGCCTGCCCTGATTTCCGAATCCGTAAAGGCTCTCCCTTCCGCGACAACCCAGTTCTGACATGTCATATAACCATTAGTGCTGCCTGCTACTGAAACGGACCTGTTCTGATTCCCGTATATCACCTGGGATGAACCCTGGGACATGGGGGCAACCGCGGTCAATCCCTCAATATTCCTTTCTATTGCAACAACGTCATCATAGTCAAAGGCCTCTGCCGTTCTTCTCATACCGCCCTGCATCTCCTGTTGACCGGGTGTCATAATGATAAGGTTGCTGCCCATTGATTCTATCTCTGATGTTACCGATTCAGTCGCGCCGGTACCAAGTGTTACCATGGTTATGACCGCGGCCACGCCTATGACTATGCCCAGGATGGTCAGGATTGACCTCATAAGATTCCTGCGGATCTCCCGCAGGGAGAGAAGAATAGTTTGCCACCACATTATGAAACGCCCCCGTTGTGTACGACATTATCGATACGTCCATCCAGAAATTTGATGGCTCTTTCCGCGTATAGACCCATCTCCTTTTCATGGGTTACCATAACAACGGTAATGCCCATATCATGATTCAAGGATGTGAGAAGCTCCATTATTTGACGGCTCGTGGCACTATCAAGATTCCCGGTCGGTTCATCCGCGAATAGAACGCTTGGTTCACATACAATGGCTCGCGCTATGGCGACCCGCTGCTGCTGACCGCCGGAGAGTTCCGACTGGGTATGGTTTTCCCACCCCGTAAGGCCAACAGCATTAAGCGCCTTTAATGCCAGGACCTTGCGCTCCCTGGCAGGAGTACCCCTGTAGTACAATGGAAGTTCTACATTCTCCAAGGCTGAGGTGCGATTAAGGAGGTTATAGCCCTGAAACACAAATCCTATATAATGGCGGCGCAGCAGGGCGCGTTGCCTTTTTGTGAGTCTGGCAACATTAACACCCTTGAAATAATATGCGCCCGAAGTGGGCGAATCAAGGCACCCCAAAATGTTCATACAGGTGGATTTCCCCGATCCGCTCGGACCCATAACCGCAACGAACTCCCCTTCCCGGACCCTGAAATCAATTCCCCGCAGGGCGATCACCGCGGCCTGACCTGTGCCGTACACCTTGGTGATGCCCCTCAACTCCAGAAGGGTGCTGTCGTCTTTATCAACCATTTCATCCATAATCATTATGTTCAGCTTTCTGTCCCTATGATAACCTTATCGCCCGGCTTAATATCCCCGCCAGTAAACTCTGTCATCATACCGTCCGTAACCCCTGTTGTAATTTTGATGGGCACAATAACATTATCACGGAGCACCCATACCTCTTTCTTCTTTTTATCCTGGAATTTTTCCTCCTTCTCCTCTGTCTTGGACCTGGGCGGACTTGCAAATATCCTTTTGAAAAAGCCCGGCTTTTGACCTGAGAAGGTTGTTCTGTCATTTTCTGACGGCGTATAGCGGAGCGCCGCATTATCTATCAGCAGCACATTTTCCAGCTTGTTTATCAAAATTTCAGCGGTCGCGGTCATTCCGGGCCGAAGAAGGAGTTCGCTGTTGTCAACATCAAGAACGGTTTCATAGGTTACCACTCCGCTTACGGTCTTAGCGCCGTAACGCACCTGGGTTATATGGGCCTTGAAGATTTTATCAGGATAACCGTATACAGTAAATGTAGCCTCCTGACCTTCCTTTACCTGTCCTACATCAGCCTCATCCACATCCACATATAGTTCCATCGTGGAGAGGTCCTCTGCCAAGGTGAAGAGGACAGGTGCCTGAAAGGATGCAGCAACGGTCTGTCCCGGTTCAACCTCGCGGCTCAGCACAATACCGTTGACAGGAGATCTGATTACCAATTTTGACATATTAGTTTGATTTTCTTCAAGGGTTGCCTGTGCCTGGGAGACCTGTGCCTTTGCGGTTGCCACTGACGCCCGGGCGCGCTGGAGGGCAGCCTCCGCCGCATCAAGGTCGGTCTTTGAAGGGACCTTGCCACCGCTGGTCTGCCACACCTCTTTCAGGCGATCCAGCTTGATCCGGGCCTCCTTTTCCGTGGCCTGCGCGTTAAGAACCTGGGCCTTGGCCGATTCCAGCGACGCCTTTGACTGGTTGACCTGGGCCTCATACCTGGAGGCATCCAAGGTTGTCAGTACCTGGCCCACCTTTACACGGTCGTTGTGCTGGACTTCCACGGTCTCTATGATACCGGACAGTTCGCTCCCCACATCCACCTGGTTGGTAGGCTTAAGGGTCCCCGTCGCCATGACCGTAACCGTAAGAGGTCCGGTGGTCACTTCCTTTGTCTTGAAATATGACAATTCCTCTCCCTGCCCGCTTTTCTTCCGTAAGATGCCAATAACCATGAAAAGGACTATCAGCAGGGCAATAAAAATGGTCCACTTCCATCTTCTCCTGCGGCTGCTGGCGGCATCTATACCCAGTTTATTCATCAGTTCGGCTTCCTCGATATTTTTTGATTTCATTGTTTATCTCCTGTCTCAAATGAACTCCACCCGCCCCCCAGGGCCTTATATAATCCAATAAGATCCTTTATGATCTGTACATCGCTCTGCACCACATTATTCTGAAAGGTCAATAACGTGCTTTCCGCTTCAAGCACCGATTGAAAATCTATAAGCCCCGAGGAATATTGTGCCCGCGAGGTCTCTGCCGCCTGTTCCGCTGATTCCGATGCCTTTAATAAAGACTCTCTCCTCGCCAGGTCATAGGTGTATGATGTCATGGCATTTTCAACATCCTCAAGGGCGATCAACAGGGCGGCTCTGTAGGCGATCAGCTTCTGTTCCTGTGCCGCATATTGTATCTCAATGTTTTTCATGATCCTTCCGGCATCATAAACAGGCCATGAGATACCCGAGTTGACGCCGGTGCTCAGGCTGTCCGAGCTAAAAAGGTCGCCCAGTGCAAGGGCGCTGAGTCCTATGTCCCCTGAAAGGGAGATCTTTGGGTAGCGTTCAGCCTCGGCCACGCCTATTTTGGCGGTCTGTGCCGCAAGCTCCCTTTCCGCCTTGCGCAGGTCAGGTCGTCGGCGTAAAAGATCGGCTGGTATCCCTGGTGCTATCTCGTTGGGCGGAACCGGCACAGGCTTGTATTCATCAAGCTCGGAATCAAGGGCACCCGGTTCGCTGCCAAGAAGAACGGCGATCCTGTTCTTGGCCTGTTCCAGGCTGTTCTTTAAGGATGGTATCTGTGAGCGGGTCTGTTCCAGGTTCTTTGAAGCATTCTCCACATCAAGCTCCGTGGTGAGCCCTGCCTGGTAGCGCCATTTGGTAATATTGTATGTCTCTTCCTGGGACTTGAGGTTGGACTCGGCTACCAGGAGCTGTGCCTGGTAGGAACGGACCTCGATATAGTTCAGCGCCACCTCTGACAACAGAGATACCAAGACATCCCGGTATGACTCCTCTGTTGCCTCCAGATTGGCATCCGCCGACTCAATAGAGCGCTTGACTCTACCGAAGAGGTCCGCCTCCCAGCTTGCGTCAAGACCAAGCCTGAAACTGTTTGTGCCTGTGAAGTCCCCTGACATGTCCTTACTGTAAGTACGGCCCGCGGAACCCGACGAGTTTACGGATGGAAACCTGTCAGCATCAGTGATACCCCTCTGGATGCGGGCCTGCCTGACGTTATTAAGGGCCTGCTTAAGGTTCAGGTTTCCTGCAACCGCCCGTTCCATCAGGTCTGATAACAACGGGTCATTAAAGGTAGTCCACCATTTTGCCAGGATCTCCACCTCAGATTGACTGTGGGTAGTGACTCCGGCAATCTCCTTTTGCCATGCCTCAGGTGTGTGCATCTCCGGCGGTGAATAATCAGGCCCTAAGGTCATACAACCTGAGAGCATAAACACTGCCGAAAGTAATGTAATGAAATATTTGTGCGACATAATGAATCTCTCACTGAAAAAAAGATTTCATAGAGCTCCTCTTCCTTTACCTTTATTCTGAGTCCTTGCTGAAAGAACGGATCCCTGCTAGGCAGAACCTGACAATATAGTCGGCGAGTTTTTCAACCCCGAGATCCAGAGGAAGAAATTCCGGCCTAGGCACCTGGTCATCAATATTAGTAGACCTGAGATGAAGCATCGGCCCGAAACACATGCTATTAAGCCCCATATAACATATACTTATCTGTTCTGCTCTTGCCCCCTTGCCTATAAGTTCCTCTATGATATAGGCAAAATCACGTTCAAACGGTCCTATTTTCTCTGCGATAACTTCATAAAGCAGGCCCGTGGGGTTGGCCATCTCTTTCAACATAATATCAATCTCATGTGTTTCAAGATCAGCGATTCGCCTTAAAATTGATAAAACCCTCGCCCGCAGCCTTTTCTCAGGCGGGTCGTTGGGAAAAGTCCCGTTTCCCGGTGGATATTTTTCCAATGATTTTTCGAATGCATACTTCCATGCCTCGATATAAAGATTCTCCTTGCTGCCGAAATGATAATTTATAGCTGCCGTATTTGCATTGGCCTTGCTGCATATCTCTTCGTGGGTGGCACTCCAGAAACCCTTCTCTGCAAATACCTCGCCTGCGGCTTCAAGCAGCCTGAGGCGTGTCTCGAGTGCATCGCTTCTTTGCCTTTTCATTTATATATCCTATTCAATTAATCATTTTAAATAGCTATTTAAATTAATTAATTAAATATGTCAATAAAAAACTCTTGACATTTTTGGTTAGATACTTAATTATTCAAGCCTGGATTATTTGAGGCAGTATCAAATCTTTTAACACCCTAACAGGAGATATTCAAGGATGGTTAGACAGGAGACCACAGACAAGGTTATAGCCTATGTCAAGGAATTACCGGATATTGATCCGGAGATAGTCAGGAACGGGTTGTCCATATTCCATCTCCATCGCGAGATCGAGATGCTCGCTGAAACCTATGTGGCAAAGCGGTATGGTCTTTCCACCAGACACCTGGAAACACTTGAAACCCTCTTTCATAAACAGGATAAGTCTGTGACGCCCGCTCAACTGGCAGAGGAGATACACCTTACGCGATCCGCCATGACAAGCAACCTCGATTCCCTTGAACACAAAGGGTATCTTTCCAGGGCGGCCCATCCAGACGACCGCAGGATGATCATTATAACCCTTACCCAAAAGGGCAAAGAATTCTGCAAAAAAATAATGCCTGCCCGATACAGGGACATAGCAAAGGTAATGAAATGCTTGTCCTCCGAGATGAGGGACACGTTGCAGATTATTTACAGCAATCTCATGCAGCGCATAGAAGAGATGTTGATGGAGGTGAGCAAGTGATATTTCGAGAAAAAGATAATCCCCGGCTAAAATGGCTGCTGATGCTAATCATGGCTGTACTGTCGATTATTGTATTCTCAGGATGTTCCGCGGATTCTATTGGCATGCGAAGCAGGCACGCACAGGAATTCACACAGTCACTCGCTGAAAAGAGCCAAAGACTTGTCCCCGCTGATGAACCCCTTGACCTGGAGACATGCATAGGTATCACCCTTGTAAACAACCTGGATATCAAGATAGCTGATATCGAGGGCCGGCTGGCAGGGATTGACCGGGATATCGCCTTTAGCTATTTCCTGCCCCAGATAAACCTGGACGTTACCCGCCTGGAACATGACAAACAGCAGTTGCAAAAGGCCATGGACAGTTATCTGGTCATGTCCGACCAACATATCACCCAGAAGGTCATAAGCGGCCAGCTCGCGGTCTTTTATCCTTCAACATGGTTTATCTACAACTCCTATAAAAAGGGAGAGGATATTCAAACCCTGGTATCGGAAAGGGTAAAACAGGCCATCAGGTTGCAGATAACCGCGCTCTACCTGGCGTGTCTTTCCCAGGAGGCATCCGGAAAGGCCATTGAGTCATCCGTGGAACAGGCCGAAACCCTGGTCAGGGAGATGGAGGCCCTTTATCGGGAAGGGTTCGTCCTGAAGAGCGAGCTAGAAGACGCTAGGCTGTTTCTCACGTCCCGGCAAAACAGTTTAAGGGAAAATATCAGGCTGAGGACAGAGACAAAGGCTGAACTCTTGGAGGCCATGGGGCTTTCACCCCTGGCTGACATCTCCCTTGGGGGTGCTCCGTCGCTGTCAACAGTTGAAGGGGGGCTTTCGGAACAGATCCTCAAGGCAATGCTCAACCGGCTCGAGTTGAAGATCTCAGACAGAAACGTCTCAATCAAGAAAGATGCCATCAAGATAGCGATTGGCGACTTTCTGCCCATGATAGGGATCTTTGCCGATTATACCAACAGCAGTAATTCGTTCCAGTTCTATGAAAGCATTCTAAGCTATGGCATCTCAGGTGTCCTCTCTATCTTTGACGGATTCAAGAATGTTCAGGATTACAGGACGGCAAAGCAGGAACATCAAAAGGCAATGATCAAGAGGGAACAGTCCTGTATGAAGATCATGCTCGAGGTCATCAAGGCAAGAGATGCCCTTGAACAGGCAAAGGATCTGAAGGAACTTGCTTCCCTGGAACTGGAATCCTTAAAGAGGAATCTCAAGGAAGTGCGGGCCCTCTGGAGGGAAGGGATGGTTACATCCTCTGAGAAATTGAACGCGACAAGCAGGTATGCTGCCGCGGAGGCCAACGTAAGCCTGGCAGATTATCAGTATCAGGTAGCCGTTGCTACCATGAACGATGTAATGGGATTATCAGGAAAGGAAGAGACAAGTGAAAAAACAAATTAGAAACTGGATACTAAAAGGAATCTTTATACCGGCATGCGCACTATTGTTCATGTGCGGAAATAACGCGATAAGCGTGTCAGGGACACAGAATGAATCTCCCGAAGAACGCGAGGACCGGGTCTCCGTGGTAATAACCCCCTCCCGTGTAATGACCTTTGAAGAGGGTATTGAGACCTTCGGCAATGTGGAATCGAAGAATTACGCCCTTGTATCCGCGCGTATTCCGGGTGTGATTGATGATATCTATGTGGACGAAGGGGATTATGTGATTGCGGGGAAAACCAGACTCTTTCAAACAGACAAGATCAAGGTAAATCAGGCGGTCGAGATCGCCAGACAGGCAGTGTCGGTGGCCGACTTCACCCACAAAGCAAAGCAGGCTACCGTGGCCAAGGTTGAGGCAGATTTTGAAAAGGCTCGTGTGGATTACGAGCGCTTCAAACGTCTGTATGAAAATGATGAAGCGGTTACCAAAAACGCCCTTGAATCTCAGGAGTCCCGGTTCAAACAGCTCGAGGCCTCCCTTGAAGAGGCCCGGGCCAATGCCGATCTGGCCCAGCGCCGGATGGAACAGGCCCGGAGCAACCTAATTATCGCTTCCAAGGATCTGGAAGACTCCCTGGTAAAGGCCCCTATTACCGGGTTTGTCAGCGCCCGTTACCGGGAACCAGGTGAAATGGCCGGAGCCGGAACACCTGTGCTTCGTATAGATGACCTGTCAATCCTGGAAATATCCGCGTTTCTACCTGACCAGTATTACTCACGCATCTTAAAAGGAGAAACAAAAATGTGCGTTTCCGCCAATGAAATCGATATCGGTGAATTGCCTGTCACCTACAGAAGCCCCACCATAGACAACAAGCTGCGGAACCTTGAAATCAAGGCACTGCTTGATGAGCCTCCCGAAGGCGTGGCGCCGGGCGCAATGGCAAAGATTAAGGTGGTACTGGACAGCCACGACGCTATGGGCGTGCCACGTGAGGCTATCCTCGAAAGGACCAGCGGCAGGATCATATTCCTTGCCGAAGCAGAAAGGGCAAGGATGGTTCAGGTGAAAACAGGCCTGGAAATGGACAGCTGGGTCGAGATCATATCCGGAGATCTCCGGGAAGGAGACCCTGTTATCACCATGGGTCAGGATCAGCTCAACGACGGTTCACTGATTTCCATATTAAGGGAGGATAAAAACTGATGTTTCTCTCAGATGCCTCCATAAAACGACCCGTGGCCATGGGTTGCCTGATTATAGCCCTGACCATCCTCGGATTCAACTCTGCACGCAAGATTGGTCTGGAACTCATGCCCAAGACCGACCTTCCATATATTACTATTACCACGGTCTATCCCGGGGCAAGTCCCTCTGAGATAGAAACAGATATAGCCAAACCCATCGAAGACCAGGTGGTCACCATTGAAGGGCTCAAACACGTGAGTTCCTCATGTATGGAAAACGTCTGTATGAGCCTCCTTGAATTCAACATGGATGTAGATGTGGATATAGCGGCCACCGACGTTCGTGAAAAACTGGATCTCATACTGGCGGATCTTCCCGAAGACGCAGAGGACCCGAGGATTCTCAAATTTGATATCAATGCCACAGCCATCATGCAGCTTGCCCTGACAGGCGATCTTCCCCTGGATGAGATCTATGATTACGCGGATAATACCCTCCGGGACCGGCTTGGCGTTATCTCGGGCGTTGCCGATGTCACACTGATCGGCGGAGCTGAGAGGGAAGTCCACGTGCTCCTGGACCGGCAAAAGCTGGCCGCAAGAGGCTTGACCAGCATGAATGTGGTACAGGCGATCCAGCAGGGCGTCAAGACCATCCCCTCGGGCAGGGTCCGTGAACAGGGCATGGAGTACTCTGTCAAGTTTGACGCGGAATACGCCGATGTGGAGGATATAGGCGGACTGGAAGTAGCCAATAGGGACGGACAGCGCTGTTATATCAGGGATATCGGGCGAGTGGAAATGAGTACAGAGGAACTCCGGCAGAGAGCGGAAATAGACGGCAGGCAATGTGTCGCAATCAAGGTGGTCAAGAAGGCAGACGCCAATGCCGTGGAGGTTGTAAATGGTGTTAAAACTGCCATCGACTCGATCAGGGAAGAACTACCCGGAGGCATGGACCTGATCTGGGTGACTGACGACGGAACCTTCATCGAGTCCACAGTCAACAGCGCCTGGATCAATGTTGCCCAGGGCATCATCCTTACCGCACTTATCCTCTTTCTCTTTCTCTATAATTTCAGGTCACTCATGGTGGTAGGCATTACCATGCCCCTTACCATCGTGATCGGCCTGTTCTTTGTCTATTTTCTGGGCTATACACTCAACACACCCACCCTCATGGCCATCGGAATGTCCGTGGGCATCCTGGTCACCAACTCCATAGTGGTGCTGGAGGCCATCGTAAAGAGGCTGAGTGAGACAGGAGATCCCAAATCCGCGGCAAGGATAGGCGCGAACGAGGCGGCCATAGCAGTGCTCGCGGCCGCCGGAACAAATGTTATGGTGCTGCTCCCCATTTCCATCATGGGTAGCATTATCGGTCTTTTTCTGAAGCCCTTTGCCATGACCATGATTATTATGACCGCCGTATCCCTGTTTATCTCCTTTACCCTTACGCCCCTTTTGTGCTCCCTGATATTAAAGCCCAAAACGCCGGATTCCCGCTCTGTGCTGGACCGTATGGAAAGTGAATGGAACAGGATCTTTAACAGGGTGGTGTCCTACTACGGTTTATCCCTCAGGCGCCTGGAAGGCCGCAGATGGGCCAGTGTGCTTTTACTCATAGCTGTGGCCTTGATCCTTCTCCATTCCCTTTCCATTGCAGGCAAACTTGGTACCAGTATGGTCAACGAGCCGGACAAGGGAGAGATATTGATAAAAATGGAATTTCCCACATGGTATGCTTTATCTAATACCCAGGAACAGCTACAAAAGGCAGAACACCGACTCAAGGACATACCCCATCTTAAGCATAGTCTTGGCACCATCGGAAAGGTGGAGGGAATAATCGGGCAGTCATCCGAAGGGGTGAATCTGGCCCAGATCCTTTTGAAATTTTCTGAAAGGATAGAACGGGATCTTTCGATCTATGAACTCATGGACATGATCAGAACTCGGCTGGAATCCTTCCCGGACGCGATCGTGACGGTAGGCCTACCCACTGTAGTGGGCGGACAGACTTCAGGACTGGAGCTGGAAATAGCGGGACAGGACTTTGACACACTGAACCGGCTGGCCCTGAAGGCCAAGGAACTCTCAGAAGAGATACCCGGCATTATCGACCAGGACACCACGGTAAGGAGAGGGAAGCCCGAATTAAGGATTGTTCCCGACCGTGAGACCCTGGCCGACCTGCAATCCCCGGCAACAGGCCTGGGAATGGCATTAAGGGCCAACCTGGAAGGTATAGAAGCAGGCACATTCGAGCAGAAGGCCAGAAACTACGACATAGTAGTAAAAATGGAGGAAATGCCCGGCAAGGATCAGGTGGAGCAATTCGTGTTCCCCGGAACAACAGGATTACCCATCCTGCTGACCACCCTCGGAGATATCAAGGAAACCACCTCTCCGGTGCAGATCACGCGTGTTGACAAACAACGCGTCTCCAAGCTTATTGCCAACCTGGCAGAGGGTAAGGCCCTAGGGACGGCAGTAAGCGAACTGACCGAGTCCCTGAAGGAAAAGGGCGAATTACCTCCCGGCTACAGCTTTACCTTCAAAGGCATGTATGAAGTCATGACGGAAGGTCAGATAGAGATATTAGAAGCCGCCATAATCGCGGTTATTCTGGTAATACTCACGCTTTCCGCAATTATGGAGTCATTCAAGCAGCCCGTTGTAATCCTTGTGACGGTTCCCCTTGCCCTGATAGGCATATTCTACGGCCTAGCCCTGGGAGGAAAAACCATCGAGATCTTTGCGCTCATGGGAGGAGTCATGCTCATGGGGATAGTGGTAAATAACGCAATCCTGATCATGGACCGGTTTAATATCCTGGTTCAGGGGAGCCTTCCCCGCCACCAGGCTATAATACAGGCCGCCTGCGACCGCTTCCGGCCCATTGTAATGATCACCCTGGCCGCGGTCTTGGGAATGCTTCCCATGGCGATCGGACGGGGGATCGGTGCCGAGATGCGGAACGCCTGCGGCCTCGCCTCAGTGGGAGGGGTACTGGCATCAGGCATCTTTACCATGTATGTGGTCCCTGTAATCTATAACCTATTTACAAGGCGAGGTAATTCAGGGTCGGAAGACGGGTGAGGATACTGTAAACCGCTTATAGGAAAAACTGGAAAAAGGAGACCGGATTCCTGCGTATCTCCACCCTGGCGCCTCGGGAATTCTCAGCGGACATAGAGCATGCGGAAAAGCAAATCAACTTTCCCTATCACATTTCCCTACTTTAAAAGAATCTAAAAAAATGATAATGTTTTATATCTAATATTTTAAGGTTCCTCCGGTTAATGAGTACCTAAAGAAGTAAGAGGTTAAACCTTATTATAAGTACCTTGATAGCCCATGGGGCTCTCTTTTAAGGGGCGAAAACATTAACAGCATGCTAATTACGTAAGGTGCCACCCAGGCGGGCGGAATAGTTATGAGATAATAGAGAATTCTGGAGTGCGGCCAAGGCTGGATAAGGCTACCCGCCCGCCTCGTCTTGTTTTGTGCGGGGTCATTGCACATAAACGAGTTCGCCGCTTAAAAGAGAACCCCATGGGCCATATAGTGCAAAATAGTCAGATATCATTAACTAGCGTACTCACTAACCAGATGAACCTGTTTTTGATGATATTGTTGTTATACCCTTTGAGAGGTAATAAACCATGCGTAAAAAAGTATCTATTATCGGCGCGGGAATAGCCGGGCCTTTCGCAGGTTGCTATCCGCAGATGAACGGCTATGACACACAGATCTTTGAGACGCATGATGAACCGGGCGGCGGATTGCCGACCGCTATAATGTCCGGCAGAAATGTCAGCCAGATAATATGCAAAGAGGATAAGAAGTTACCATTTAAAACGTCTTTGGCTCAAAGGATTTCATGGGA
The DNA here is from genome assembly GCA_964418945.1 of uncultured Desulfobacteraceae bacterium. Classification (GTDB taxonomy): domain Bacteria; phylum Desulfobacterota; class DSM-4660; order Desulfatiglandales; family HGW-15; genus CAYUYB01. The sequence continues at coordinate 22,814 of CAYQNR010000022.1, forward strand.
GGACCGTTCAGCAACTTTTCATTCATAAAGACCTCCGTCCTGAAATTCCCTATCCTTTCCGCTGAAGCAATATTACGCGCTGCCTGCTCTATTGTAGTCTCCCCGGCGGCGATTACACCAAAACCTGCGACAACACAACAGCCCTTGTGCCACCGAATCATATCCAAAATGGGATTCTCAGGGGTTAGGTTGTTTAACTGTGTGACATCCACCAAACCAAGCCTGGGATTGAGGTAAATCCCCTCTGCGTCAATGGGGGTAATAACAGGGTGATCCTTTTGGAAGTAAGGGATATTATCCGATTCGCCGAGCAAGGATTCTATCCCGAATTTCTCAGCCAATATCGCCATTCCATCGGCGCATGCCAACGGATTGGTTGCCATAATGCAGGCAGTATAGTCTGTCTGGTTATATATCAACTTATGAAGCGCGATCTCAAAATTGTCTCCTTCTTTCATCTTTGTTGATACCCTGTATAAAGGAAAACTCATGTTTTCAGGCACGGATGACATGGGACAGAAGATCATCTCTTCTGATGTGACCTTCCGGCTCATTGAACCCGTGGCATAAGCACCGATTCTAAAATTATGTATATAAGAGAGCCAACAAGCGAAATCTGATATCGTGGACACATCATCAATCTTGCCTTTGCCTGATGCTTGATCGTTAACAGGAGTGGCATATTTCGGAAAAACCGATGCTGCACCTTGTTCCATTATCTTCTTTTGAATCCATCCAAAGTCTATCCCTCGACGCCTAAGACTGACCGCAATGGTCGCGCTGTTTTCCAGGACGCTGACATACCGCAGACACTCCTCCAGAGACGCCCCTCTGGCAAAGGGGCCGTGTCCCTGTACAAGGGTCACTGGAGAATTAGACAGGTATTTCGGAATCCTTTCTTCCCTCTCGATAGATCCGATAGGCTGTTTACAGGAACCTACCACAACCCCTCCAAGAATGGAGGACCCGTGAATATCCACAGGCTGGAAGACAAATTCTTCTCTTCCTTGCGAATCCGTATTCATGAAATGAAGGAATATCTGTCTTTCTCTGGTATCAAAGGTTATAAGCGCGGAGATGATATGGTGACAATGCATACAGGCCTTTACACCGGGAATACTTAATACCTTTCGATGAATATTGGATTCCGTGGAAGCCCTTTCTTCTTCCCGGCTTACACCCGAGAAGCGGAGAGAGACAATATCTCTTAAAACAAGCTCTCCTATCTGCGAACCAGACGCGGTAACATAGAAACGATCAGGGTCATCAGGGTCTCTAACGGAAAGATTCCCGCTATGGATGTTGTTCCCGTTTACCCGTAAAAGCGCCTTACCCATTTGACGGAATTTTTTATAGGTTAATTTTATATTTGTTTTATATGACATGATTTTTTTATGCCAAAAGACGAAAGTGTTATGACATCTCGCTAACCATGCATTTCAACAGGTTGACCATGTTTATGTCAGGAGAAGTTTATGAAACGGAGGAATAATATGTCACAATAGCTTCTGTCAATGCATCTATGGTATATGTCTCCGGTACAAGGCTCACCTTCAGACCGCATTCTTGGGCGGTTCCGGCGGTTATGGGGCCGATACAGGCCACATCAACCCTTTCCATCCACTCTTTTAGTCGATGTCCTTCCTCCCGGAACAGGGACATAAAATTTGTGACAGTGGAAGAACTTGTAAAGGTGACCATGTCTAATTCGCCTTCCATAAGCATAGCTTTTACATCCTTTGTCCCGCGCTCAGGAATACTTGTCCTATATGCCTCAACAACTTCCACAAGGAACCCCATCTTCCTTAATTCCTCGGGAAGCAAATCCCTGGCCCCGGCCGCCCTCGGCAGTAATATGCTTAACTCTCTTGTTCCCAGTTTTTTAAATTCCTCCACCACGGCCTCGGCCCTGTATTCATTCGGAATAAGGTCCGCCCTTATACCTCTCTCCCAAACTGCTTCAGCGGTCTTGGGCCCTATGGCCCCGATCCTTGTTCCCTTGAGGGAACGAGCGTCTTTTTCAAGTTCATACAGCCTCTTAAAAAAGTATTCCACACCGTTAACACTGGTAAAGATAATCCAGTCATAACCTTCAAGGTTCTCAATAGCCTTATCCAATCGCTCCCAGTTCAGGGGAGGGAGGATTTCTATAGTGGGAAATTCAACGCAGTCCGCGCCCCAATCGGATAAGAGGGAAAGAAACCGACCGGCCTGCTCTCTTGCCCTGGTCACAACGATACTCTTGCCGAAAAGGGGCCTTTTTTCGAACCAGCTTAATTCGGCCCTTAGCCTCACTACGTCTCCCACTACGATAATGGCTGGAGCTTTTACCTCCTCCCTCTTGGCGAGATCAACAATATCTGAAAGTCTGCCCTCGATGGTTTTCTGTCCGGCGACTGTCCCCCTCTGGATTACGGCGACCGGTGTGTCGGCGGCCCGTCCGTGTTTAATAAGTTCCCGCGCGATTTCAGACAGGTTCCCCACGCCCATCAGAAACACCAGGGTGCCGGCGCCTGTTGCCAGTTTTTCCCAATCAATATTTGATTCTTCCTTGGCGGGATCCTCGTGCCCTGTTATAAAGGCGACTGTGGAAGTAAAATCACGATGGGTCAGAGGTATGCCGGCATAGGCAGGCACCGCGATTGCCGATGTTACGCCCGGGATAATTTCAAATGATATGCCGGACTTCACAAGCTCCTGTGCCTCCTCCCCTCCCCGGCCGAATATGAAGGGGTCACCTCCCTTAAGCCTTGCCACATTTAGGCCTTCTCCCGCCTTATTACATATGATTCTGTTTATCTCTTCCTGGGTCCTGGTATGGCTACCTCCTTTTTTCCCCACATATATCAACTCCGCCTTTGCGGCCGCGTAATCCAGGAAGGCCTCGTTGGCCAGGTAATCGTACACAACAACATCAGCCCTTTCGATGCATTCCTTCGCCTTGATCGTCAGAAGTCCCGGATCACCCGGTCCCGCGCCAATCAGATAGACTTTGCCTTTTTTCTCAAGCTGATATCGGCCCATAAATCTTCCTTAATATCTCATCCGCTCCTGAACTCAACAGCTTTTCCGCAAGGACAATGCCTGTCTCTTCCGGCCGATCCCCCGGCCCCGTGCTCTCGTCCCTTATAACCCTGCTGCCGTTCAGCTCCGCTACCATTCCGTCAATGATAATTCTGTCCCCCTCCAGCCTGCCATGGCCCGCTATGGGGACCTGGCAACCCCCCTCAAGCCTCCGGAGAAAGGCCCTTTCAGCCTTGACGGCCTTCTCCGTCGGTAGGTGATTTAAAAAACCGATAAGATCAAGGACCCTGTCACTATCCTTTCTCAGCTCCAGACCCAGGGCCCCCTGCCCTATTGCTGGCAGGAATTCGTCGGCCGGAAGCATCTGGCATATCCTGGAAGAGAGGCCAAGCCTTTTGAGTCCCGCCGCCGCCAGGATTATTGCTTGAATATCCCCGGATTCCAGCCTGTTTAGGCGGGTGTCCACATTCCCTCTGAGTGAGACCATCTTGAGGTCCGGCCTTAGATGCAAAAGTTGTGCGGATCTCCTGAGGCTCCCCGTGCCTATGTTTGCGCCTTCGGGAAGATCTTCGATCCTTTTATAACGCTTTGATATAAACGCATCCCTTGCATCTTCCCTCTTCGGAAATATGGGCAGGAAAAGCCCTTCCGGAAGTTCCGCGGGAACATCCTTTATGCTGTGGACCGCCAGATCCACCTCCTTACTGAGCAAAGACTCCTCGATCTCCTTTACAAAAAGCCCTTTCCCTCCCACCTGGCTTAAGGGTGAATCAAGGAGCCTATCTCCCTTTGTCTTAATCCTTATCAGTTCCACATACGTGCCAGGGTATCGGGCCAGTATCTCAGCCCTGACCCATTCGCTTTGGGCAAGTGCCAGTTTGCTTCCCCTTGTTCCTATTTTTAATGTTATTTTATCGGACATAAAAAATTGCGATTTCCGGTTAGAATTTTATATGTTGACTGTATCCCTTTTAACCCGCTTCATTAAATATTTGGCAAGCTCCATATCCTTGGAAGTCGTGACTTTGATATTATATTCCGATCCCGGTATGACCTTCACGGCTATTCCCATCCTCTCTATCAAAGAGGCGTCATCCGTAGCTTCATCCCACCCCTCTTCAATGGCAATCCGGTGGGCTTTAAGGATATCTTCGTACCTGAAAACCTGGGGTGTCTGAACAAGCCACATTGACTCTCGTTCATATGTCTTTAAAACAAAGCCATTTTCACCAATCTTCTTAACGGTATCCTTCACCGGCAACGCCGTAATGACCGCGCGGTCTCTTGTGGCGGCACTTACGGCCCGTTCGATCAGAGCACTGTCGATGATCGGCCTCACCCCGTCATGTATAAGCACCAACTCATATTCGCCTCCGGTGACCTCTATCCCAACCCGAACGGAGTCCTGACGTCTCTCGCCGCCAGCGATTACCTTGTCTACCTTATTAAGCCCATATTGCTCTATGATTATCCTTTGGCAGAACTCCAGCTGACCGGGAGGCGCAACCAGTACAATACTGTCAATCGAGGGGCAGTTCTGAAATCTCTCCAGTGTCAAGGCTAACATGGGCTTGCCTTCCAATTCCAGAAACTGTTTTGCCTCACTTTCGCCCATCCGGAGCCCTGTCCCTGCGGCAGGGATGACTGCGACGGTCTTCTTCGTCCCGTTATAAATATTCTCTTGTTGGACCATATTAACCAACCTACTACTGGCCTAAGTGCTTCGATTCGCAATTACAGGGACATATTTTTCATATGAGAACCATTAGATATGCTCACTCAGCACTTAGTCCTGAGTAAATAAATACGTTCGCGTATTTATGAATCGAAGGACTAAGCCGGCAGGTTTAGGGGACCATAAAACAAAAGCAGGCCCGCGATTATCCTCCTCAAGGCCCGCTTTATTGTCTTCTCAATCTTTAGACATGGACTCAGTGATGTCCTATATTACCTTTCTGGTTCGCTTCTTGAGCCTGTTAATCCGGCGCCTGAGGATGGTGACCTTTTTTCTTTCTTTTTCTTTATATGCCGCTTCTTTATGCACCCTTAAAACAGCAATCTTCTTTCTCAGGTCTTTAACGCTCAACCCTTCAACAGCTACGCTCTTTTTCTTCTTTTTAGGTACCTCATCCTCAATTCCTCTGTACTCTTTAATACGTCTGAGTAATTCTTCTTTCTTCATGGCCGACACGCCGGTAACTCCCGGGATTTCACGGGCCATAGCCCTCAACTCAATGACTGTCATCTTGACCAGCGGCTTTTCTTCCTGAGCGGCTTCTAATTTCGGACTCTCCTTTTTGATCTCTTTCCCTGCCTCCTTCTTTATTTCCTCGTCTTTGGTCTCCTCGTTCTTAATCTCTTCTTCCATTATGATCTTACACTCCTTAGTAAAAATATTTTATTCTCACCCTGAGTTCCGGCTCCCGTGTTCCTCTTCCACAGCAGCTATTCCTTCTTAAAAAAAGGTTTAAACAGATCAATAGGAATAGGGAAAAGGGTCGTGGAATTATTTTCAGAGGATATCTCCCTTAGTGTCTGGAGGTATCGCAATTGCAAGGCTTCAGGGTGTTTTGAAATGATAGCCGCCGCTTCCGTCAGTCGATTGGCGGCCTGGTACTCGCCTTCCGCGTTTATTACCTTTGCCCGTCTCTCTCTTTCAGCCTCGGCCTGTTTTGCCATGGCCCTCTGCATCTCCTGTGGGAGATCTATATGTTTTACCTCAACAGTAGTAACCTTTATACCCCAGGGATCCGTGTGCTTGTCAAGGATAGTCTGAAGCTGGGTGTTAATCTTTTCCCTCTCCGAAAGGAGTGCATCCAGCTCCACCTGTCCGCATACGCTCCTGAGGGTAGTCTGGGCCAATTGTGATGTGGCAAACACGTAATTCACTACCTCTACTATGGCATTGGTAGGATCCATGACCCTGAAATATACCACCGCATTCACCTTTAACGAGACGTTATCCCTTGTAATAACGTCCTGGGCCGGGACATCCATTGTCTCCAAACGCAGGCTTACCTTTACCATCTTATCAATAATCGGGATGAGAATAATCAAACCCGGTCCCTTGGTCTTTATCACTCGACCCAGGCGAAAGATAACACCTCTCTCGTACTCTCTCAGGATCTTGATAGCCGAAGCCAGGAAAAATATTATTAAGATAAGCGCTATTACATAATTAAACATAACACCCTCCTTCCTCTTTAAGGTTTTTCTTGATCTGTAATCCTCGCCACCTTCAGCACGAGACCATCGATGCCCGTTACCTCCACCTTTTCGTCCGCTTCGATATTCTCACCTGATATCGCCCTCCATAACTCTCCGTGCACGAATACCAATCCTTCGGGATCAAGAGGCTTTTTGACTATCCCCTTCTCTCCCACAAGCCCTTCCACTCCTGATCTGGGTTTGCTTCTATGGGCACGGTAGGCCAGCGAGGAAACCACTACAAAAAACCCGGAAATCAGGATAATGGTTGGCCCCATTAATTTCAAAGATACCATCACATCCTCAAAGAGCATAATGGAGCCCAGGATAAGAGAGACAAGCCCGCCCAGTGAAAGAACCCCATAGCTGGTGATCTTGATCTCGGCTATAAAGAGTATAATGGCAAGGGCAATCAGCAGAAGCCCGGCATAATTAACAGGGAGGGTCTGGAAAGAAAAAAAGGCCAATATAAGGGAGATCGCCCCGATCACGCCCGGAAAGATAGCACCGGGATGTGACATCTCGAAATATATCCCGGCAAGTCCTATCATCATCAGTATATAAGCTATGTTCGGATCACTTATGGTGCTTAGCACCCTGTCCCGGAATCCGGGTTTGTAATAAGTTTTCTTCAGTCCCTCGGTGTTAAGGATGATCTTGCCTGACGCAAGAACCACCTCTTTACCGTCGACGAGTTGCAGGAGTTCATCCATATCCTTTGCTATCAGATCAATGACATTTTTTTCCAGGGCCTCATCCGCGGTAATGGACACGCTTTCACGTATGGCCTTTTCGACCCATTCACCGTTACGGCCCCTCTCCCCGGCTATACCCCTGCCGTAGGATGCCATGTCATTGACGACCTTCTCAGACATGGTCTCCTGGATATCCTCACCACCTGCTGAAACAGGATGCGCCGCGCCTATATTGGTACCCGGCGCCATCGCCGCTATATGCGCGGAGACAGTAATCATGACACCTGCGGACGCGGCCCCGGCCCCCGTGGGAGCGACATAAACGACAACAGGCACCTTAGAGTTCATTATGGCCTTCACCATGGTCCGCATGGAAGATGCAAGCCCTCCCGGAGTGTCCATCTGGACAATGATAAGAGCCGCATCTAAGAATTCTGCATCTTCAATGCATCTTACCAGAAAATTGGCGGACCCGGGATTAATAGTTCCGTCCACTTCAATTATTACTAGTTCATCTCCCGCAAGCGCCTCCCGGCACGGGCCGAAGATCTGTAACGAAGAGAAGAAAATACCCATAAGACTAAGAATAATAAGGGTTTTCAATCCGTTTCTACCCATTTCTTTTGACCTCCAGCCCCAACCGGACCATTATCTGCTGGATATCCTCCCAAACCTGCCCTTTTAACTGCCGTTCCCTGGGAGGGTTTCTCAAGATATATGCCGGGTGATATGTGGGCATTACAGGTATATCCATATAAGAATGCCATTTCCCTCTATCCCTGGTAATCTTAAAATCCCGGCCCAGGAGTTCTCTGCCCGATATACGACCAAGGGTGCATATAACCTCTGGACCTATTATTTTGATCTGCTCCTTTAAAAACGGAAGACATGTATCGATCTCATCTCTCTCCGGGTCTCTATTATTAGGAGGGCGGCATTTAACCACATTGCAGATATATACATCCTCCCTTTTGAGTCCCATGCCGTTCTCTATGATCCTGGTAAGCAACTTCCCCGCCTCGCCAACAAAGGGCCTTCCCTCAATATCCTCGTCGCGCCCCGGGCCCTCTCCCACAAAAACGAGCCTGGCCTGTGAAGATCCTTCTCCGAATATGATGTTTTTCCTGTTTCGCCATAACTTGCACCTTCTGCAGCCCCTAATAGAATCCTCTAATTTCTCCAGTTCACCGGCTTGCTCCCGTGGCATTTCCAGCGGTTCCGAGGAAGACAGGTCACCCACACGGACATCAACCCCCGTCCCTATATTGGAGATGGTGAGCTTCTTCATCTGGCTGATAATAAACCCTAATTCCTCCGCCGGATTCATTTTTCGGTTCCTCTCAACAGCTTTATCCTGTCCAGGATCTGATTGGCAACTTCATCTTTTGACATAATGGGCAGATCCTCTCTGCTGCCGTCCCTGTGTATAATCTTGACAAGATTTGTATCAGACTCGAATCCTGCGTCTTCACTTGTTACATCGTTAACAACAACCATATCCAGATTCTTATCCCGGAGTTTTTTTGTCGCGTTGGCCAGCACCTCCTCGCTCTCCGCAGCGAAACCCACAAGGATATACCTTTCGCCCTCTCTCTTTTCACCGAGTTCGGCAAGGATATCCGGATTTTTGACCAGGTCGAGGGACATGACATCCGCCCCCTTCTTAATCTTCTGTGCCGAACTCTGCCGGGGCCTATAATCCGAGACAGCCGCCGCCTTGACGACCACATCCGCGTCGCCAACACACCCCAAGACCGTTTCCCTCATCTCCACGGCGGTTTTCACGCCATGGAACTTCACACCAGTGGGAGGAGGCAGGGCAGTAGGACCGCTTACCAGGGTTACAGACGCCCCCCTCATTAACGCCTGCCTGGCTATCGAAAAACCCATCTTTCCCGAAGACCTGTTGGAAACATATCTTACCGGATCAATGGGCTCTATTGTCGGTCCGGCAGTAACCAGCACCCTTAACCCGGAAAGATCTTTGGGAGCAAGTATTATTCGAGCCTGCTCGGCAATCTCTTCCGGCTCCGGTAATCGACCAAGGCCCTCAGAACCGCATGCGAGCGCTCCCTCCCCGGGTTCCAAAACCGTGTAGCCTCTCTCCACAATCCTCTTGATATTTTCCTGGGTGACGGGGTTCATGTACATCTCGCTGTTCATGGACGGACAGACAAGTATCTTTGCTGTTGAGGCGAGAAGCATGGTGGAAAGAAAATCATCCGCTATACCATGGGAGATCTTTGCGATAAAGTTGGCCGTGGCAGGGGCTATTATGATAAGGTCCGATTCCTGGCCCCATGTTATATGAGCCATTGGTTGGGTTCCAGGATCAAACATTTCCAGGATCACCCTGTTCCCGGAAAGGGCCTCAAAGGTCAAAGGGCTTACGAACTCAGCGGCATTAGCCGTCATGGCCACATGAGTTACAGCTCCCGCCTTCACGAGGATCCGCACAAGTTCCGACGCTTTGTAAGCCGCAATCCCTCCAGTCACACCGACAATGATCTTTTTATCTTTCATAATCAATACCCGCCGAACTCGCCCCTTTCAATGTCCCCTACCTTGGTAGTCCAGACATCGGAGAAATTAAGGATATCCATTATCTTTTTTCCCTCTGCTTCAGCATCTTCTCTCTGTTCAAAAAAACCCACCCGAAGCCTCATCCAGTCTTTCCCATCAATCTCAGTACGGGTTATATAGGCCCCATAACCATTCATGATTAGTTTAATGATATGAGGAACGAGTATCTCTTTTTCAGAGGATGATATCACGTTAATAACCCAGTAATTTTTGGGTTTTTTTTCTAAATTCTCTTTTACTTCATCAGGTGTTAGGATTTTAAGCTCTATCCCTTCCGGCAATTCTCTGTCAGGGAAATTTTCATCTTTCTCTATATCGTTAAGTTTTTCCATGTTAAGACTGTAGATTATCGGCCATTTCAAATCATCCTCATAAACATCTTTTCGCCTTGCAATCCCTGAAAGACTGTCACCTTTTTTTGTAACGTAATAACCATTCTCTTCCTCTTTTACATTTTCAATCACCTTTTCCGGCTTCTTCTCTTCAATCGTGGCGGCTATCTCCACTGATTCCTTCTCTGCCGCAGGCCCGAGATCGGACTCCTGAGAGACTGTCACATCCCCGGCCTCTTCCTGGACAGGCATTTCGATGGCCTTTCTTACCGCTGCATTTTCTGAGGACAAAGGGGGCTCTTCTTGTGAACAACCTGTTCCAATTAAAAGAAATGTCACCCAGATGGCAATCATGGTAGCTGCAGACTTCATCTCTCTCCTACGGAACCGGAACCCAACTCCTTTCCCTATCAAGCCTATGCCAATTGACCAGGGCTTAAGGCGGAGTTTCACTAGTAAAACAACATATTATATTATTAAATCCTAAAATGGCCCGATTGACAATAAAAAACTATGAATTGGCAGATCAGCCAACCGAATTAAACAGCATTTGAAAATATCCATCCTATCAGAAATCAAGCGGACTTTTTGATTTCTTTAGGATTTGGCTCTTTATTCTTTCTTTGTCTTCTCTCCGTTATTTTGATATAAATATCTCAAATTTTAAAAACTCGAATTATCATGGAACATGATAATATATATGTTCGGTCACAAAATCAATTGACAAGAGGTATGTTTGGTAGTATATTAGTAGTATGAAAATCAAGACATCTATCACATTATCTGACGAACTATTAAAGGCTATTGATCTGTATGTTGGGACCTACAGAAGTCGATCGGAGTTTATTGAGACTGCAGCTCGCATTTTTATTGAACAGCTGAAAAAAAAAGAGGCTGAACAACGTGATCTTGAGATCATCAATAACTCTTCAGATACCCTCAATGCCGAAGCAGAAGATGTTCTCGGCTACCAGGTTCCAATATGAGGCGCGGTGATTTATACAGAGTCAAACGTCCGTCATCGCGAGATCCGAAAAAATATCGATCTTTTGTTATTGTAAGTCGTCAAATCCTGATCGAATCTAGATTCTCGACAGTGATTTGCGCCCCTATCTACAAAGCTTACGAAAGCCTTTCAACCCAAGTTCCTGTTGGCATCAATGAAGGCCTTACACATGATAGCGCCATTCACTGCGATGAGCTGGTTAGTCTGCCAAAATCTATGTTAACAAATTTTATTGGTAAATTATCTCCTCAAAAATTAGATCTTTTGGAAAAGGCTTTAAAAATAGCACTTCAAATTGACGGTGAGTATTAAGACCGAACCAGCCAGTGCATCGGATTGCCATTCCGCTGGCGCTCCATGGCAACCGGTGACCGGAACGTTATGTGTAACAAAATAAATGGAGATTAGAGAGGGAGGCGTCCTTTTGATCTCCCCATCAACCTTATGCCGCTTATGTCGGCGGAAAGGAGGTACATCATGCGTAAGCTTGTTGCTTACCTACTGATGGGGAGGCGCTTGTTGAAGATGACTATGCTTTGCTGCCGGGATATGCTCACGTTCTTTTAACACAAGAACTCTGATAGCTTAAGCACCTATCGAGAGAGAATTTTATCCCTTTCAACAACGGCAACTCTCCAATTTGGGGTTGTGCATGGTTGCGTCATAAAGTACCATGGGGCGCCTCCCTCTGCGGGAAAAGGGGACGGGCCTAAATAAATAAAAAGCCGGAAATAGGCTAAAGCGGAGGACCGGGGTTTATTGTGCGATTGGCCGTAAGAGAGCTTTGCTATAGTATACTGGAGAGAGCATGGCGTCTTGGAATGAGAAAACCAGGCGTAGTGTACGCAACAAGAAGAGGGGAGCACATAGCGAACGAAAGGGCTATCAAATTTACAGAATGAATTAATTATTCTCTTAGCCTCGTCCCCTTTTCCGGGAGATTGGAAGATTGTTCGATCAGATGTCGGGCATAAATCTATTAATGGCAAAAGTGGTTTATGGCTGCGGTCTTCGCCTGTGTGAATGTCCGCAATTAAGGGTTAAACACATAGATTTTGAGCGTGATGCGGTAACCATACGAAGCGGAAAGGGAGATAAGGACAGAGAGACTGTATTGCCGGAAAGCATAAAAGAAAAACTTCGTGAACAGCTTAAAAAGTCAAGAAAAATCTTTCAAAACGACAGGAGAAAAAATGTCCCCGGCGTTCAGCTTCCATATGCATTTGAACACAAGTCGCCGAATGCCGATAAAGAATGGGCTTGGTTTTGGGTATTCCCGTCCAGCAACCTTTCTATCGATCCCTTAACGAAAATTGTCAGACGGCATCATTTATATTCAGATATTTTACATAGGCACATTAGACATGCCGGGATATCGGCAAAAATACCCAAAAGAATAACAGTACATACCCTGAGACACAGCTTTGCAACTCATCTACTAGAAAAAGGATATGATATAAGAACAATACAGGATCTTCTTGGTCACTCTGATCTTAAAACTACAATGATATATACGCATGTAATAAGCAAAAACAAACTTGGAATTACCAGTCCACTGGATTGATGGGAGTTGAAATAACTTATTTAAATAAATATCAAGCAAACGGATAATATTGATAATTACGACAAAATTAAGGTGATTTTATAATTTGAAATTAACCTTAAAATATCCTAAAAACTCTTTACCAATCTGCGATTATTGGGATTATTCTTTTTTGCTTTTTCTCCATAATTCTGATACAAATGTCTGAAATTGGAAAAAAATCCAAATTATCCGTTTGCCGGATAATATATATGTTATTTGTATTTATTACATATGATTTTTACGTGGTGTGAGTAAATAAGGAGAAATAAAAGAATGAAAATTAAAATGTTTTCTACAATCCTTTATGGCAAAACAAAATCTTTTTCAAATCGGTTAAAAGAACCGCTGCATAGCGAAATAGAAAGTGACATACAAGAGTGGCTTGCTCAAATGCCAAATATTAAAATCCATGATATAAAGCAATCTATGTCTGGTGGCAGTGCCGCTCCTCCTAAAATAATTGTCTCAATATTTTACGAATAATTTAGCATAAACCTAACATCAGCAAATAACCTGTCATTCAACACGACAGGCTACTATCTTGCCGAATCAGCCTTTTAAGATTCGCGGATATTTTATCTTTTAATAATCTTATGTAGGCAGGCATCGCCTGCCTGTTAATTCGCCGTTATCCGGAAAATAGATTATTGTTGTTGACACCTGTTACGGTATAGGTTACAATCTTTTCAGTGATAGAATCATTCAAACATAAAGGTCTAGAGAAACTATTTCAAACAGGAAAGACTTCTGGAGTTAATCCGCAACACGCTGAGCGCCTTCGAAAAATACTTGCACTTCTGGACACATCCGAAACTATTGATGATATGGATCTACCTGGTTTGAATCTGCACAATTTAAAGGGTAAAAGGAAAAATACATTAGCTGTAAATGTTAGTGGAAATTGGCGGGTGACCTTTAAACTAAGAAATGGAGATATTTTAGAAGTAAATTATGAAGATTATCATTAAAGGAGTTTTTTATGGGTATGCATAATCCCCCTCATCCGGGTGAAATAATTAAGGAGATTTGTGTTAAGCCGCTTGGTTTGACCGTTACCAAAGCCGCGGAGTCCTTGGGTGTTTCTAGAAAAACATTTTCAATGCTTTTGAATGGTAAGTCGGGAATTAGTCCTGAAATGGCCCTGAGGCTTTCCAAGGTTTTCGGCCGCACGCCAGAAGGATGGCTGAGGCTACAACTTCAATATGATTTATGGAAGGCAAAGCAAAGTGTGGATATTGATTGCCTTGAACGGATAGCAGCCTGATTATAATTCTTCATCGGATAACATGCCCATGAACCAGAAGGGCTAAAAATTGCGCCCTCTGGTTATGGGCAGCGTTATGCCCTGCACCTAAGGAGGATTGAAGAAAATACGGGGCGGATTGATTGAACTGCGCTAGTGATGTAAAATTGTAGTCAGCTTCGGTAATGACAGGAAAGGAGAGAAGTCTAAAACTCGGAGCGAAGAGGCGGCTTTTAAGCGTGATAATTTTAAAGCCGAAATTGAAAGTAAATTGTGAGGCTGAGATATCCTCAGCCAATCTCCCGGTAATGTGAACTACGCCGGGTTAACTGCACGAAACAACCTAAGGAGGTTACCAAAATGTTAGAAAATCAAATTAAACTTGCGCCCAATACAGTAGCGTATGCTGACGAAGGGAAAAACAAGCTAGTAGTGGAGTTCGCTATCCCAGGAGCGCCAACGGATACCATAGATCTGAAGATCCTGCCAGACAGCGTCCACCTGACAGCGCCAGCAAGGGACATCGTGTATGTTTCCTCACTGGCTTTAGCTTGGCCGGTGAAACCTGACAAAGCCGAAGCGAACTACGAGGACGGCTTGCTCCGAATCGAGGTGCCCTTCAAAGATCCGATGGAAGATGCTATCAAAGTCGCCATCAAAGCAAGTGGTGCGAAGACCAAAAAAATCGAAGCCAAGTAGGGTGCGTTAGTCCTGCGAGCGTAACGCACCATTTTTCGGTTCTACCCGGATTTTGAGAGGGAACATTCATTTGGGGATTTCAGGTCGGGATTTATAGTAAAATCATGGCATAACAATTGGCTGCACTTGACAAAACCGCCTTGTTTCAAATCGAGTTCAGTTGGTAAAATTAAAGTAATGAGCATTGTTTCACTTTCAGCGTAGCGGTTTTGCAAGTGAGCCAAAACGTTATGAGGCCTTATCAAATCGAAAAATAGGTTTTGAAATGCTGTTCAAAACTTAGGCTGGATACCAGCTTGCTTGCAGAATTCATTGGCGGTAATCCGATCAAGCTGTTTGTGGCGTTTTACGGGGATTACTTTGGCGCCATCTGTGTAGATGGAGTGGTTAGCGCCTTCCCGCAGCAGATAGTACCCGTTTTGCTCTAGATGTCGGACCAGATCACGTCGCTTGACCGACATGTTGAACCTCTATGGGCAGTTGCTCTATGAGTGCATTACCGGTTGGGATCTCCTTGCCGATTTGTTGGTACGCAAGCACCATTTCATTAAGTGCATCGCGAAGCATAGCACGGCACTCCTCAAGATCCTTGCCCTCGGTAATAACCTCAGGCCATTCCACTAGCTGGCCCATATAGCCGGAGTTGATTTTGGTGTATTTGGCAGTGAAATTTATCATTTTTCGTAATTTCCTAAAAAAAGTGAATTTTTCAATATTGTAATTGTTTTGATTGTCGGAGTCAATTGGGATTAAGTCCAATAATATTGACGCAAAATAATACACCATTTCAAATAGATGAGATGTCCCGACAGTTTGTGCCTCATAACAATTCACTGGTGCCGACCCAAAAAACCGGGCGGCACAGTTCAACCGTTCTGCTACATATAACATTTAACATTTATTTGTTGACTTGACCACTTTAATTGACTATTTTATGGAAAAGGAGGTGGTTCTATGAAAACAATGGCTATAAGTGAATTCAAGACACATGCGTTAAAAGTGCTAAACGAAATTGCAAAATCCCAAGAAACCATTGTCATAACGAAAAGAGGCAAGCCCCTTGCTCAAGTTGTTCCTCATCGCAAATCCGAAATGAAGCCTACATCAGGCAAACTCTCAGATGCTTTTGTATTCGAAAAAGATATAGTCGCTCCGCTTGGTGAAGGATTGTGGGAAGTATGTCAATAAAATACCTGCTGGATACTCATACCTGGGTTTGGTGGAATATGCGTCCCGAGAATCTGTCGCGAAAAGTCACAAAACTGATTGAAAATGAAGACAGATATGATGAGCTCCTTTTATCTGCAATTTCAATTTGGGAATTCAGTAAGCTTTTGGAAAAAGGGAAGCTCGGTATTTCCTACAACCCGGAGGAGTGGATCAATATCGCTTTGGAAATGCCAAAACTCAGATTTGTCCATCTTACCCCTATGATAGCCTATCGCTCAACCGCACTTCCAAAACCTTTTCACGACGATCCGGCAGATCAGATAATTGTGGCAACAGCGCGAGAAGAGAATGCCACTATTCTTACAAAGGATAAAAGAATCTTAAACTATCGATATGTTCAAAGTCTTTGGTAAACCCGAACAGACTTGGCAGAACCTGTCACTTCACCTGACCCTCACCGGCTGCGCCGTATCGGGCAGCTGAGTTCATCGTTAAAAGCCGAATGAATTATAGACTCATTCGTGCTATTTGGTAAAAATGGCAGTATTGCCAAATTTACCAAATGATAATTTTCGAGAGAAATATTAAAGAAATCAAGGCATCATTCACGCTATCCGGGGAAATATCGTAAACAATAAATTCCAAAGTTTACAATCTCTTAAAAAGTCGTCACCCCGGCGGAGGCCGGGGTCCAGAGCTTATGTAACTACCAGGAAAGACTGGATTCCGGCCGGAGTTTATCCCGCACTCGCCCGCCCTGGCCCGACTTGCGATTAAAGGCCAATTGAGTAACTATATATACCTGGAAAACTTCAAACTAATGTTCTTTTTAATTACGGTCTGCGCCAGGGATGCGGGGCAGGAATGACAAAACAAGAGCTTTCGGACTTTTTACGAGACCATCAAAGTTTCTTTTGAAAATTTATTGTCTCAACTCAA
>CAYQNR010000023.1:0-38003 GCA_964418945.1 uncultured Desulfobacteraceae bacterium
CATACAATGAGAAATTTTCTATACTCTGTTCATCAAAAAGCGAGTTCTTATCAAATTAAATAATTGGCCTCAAGACCCGGGAAATTACGGCAATCACGGACATAGAGGCCATTTTTTAAAAGATGACTTAAAAGATCATCCAGGCCCCCTGTCCTTGTCCATCTGCACAGGATAAAGTTCGTTTCTGAAGGAAAGGCCCTAATGCCCTTTAACTCATTGATTCTTTTTATGATCCTTTCACGTTCGACCGATACATAGGCACGCGTCTCTGCTTCATAATCCTCGCATTCCATCAGCATGAGGGCAGCCTTGTCTGCAATCCCGTTTATTGTCCATGGCTCCTTCAATGCCCTTATCCTTGAGATAATATCTTTATGAGCTATTACACCGCCCATCCTGAGACCCGCAAGGCCGTAGAACTTTGTCAGGGAATGAATAACGATCACGTTGTCCGGTTTTTTCCCGAACATGAAGGTCTCATCTTCCCAGTTGTCCGTGAACTGTATGAATGCCTCATCCAGGATAAACCACTTATCGGGAAATGTATCACAAAGGCAGGTCAGGACATCCCTAGAAAGCATGGTCCCTGTGGGATTTTGTTGGGTCTGCCGATCCACACCATCTCAACGCCCTTGCATGCCTCTGTAAGCGCTTCAGGATCAATGTCCGAAAAACCATTTTTATCCGATAAAAGAAACAACGACACATCAGCGCCTGCAAGCTCGGATGCCCTGTAATAGTCATGGTAGGAGGGTGAAATTATGAGGACGCGCTTGGGCCGCAGTAACCTAGTCAGCAGATAAATAAGTTCCGTTGAGCCGTTGCCTGCAAGGATGTGTTCAGGAGCTATCCCAAACCTGTCTTCGTAAAAACTTGCAATGCCATCCCCAGCCCGCATAACCTGAGATATAATCTCCGGGAAGGGCACATGCGGTTAAAAGAATAATCTCAATTATCACATTGGCGGCTCCAAGGAGATCACCTGTAATCCCGTTGAATTGTCGCCGGAAGTAGATCCTTAAGATAACGGCTATAACCCACGCCAGGAGGAACAATCCTATTCCTATCGGTCCAAACATGAGACACAGGATAAGAGTAATTATATATGAGAGAAGCCTGTGCCTCTTGCCGGCCTTATCCATGAAAGGCCTTGCCATCCCGTCACCGCTCCTGGCATAGGGCATGGTGGTCATCAGTTCCACAAGCATCGACCTGGAGATCGACATTATTGCCATTATCCATAAGAAAGTGCCGGAAGACAGCAGCCTGATAAAAAGTACCCACCTGGTCATCATCGCAAGGATCAGGGCCAGGGCCCCGAATGCCCCCATGGAGACATCCTTCATAATGGCCAGTCTCTTTTCCCTTCCAAAGCCGCCCATTGAATCGACCCAGTCAGCCATGCCGTCCAGATGAAGGCCCCTTGTAACCAATACATCCAGGATCAATAACAGTATGGCACAACCGGCGGGCCACTGAGGAAAAGGAAGTCTTTTCCATACCAGGACTGCGAAATAAAGGATAATCCCCAGGAGCAAACCCGCCAAAGGAAACCAGGGGAGGGCTAAAGACATCTCCTTGTCTTCATTTCCGGGGACAGGTATGATCGTCAGGGTGCGGATTGCTGTAATAAGACCTTTTATCACAACATCATGCTCCCGGCTCTATGTTAACATCCTCGAAGGTAGCCATTTCATTGTAAATACTAATAGCACTTTCAATAACCTGCATGGCCAGGGCCGCTCCCCTGCCCTCGCCGAGACGCATATCCAGGTCCAGTATAGGCCTGACATCCTCCTTTTCAAAAAACATGCGATGTCCCTTTTCGGATGACCGATGGGAAAAGAATAGATATTGCTTTGCCGGGGGACAAAGTCTCATGGCCACAAGCGCTCCGGCACAGGATATAAAACCGTCCACCACGATAACCATGCGTCTGGCCGCTCCACCAAGGCACAGGCCGCATATGCCCGCTATCTCAAGGCCGACGACCGCTGCCAATGCAGAAAGGAGATCGTGAATTCCGGGCCTGTTTGTCTCCAGGGCCTTCTCAATAACCTTTACTTTCTGTTTAACGCCCTTGTCTTCAAGCCCGGTCCCCTTGCCTGTAACATCCGTGACATCAACGGGCAGCAGGATGGAAAACAGGGCCGAAGAGGGGGTTGTATTTCCTATGCCCATCTCACCCATGGCGATCATTGTATTGCCCGCGTCATTTGCCTGTAAGGCCGTCTCGATCCCCACGTTAACGGCCTGTTCAGCTTCTCCAAGAGTCATTGCAGGACCTGATGCAATATTTCCTGTAGACCTTTTAACGTTTTTCCTGATAAGTGCCTCGGCGTCTTTTATGTCTTCTTTCATCCCTATATCTATAACATGTACATCCGCCCCCGCCCGCCGCGCAAGGACATTTATCCCTGCCCCGCCAGCCAGAAAATTCCTGACCATGGCCCCTGTTACCTCCTGGGGATAGGCGCTCACACCCTCCGCCACAACACCATGATCACCCGCAAACACAAAGACCGCCTTTTTCTCAAGCAAGGGTCTTTCCTCTTCCCTTATCGCCGCTACCCGGGCAGCTATCTCCTCAAGCACACCGAGGCTGCGCCTGGGCTTGCTAAGGTTATCCAGTCTGGCCCATGCCCTGTCATACCAGGCATTTGAAAGTGGCTGTATCTGGTTTATGGTCTGTTCCAGCATCTTCATTTCTCTATCCCCTCCCTGGCTACAACACCCTTTTGATAATAATGTCTTATCTCCTTCATATCGGTAACCAGATCAGCTATCTCGATAATTCTGGGGTCAGCGTCCCTACCTGTTATAATAAGCTCCACGTCATCCGGCTTTGCGCGTATGAAATCAAGCAGGTCTTCGACCGAAAATAGTTTATAATGGGTGGCGATGTTTGCCTCATCAAGCATAACAATATCATAATCTCCTGATAACATCGCCTTTCTGCTTTGAGATAATCCTTCCCGGGCCAACCTGATATCCTCTTCTGTGGGGTCACCCTTTATAAAACAGCTTCTTCCGTATTGCGCGACCGTTATATAATCGGCCATCCTTTCAAGAGCGACATGCTCGCTGTATCTCATCCCCTTCACAAACTGGGCAAAATACACCTTGAGGCCCGCGCCGACCGCCCTCAGGGCCAATCCGAGCGCGGCCGTTGTCTTGCCCTTTCCGTCTCCCGTATAAACCTGGATATATCCCTTCATGTTTCGCCCCTCAATCATCCTTGAGTATCAAAGACAAACCCGCAAAGGTTATAATAACCTTTTTTACAGTAGCCCTTTCCATTTATTCATATATCCTGCAGCGTCCCGGTATTGCCTGGCAAGTTTATTCTCAGGCACAATACCCATTCCTACTTCATTGCTGACCACAATAACCTTGCCCCTGACATCTGCGAGCGCCTCCATAAGATTATTAATCTTTTGATATACTGTCTCATCATCAGATTCATACTTCATAAACAGATTATTAAGCCACAGTGTCAGGCAATCAATCAAAATCACAGTGTCATAATCATCTATGTCACCAAGCCTGGCGGCAATCTCGATGCTTTTCTCCAGAGTATTCCAGTCTTCTCCCCTCTCCTCCCTATACCCTGTTATTCGGTGCGGTAGCGGTTATTGCCTTTGCCATATACGCCCGCTTGCCGCGCCGGAGCTTTTAGCGAAGGCGGGTGCGCCTCTAATTTATATTTACTCTCGGTTTTCCGGTTAAGGGATTCCTGTCCACAAAGACGGGGCACTCATAGACATCTTCCACCGCCTGTGTGGTAACAACGTCATCCGGTTTCCCCATGGCGAATACGCGGCCGTTCTTAAGCACCACCAGACTGTGGCAGTAATGCGCCGCCAGATCGATATCATGAGACACAAGGACAACGCTTACACCCTTTTCCCTGCTGAGTGATGAGATCATTTTGAAGATCTCCCTCCTGTATTTGAGATCCAGAAAGGACGTGGGTTCATCCAGGAGTATTACCTTCGGCTCCTGGGCCAGGGCCCTTGCCAGAAGCACCCTCTGTTTCTCACCCCCGGACAGGTCATATATGGAGCGGCCCGCCAGTTCCAGGGCATGGGTGACCCTGAGGGCATTAATAGCCGTATCCATATCCTTTTTGCCCTCAAACTGCAGCCTCTTTAAATGGGGGAAACGGCCCATAAGCACCACCTCAAGGCAGGAAAAGGAGAACCTGAAGTGATTCTCCTGCGCTACCATGGCCACCTCCCTGGCAAAGGCGGATCTTTTTATGCCATGATAATTTCTGCCCCTGATCTTTATATCGCCTTCCTGCGGTACAAGCAGTTTGTCCATGACCTTTAAAACAGTGCTTTTCCCTGAGCCGTTGGGGCCGAGTATGCCAAGGATCTCCCCCTCCCTGACATCAAGATCAATCCCCTTTATAGCCCAGTCTTCCCCGTCGTAACGGTAACCGATATTTCTCAATGTCAGGATCGACCCCATAGACTGCCTCTCTTTCTTAAAAGGATTATAAAGAACGGGGCTCCTATAAAGGCCGTGACAACGCCCACCGGGATCTCGCTGGGTGAAAGCATGGTCCTGGCAATGGTATCCGCGGCAATAAGAAAAATAGCCCCTCCGATGGCGCCGACAGGTATGAGCAGGCGATGATCCGAGCGAAAGGCCATCCTCGACAGGTGGGGGACAATAAGACCCACAAAACCTATGAGACCTGAAAAGGCAACCACAAGCCCCATAATAAGGCTGACGATCAACAAGCTTGCTTTTTTAACCTTCTCGACATCCACCCCCAGCTGGGCGGAGTTTTCATCCCCTGTTGTTATTATGTTCAGCTCCTTAGCAAAGCCATACAGGGCAACGGATGCGATAAGGACAAAAGGCGCGATGATTGCCAGTTGACCGTATCTTCCCTGGGACAGATCTCCGTAAAGCCAGAAGAGCATGGTGTGAAGCCTGTCATCGGCGGAGACAGAGATGAAAAACATAATAATAGCCGTAAAAAAGGCGTTTATGATCACCCCGGTAAGCAGAATGGTGGATGATTCCATCCCTATCTTCCTTGAACCGATTATCATTACCAGCCAAATCGTGAACAGGGCCCCTGCGAATGACATGACGGGCACACCCACGGCAAAGCCAAGCCCTAAAGATATAGCCAAAATGGCCCCGAAAGCCGAACCGCTGGAAACCCCCAGGATAAAGGGATCAGCCAGGGGATTCCTGAGTATGGCCTGAAACACCACCCCGCCCAGGGAAAGGGCAAAGCCCACAAGTCCAGCCAGTATGATCCTGGGGAGCCTTATCCTGATTATAATAAGCCTTATGGGATCATCCGGGGCCATATCGCCCCATATTACATCCATAATATCTTTTAAAGATACCTCTGCCGTGCCCAGGACAAGGGAAAAGATTATAACAAAGGCGAGTATCACCAACATTACAAGGGATATAGTAATAACCTTTGTTGGCGTTAATATTGTTCCCTTATATCTTTCAGTCATTCTGATACCCGGAATTTAAACAATTTCAGTCTCCTTTCCCCCATCTGACCTTTCCCCTAAAACTTTCTTTTCCTCCCCTACTAGAAGAAGACCTACTCTTTATACCTTCCTCCCCAACTAGGGGAGGATTGAGGTGGGGTTAATCCTCAACCAATTCATGCGGCTTCAGTTGAGTGCCGCAAAGGTTCCTAAAAATATTTTTATCATAAGATTTCACCTCGTTGTCTTAAGACCCTCACCTTGCCTCCCCCTAAAAGGGGAAGGAATTTCAGACGCCGATCCGCGGGTACTTGCATTATCCCAATTCACCTCCGGATGAATTAACCTTGCCATTGCTTCAAGACCGTCTAATATCCTTTGTGAAGGACGATCAATAAGATCCGAATCGATAAGAAAGACCCGGTTATTCTTAACCGCGGGGATTGATGACCACTTCATCCAGTCTTCCTTTGCCTTTTCAAATTCCCCCCTCCTATCCATTGAGGATATTATAATAACATCCGGCTCTCTCCTGATCACCTCTTCAATACTGATCCTGGGGTAAGTTATGGGCTCATCAGCGCTCATGTTCTTTCCGCCCGCCAGGTATATAAGATCATTGTGATAGGTGTTTTTGTTTACCGTCATAATGGGTGAAAGATTTATCTGTAAAAACACCAGACGCCTATCGACCGATGCAGCCGCCTTTTGAACAGCCTCAAGCCGTTTATTCAACCTATTAACCAGTAAACGGGCCTTTTCGGAAACACCACATAGCGTACCGATTTCACTTATTGTTGATATTATATCCCTTAGGTTTCTCGGATTTACCACATAAACCGGTATCCCGGCATGTTCCAACAGATATACCACGCCCGGCCGATTTCCGTCCTTGGTACCTATAACCAGGTCCGGGGAGAGACTTATGATCCTTTCAATGTTGGAGTTAATGTAGCTTCCTACCCTGGGCTTATCCAATGCCTCAGGAGGATAATAGCTGTAATCCGTTACCCCCGCCACTCTGTCGCCGAGCCCCAGATAATAGAGTATTTCAGTAAGGTTCGGGGCGAGGGAGACGATTCTGCAAGGGTCTTTTTCCAGAACAACCTTTCTTCCCAAAGAGTCTTTAAACTCATTGCCATAGGGCTGCCCTGAAAAGGACAGAACAAAAATTACCAGAATACACGGGAAAATATACCTGAAAAACAGTCTCATAGAAATTTTATATCCTTTTTATATTATTTATATTGCAGAGCTATTTTTTGATTCATCCGGTTAATGAATATATAAAAGAATAGAAGATTAAGATCATCTCCAAATTAGTCCGCTCCGAAGCACTACCCAGTGCGGCCTGACCGATGATTAAAATACAAGGCGTTAAGGAATCAAGGATTCAAGGAGTTAAAAAAAGTATTAGAGAACAAACACCCGAATCCTAGACCCTGGAATCCCTGGACACCCTCTTAAAAATCTATCGCCAAACCCGCAGTCCAGTTCCTTTCAGGCGCCGGATAAAAATTACGCGTGGTAAGGAACGTATCCATTACCTCATATTCCGAGTACTTTTGGTTTGTTAAATTGTTTACACCGAAAAAGGCACTAATGGATCTCCACTCGTATGAGACCTTGCCATTGATGGTATAATGGTCATCAATCTCCCCGAAATTATTGGCCTGATCACTGATCGCATACCTTGAACCCGTATAGTTATAATCCGCAGAAAATACCAGACCCGGGAAAATATTATGGATTCGAAACCCCAAATTTAGCCTGTGATTCGGAACAGCCGGTATCTCATTTCCCTGATAAGGATCTTCCTCAAACTCCGCCTCCACATAAGAATAATTACCGAATATGGTAAGCCACCCTAGAAACTCTCCTTTAATTCCGGCTTCCAGACCTTGATGAAGGGTCTCAGGATGATTTTCATTACTGAATGTGAGAGGATTGTAAAATATCTCATTATCGATTTCTGCTCTGTAAATAGTAAAGGTACCGACAATACCAGGTTTAAAATAGTGTCTTATCCCAACCTCATAATGTTGACCCTTCTGTGGCTGCAGGTCGGTGTTGGCCATAATGACAAACGCAGCCCAATCAACATATGAGACCTCATCAGTCAGAGGAAACCGAATACTCCGATCCGCTCTGAAGAACAGTGATGACCTGTCATCATAGAGATAAGAAATCCCTATATTATAGGCGTTTTCACGTTTTTTCACCTTTGTTTTTAATGGGGCAAGCAAGAGAGTAAGATCCCTCTGGTTAAAAGAATACTCAAGACGTTCATCTCTCAGTCCCGCTGTAAGGATAAGATTATTGGACAGGGCCAATTCATCATTGAAATATATTCCGATAGAGTCTCTTTCAGTATTCGCGAAACCCGTTTTTGTGGTAAGCGGTATAAAAAATCCTCCTAAAGAATCCATTTTCTGCTCTGACCAGTATATATCAATACCGGTAATAAACGTGTTCTCATGGTTGAAAAGGCCCTTATCCCTGATAAATCTGGGAGTGATGCTCCAGGTCTCGTTGACACTGCGGGTCCCCTGCGGGAAAACGCCTTCAGGATCAGGAAAGCTGGCCTCGCTGTCTCTTTTTCTGTAAGACAGATCAGCAACAATATTCCCATATCCCATCATTTCAAAGTCCATGCCGGTTTTGAAGTAATAATCTTCACTTTGGCCATTATCCAGGGGGTGAGCGTTCATCTCTCTATTGGCTAGATATTGTGCCTCGGTTAGATGCCCGGGAAGATCAAATTTATCTTTATGATAAGACCCGGATATATTTAGAATCAAAGAATTAGCATGATCATAGACTACTCGCCCCCCAATATCTTTTGTCATGAATCCATTCTCAGGCCGGTACCCGTTCGTGGAATCGTGACTGGCAAACAGTGCGCCGCTAATAGTATCATGCCCCCCGCTTATGGAGACTCTTTCTTTATTTCTTCCAAAACTCCCGGCAACCGCCTCAACCCACATGGCCATTTTCTCAGACGGTCTCCTGGTAATAATATTGATGACGCCGCCTACCGCATTGTCACCATAAAGAACAGACCCTGTCCCTCTTACTATCTCTATCCTTTCAATCTGTTCAAGGGGGATCTGTGTCCAGTCTATCCCGCTCAGATCTATTCCGTTTACTCTTCTTCCATCCACAAGAACCAGGATATTATAAGAACCTGTCTCTCCGAAACCCCTGAGATCCACCTCGGCAGTTTTACCATTGCCCAGCTTGTCTCTCACGGTTACGCCTTCTTCATATTTTAAAATCTCAGTAATATTCTTGGCATTTGAATTGTAGATATCCATCTTATCGATTATACTTACATTGGCCGGTATCCTTTCAATTTCCTGTTCAAACCTGGTACCTGTTACCACCACCTCATCCATCATAAAAATCCCTTTTTCAGCCTGCTTCTCTTCCACAGCCATACAAAATCCGGGCAGCAGAATTATGATAAACGACACCGCAATTGAAACATATCTCATCATTTGCATACCTCCTCCTTTCAAGCTAATGATTGTTGTATGGCCCGGAAACAAAAATCCCCGGACCGATTATCTCGATCCGGGGATTACCCTTTTTATCCTCAAGATCCGCTGTCTTATCTATGTCCGCGAAGATAAAACTGCTGTTCAGGCAGGTCTTCTGACTCTCGGATCTTTCTACCGGCTGCGCCTTCCCGGCATCACGGCCAGTGGCATGCTGCAGCTTTCGTTCCCGATTACAGCGGCGGGCCCGTCCCCGACTTTAACGGGGTTCCCTGTTCGGCTCTACATGGAACACCTGAACTATTTTTTTCTAAATCATCAATGTAAGGAAGTCAAGGAAAAATATCCTACTAATCGTAAAATAATCTTCCTCTTGCGCTGTTCCCGGACATTGAATAATATGGTTCATTAGTGAAGCTCCCCGCGCTTCCGCGCGGGCCATACTGGCGAAGGCGTGAATATCTTTGAGAAAGGGATCATGTCTCATCCGGTTAATGAGTACGTAAAAAAGTAAAAGATTAGACCTTATTATAAGTACCTTAATGGCCCATGGGGCTCTCTTTTAAGGGGCGAAAACATTAACAGCATGCTAACTACGTAAGGTGCTACCCAGGCGGGCGGAATATTTATGAGATAATAGAAGATTCTCGATTCCGGCCAAGTATGGAGAAGGCTACCCGCCCGCCTCGTCTTGTTTTGTGCAGGGTTATAGCACATAAACGAGTTCGCCGCTTAAAAGAGAACCCCATGGCCCATCTAGCGCAAAATATGTTACATATCATTAACTAGCGTACTCATTTACCGGATGAACCGGGATGATCCGCAGATCCTTTTATACAATATGGGGGTTCCCCGGTAAGAATGTCGGGGTCTTCCACAAGGGTTCCAGGGATTAATGAACATCACGGAAGAAATAAAAAGAATCAATTCCATGCTTTCGGGCACCATGCTGCGTGATCAGGCCTTTATCTCCCGCCAACTTAATAACCTGCAGAAAAAAAAGGGGGGAAAAGGCCCTAAACCGGATCTTGTCGGCCGGGTTGCATCCCTGCGAAAAAAAGCGGAAGCATCCATACGTGAAAGAGAAAGTAGGTCCCATAACCTCCCCCCTATTACCTATCCGGAGGAACTCCCTATCATTACGAGGAGAGATGATATCATAAAGGCAATTTCACAGAACCAGGTGGTAATAGTATCGGGCGAGACAGGTTCAGGCAAAAGCACCCAGATCCCCAAGATGTGCCTGGAGGCGGGACGGGGAATCTCAGGAAAGATAGGATGCACCCAGCCAAGACGCCTTGCGGCCTCCACCATATCCCGCAGGATTGCGGAGGAACTGGGGGAGCAGCTTGGTAAATCCGTGGGTTACAAAATACGTTTCAAGGACAGGACTCCCCGTAACGCCTATATCAAGATACTGACCGACGGTATGCTGTTGGCCGAGACCCAAGGTGACCGGGATCTCCGCGAATACGATACCCTGATAATCGACGAGGCCCATGAACGCAGTGTGAATATCGACTTTATTCTGGGTTTCCTGCGTCTTCTCCTCCCGTGCAGGCCCGAGCTTAAGGTAATCATTACCTCCGCTACCCTGGACACCGAGAAGTTTTCCGCAGCATTTGGAGATGCCCCTGTTATAGAGGTGAGCGGGAGGCTTTTCCCCGTGGAAGTGGATTATATGCCCCTGGATGCGGAACTGGAAGATAAAGGGGATGTCACCTACGTAGACATGGCTGTTAAGACGGTTGACAGACTGCGCCATCAAAAAAGGTCAGGGGATGTTCTCATCTTCATGCCCACGGAACAGGATGTGCTTGAAACCTGTGAACGACTTAAAGGAAGGAATTATCAGGAGACTACTATCCTGCCCTTGTTCGCGCGCCTGCCTTCTTCCAGCCAGGGCCGTGTCTATTCGGTAACAGGGAGAAAGATAGTGGTCGCCACCAATGTGGCGGAGACCTCCTTGACCATACCCGGCATAAAGTACGTGATCGATTCAGGTCTTGCCCGGATATCCCGTTATCTCCCCAGCACCAGGACCAAAACCCTGCCCATAGCCCCCATTTCAAAGAGCAGTGCGGACCAGCGTAAAGGAAGATGCGGCCGTGTCCGAAAAGGTATCTGCATAAGGCTGTATTCGGAGGAAGACTATGCGGACCGCCCCGCATTTACACATCCTGAGATCCTCAGGTCGAATCTGGCCGAGGTTATTCTCCGGATGGTTTATCTCAAGCTGGGAGACCCTGACCTATTTCCTTTTATCGATCCCCCTAAGCCTCGGAGCATAAAAGACGGCTTTGATGTACTTGAAGAGCTGGGGGCCATTGAAAGGACCGATAGAGGGACAAAGTTGAACCACAAGGGCCGGCTGATGGGGCGGATTCCCCTGGATCCCAGGATATCACGGATGATGATAGAGGCAGATCATGAGGGATATGTGGAGGAGGTGGCCGTAATCGCCTCTGCTCTCAGCATCCAGGATCCCAGAGAGCGCCCCCCTGAAAAGGCGGCCTCGGCGGACCAGGTCCACGCTCCCTTCAAGGACCCTGATTCAGATTTCTTAACTCTGCTAAATATCTGGAGACGTTTTCACAAGGAATGGGAGGGCCTTAAAACACAGAACAAGACGCGCAAGTTCTGCAAGGCCCATTTTCTCTCCTTCTCCAGGATGAGGGAATGGGTCTATACTTACCACCAGATCATGTCCATTCTCAAAGAGCAGGACATTTCCTCCGCATCCCCTGCTCAAAATGCCGCACCGGACGAAGGTTACGCAGGCATACATCGTTCAATACTTAGCGGGTTCTTATCAAATATAGCGCTCAAAAAGGAAAAGAATATCTATCTGTCGTCCCGCGGCCGGGAGGCCATGATCTTTCCGGGATCGACCCTGTTCAACAGGAATGCCACCTGGATAGTGGCGGCTGAAATGGTAAAGACTTCGCGACTCTTTGCCAGAAACGCGGCGAAAACAGAACCTGCCTGGCTGGAGTCCCTGGGCGGGAGTCTATGCCGATCGTCCTACGAGGAACCTCATTGGGAAAAGGACCGGGGCGAGGTCATGGCATTTGAAAACGTCACCCTTTACGGCCTTCCCATAGTCTCCAGGCGGCTGGTATCCTACGGCCCTATTAATCCCCTAGAGGCCCAGCGTATATTCATCCGTTCCGCACTGGTAAACAGAGATATCAAGCCGAAATTCGAGTTTCTCAAGCACAACACAAGGCTTATAAAAAGGTTTGAGGCAATGGAAGAAAAGCTCAGGCGCAGGGGTATACTGGCAGACCAAGAGGTCCTGGCGGAATTCTACTCAAGGCGTCTTAAGGGAATCAACAATGTGAAAGGCCTTTCAAGGCTAATCCACGAAAAGCAGGGGGATGACTTTCTAAGGATGAATGAAAAAGACCTGGTTCTGGAAAAACCGGATGAGGCGGATCTGGCAATGTTCCCTGACGAATTAAGGATCGGAAAGGCAAGGCTCAAGGCTACCTACCGCTTTGTGCCAGGAAAAGAAGAGGATGGTGTAACTGTTAAGGTGCCATCAGCACTTGCCCCTCAGATACCGCCAGCCACCCTGGAATGGGGTGTCCCGGGTATGGTCAAGGAAAAGGTAACCGCCCTTATAAAAGGGTTGCCAAAGCGATACAGAAAACGGCTTGTCCCGGTCTCGGACACGGTTGATGTTATTATGAAGGAGATGGAACGGTCTGATCAACCCATCATAAACACCCTTTCCCGCTCTATTTATGAATGTTTTTCCGTGGATATCCCCGCTTCTGTGTGGAATGAGGTGGAGATTTCCCCCTATCTCCGGACCAGGTTGTCAATAACAGATCACCACGGAAGAGAGGTTCAATCCGGCCGCGATATCCCCTTTCTGCTTCAGGGCCGGGATATTCCTTCCCCTGATTCGGGGCACTGGCGGAAACTCAGGGACAAATGGGAAAGGCAGGGAATTATTGACTGGGATTTTGACAATCTTCCGGAAGACCTCTCAACAGATAATGGCCTGTCTGCCTATCCCGGCCTTGCACCCCAGGGGGATAGGGTAGATATCCGTCTTTTCCCTGCCAGGGACAGGGCTGTTGCCTCCCACAAGAAAGGTGTAGGCATATTATTGAGCCGAAGACTCAAAAAGGATATTAGATGGATGAAACGTAACTGGTCCCTGCCCGTGGAGGCTGAAAAGTCGGCCCTCTATTTCGGAGGAAAAAGCGCGGTTGAAAAGTCCATGTTTAACGGCCTGGAAAGACTTCTTTTCCACAAGAACATCCGCACCAAGGAGGAGTTTGAGGCATATCTGCACACCCTTTCCAGAGATATGGTTGAAAAGCTAAAAGAAATCCGGTCCCATACCATAGCCGTTTTGGATGCTTATCACCGGACCCGGTGTTCAGTCCTTGCCATTCAAAAGGCAAACAAGTCAAATAAGAGGGTCCTTGAACTCTGCGCCTGCATCAAGGGAGATATGGAAAGATTGGTACCACCGGATTTTCCGGAACATTATTTGCCGGAACGTCTTGCCGAGATCCCCAGATATCTCCGGGCCATGGAGATCAGGGCGGAGCGAGGAGCAAACGATCCGGTAAAGGATAATAATAAGGCACGTCAGATAGAGGATTTTGTTAAGGCACTCGATGAGATGTCTGCTGATCTCCCTCTCCACGCCTCCAACCAGAAGAGACAGGGAATCAAGGAATTCAGGTGGATGATCGAGGAATTCAAGGTATCCGTGTTTGCCGAGGAGCTGGGTACGGCCTTCCCGGTCTCAGCCAAACGGCTTAACAGGTTTAAGGAAGGACTGGACAGGACGGTTTAACAAAAGGATCTCCGAACGATTATTATCTTTTCATCCGCTCACGGCGGCTCTTTTCAAGACGACATCTACGGCGTTTAGTGGAAGTGGTCTTATTTTCAAGGGTTTGGCAAACCTTTTCCTGATAGCAACGGCATATTCTGCCAGGGGTTCTGGTGGAGCAAACCCTTGAAAATAAGACCACTGCATACCTTGGGTGCAATTCTTTTGGAGATGTCGTCTTTCCAAAAACAGCCGTGACCTTATGCAGGGCCTGCGGTGTAACATTAGGGCGAAGGGCTGTTGGTTTTTGTAGTGACTATCGGTAGGACGCTGTTATTTCAGGGGCTTACGGGTGGGGGACCCCCTGGCCCCGAGCGAAGCCGAGGGGAACAGCGGAGGGGGTAGGCATCCCACGGCCGTAACCCCTTGAAATGACCAGCCCGGGAGATCCGGAACGGAGAAAAGGAACAGCCCTTCGCTCACGGCCGCTCTTGTCACGACAAAATCTATAGGATCCGAGGATTAGATTCAAAAGTCACGAGCCAGGAGACACAATACGGATAAAGGGTAAGGGTAATAGGTTATTGGTTATGGGTGATTAAATGTTGGCTAAAATCTAAAGCCTAAAACCTATTATCTGACCACGCATTTGTTTACCCAAGGATCGGCAACTGATTTGAGATACATCATTTCATCTTCGCTATACCCTGAGTGGTCGTCCCGGAAGAATTCCGGATGAAGGACCTCCGTTTCTTGAAAGGATTGCAGGGCGTAAAGATGCGCGCCTTTGATGAGCTTGACGATATTTTTAATAACACCTTCATCCACAAACTGCCTCACACAGGTGGTCCTGAATTCATATTCCGGGGCTGATTCCATTATAATTGCTATGCTTGAAAGTATATCATCCGTACTGCAGGAACCGCGGCTCAGTGAATCATAGTGAACAGGATCCGTCTTTATGTCCATGGCCACGTAATCTACAAGGTCGTGTTCTATAAGTCTTTTCACGTCCCAGGGCCTGCTTCCGTTGGTGTCCAGTTTTATGGGATAAGCCAGTCCCTTGATGGTCTCGCATAAGTTGAAAAGATCCTTCTGGAGCGTGGGTTCCCCGCCCGTGATAACCACGCCGTCAAGGAAATCCCGCCGGTTTTTCAGAAATTCATAAAGACCTTCACCCTTTAAAAAAGGCGGACATTCCGCAGGCCCCTTGACAAGGGATGGGTTGTGGCAATAGGGGCAGTCGAAGTTACAGCCCGACAAGAATAACACGCAGCTTATTTTGCCGGGATAATCTATAAAGGAATTCTTTTGTATGCCTCCCAGATTCATGGTCTAGGCCACCTTAAATGTCTTTCGCATGCCGAACTCAGCCTGTTTGCCGTTATTCCATTGCTTAACCGGCCTTAGATACCCTACTACCCTGGAGTATACCTCTGTCTCCTGATTACATACCGGGCATCTCTCCTGTTTACCCTTCAGGTAACCATGGGAGGGACAGACACTGAAGGTAGGGCTCAGGGTCAGATATGGAAGGCTGAATCCCTTGACTATCTTACTGATCAAATTCTTTACACAGCTCGTGTCGTCTATATTCTCTCCAAGATATATATGCATGACCGTCCCGCCGGTGTATTTTGTCTGCAATTCATCCTGGAGCCTTATGGATTCCAGGATATCATCCGAATAATCTACCGGGAGCTGCGTGGAGTTTGTATAAAAGGGATCACCGCCCTCTAAGTAGGCGTCCTCGTTAGCGCAGATTATGCCTGGATATCTCTCCTTGTCACATATGGCCAGCCGATATGACGTGCCCTCCGCCGGAGTTGCCTCAAGATTATATATATCGCCTGTCTCCTCCTGTATATTTCCTATGGTTTCTCGAAGATAATCCATAACCTCGATAGCGAATGTCCTGCCGGCATCGCTGCCGATGTTCTCCCCGAGGAAGTTCAAGCAGGCCTCATTCATCCCTATAATCCCTATGGTGGAGAAATGGTTTTTCCAATATCGCCCCATGCCTTGCTTGATATCTCTCAGATAGAATTTTGAATAGGGATATAGATCGTTATCCGTGAATCTTTCCAGCACCTTTCTCTTAATGGTCAGACTCTCCTTTGCCAGCCCCACCATCTTTTCCAGGCGCTTGAAAAAATCATTCTTGTCCTCGGCCAAATAACCTATTCTTGGCAAGTTGATAGTAACCACCCCTATGGAGCCGGTAAGGGGATTCGCGCCGAAAAGCCCCCCTCCCCTCTTGAGCAGCTCCCGGTTATCAAGGCGAAGGCGGCAGCACATGGACCTCGCATCCTCGGCAGACATGTCTGAATTTACGAAATTGGAGAAATAGGGGATACCATATTTCCCGGTCATCTTCCAGAGCATATCCAGATTCGGATTATCCCAGTCGAATTCAGGGGTTATATTATAGGTGGGGATAGGAAATGTGAACACCCTTCCCCTTGCATCACCTTCCATCATTATCTCGGCAAACGCCTTGTTCAGCAAATCCATTTCATGTTGAAACTCGGAGTATTTCTCTTCCCGATCTTTGCCTCCCACGATCACCGGGAGGTCTTTCAGTATGCTGGGCACGTAAAGATCCATGGTGATATTTGTAAAAGGGGTCTGAAACCCAACCCTGGTAGGGATATTGATATTAAAGACGAACTCTTGCATGGCCTGTTTAATCTCATTATAATCCAGCCCGTCATAACGCACAAAGGGGGCTAGCAGAGTGTCGAAATTGGAAATGGCCTGAGCTCCGGCAGCTTCACCCTGGAGTGTATAGAAAAAATTGACGATCTGTCCCAGAGCAGACCTCAGATGCTTGGGGGGTCCGCTTTCCACCTTGCCTTCCACGCCCTTAAATCCGTTGATGAGCAGATCCTTCAAGTCCCACCCCACACAATACACGGAAAGCAGGCTCAGGTCATGGATATGAAAATCGCCCGCCTTATGGGCATCCCTGATTTCAGGCGGATAGATCCTGTTGAGCCAGTATTCGGATGTCACCTCCGACGATATATAATTATTCAGGCCCTGAAGGGAAAAACACATATTGCTGTTTTCCTTGATTTTCCAGTCCAACTTCTGGATATAGTCTTCCACCAGGTCGATGTTGGCCTTGGTTGAAATAGCCCTTATCTGGGCGTGCTGTTCCCGGTAGATTATATAGGCCTTGGCGGTTCTATAGTATGGGGAGTCAAGGAGCACCCTTTCCACGATATCCTGTATCTCCTCCACCTCGGGCAGTGGACCCAGTCTCAATTCATGGGCCAGAGTCAAGACCCGCAAATTGAGTTTTCTTGCCTCCCTGTCGTCAAATTCTCCGGTTGCCTTGCCCGCGCTGGCAATCGCCGAGGTAATCTTCGATGCCTCGAATTCCACAATCCTTCCGTCACGTTTCTTTATATTCTCAAACATTTAAATCCCCTTAATATAAATAATGGTCCGTAATATATAATGATTATCCCGATTTTTTTTACCTGTTAAAGAATTTCCTGACGGTATCTAGTTTGAAATGGATCTATTAGGTCAATCCGGATAGGGCAAGCTAAAATACCACCTCTTTAAGACGAGTAATAGCCTATAACAATATATTGCGGTATGTCAAGATTTTTTTTCAATATGTAGGGTTAAACTGCTCATTTTTTTTCTGGTATATACCCACTGCTTTGTTATGTTCCTCAAGGGTCTCGGAAAAATGGTGTGATCCGTCATTCTTCGATACGAAATACAGGTATTTCGTTTCCGCCGGGTATAACACGGCTCTAATGGATTCCAGACCGGGGTTCGAGATAGGACCAGGGGGAAGGCCAGCAATCACGTATGTATTATATGGTGTATATCTGGAAAGGTCTTTCTTTGTAAGATTCCCTGAAAAATCCCTGATACCGTATATTACGGTGGGATCGCTGGCTAAACGCATCGCTTTCTTCATCCTGTTCAAGAAGACACTGGCAATAATAGGCCTCTCTTCCGCAATGCCCGTCTCCTTTTCAATAATCGATGCAAGAGTCACAATCTCCCTTATTGTCATACCTGACTCCTCTATTCGTTGCCTGTGACCTTCCAAGACTTCAAAAAAACGCTTGACCATTGTATCAATTATGGAGACTGCGGAAAGTCCCTTGCTGAAGTGGTAGGTATCAGGATAAAGACATCCTTCCAGGCTCGGACCGGATATGCCGTACTTCTGTAAAATGTCCGGGTCGTGGGCGGCTGAAACAAAGACGACCTCATGACACAAGTCGTTTTCTTCCAAGAGTTTTCCGATCTGTTCAATAGAAAAACCTTCGGGGATGGTAACAGGATAGGTTATGACCATTCCTCTCGTTAGCATTTCCATTATCCGGATAGGCGCCATAGCGGAACTCAGCCTATACTCCCCGGCCTTTATCTGCCTGCTATATCCCATAAGCCTGGTCCAGAGCATGAAGATGGTCTTGTTTGCTATGATTCCCTTACTCTCCAGGCTGCCTGCCACTTCTTTCAAGGACACCCCTTCCCTGACAGTAACAATCTGCTCCGTCCCTCCTTTTTCGGCCGGTTTTATAAAAAACAGACCGAACCCAACTATAATCGCGGCCATCGAAATAAACAAAAGACCGGTCAATATGACTGCGACTCTTTCTCTGGATAGCTTAGGCATAAATAAACCGGCTCATGACAAGACCCAAGGACAGGAAAAGGCCCTGGTTCAAGATTGTCTGGATGGTCAGCGCCTGGGCGGGCATCAGGGAATCTCGTAAGAGGTATTCCCTCCACAATATCCTCATGGCGCGGAAGGCCTGGGGAAAGGAGATAAACGCAAGCATTATCAGATAATGAATCTTCATAGATTCTATCAGAAAGACAATGGAGACAAAAGAGGCAATCATGATAAGGCAATACGGATATCTGGACATCCCCGGGCCCAATCTAACCACAAGATTCTTTTTTCCGGTCTCTTTATCCGCCTCATAATCGGGAAATTGGTTTATCCATATAACGGCCATGATCAAAAAACCATGAGGTACCCCAATAGCGAAGGATTCAAGGCTGAGAACGCCGGTATTGACATAATATGCACCGAGGGTAATAAGGGGGCCAAATGCGAAAAAGATTACTATTTCACCCCATCCCCGAGACATCAGCTGCAAGGGAGGAGCGGAATAACACCAGCCGACCAAGAGACCCAGCAGGCCGAGGGGGATGGAGAGGGGTCGCCCGGCGTAGAACAGGCCTATGGCTGTCCCCAGGGCAACAGCAAGAAAGAAGATTGACATACCAATAACCGCTCCCGCGCTCAACTCTCCCTCCTGGATAACACGGCTCCCGCCGCTGAATGGCGTAACCCTCAAGTTCACAGGATCACTACCTTTGGAATCATAGTAGTCATTAGCCAGATTAGCGGCCAGGTGCAAGGAGCCTACGCCAACCAGCGCAAGCAAAAAACTGAGGAATGAAAATCTTTCCTCCGCAAAGGCCAGGCAGGTGCCTATGATGACCGGGACAAGGGACCCAACCAGGAAGGGGGCACGGACAGCCTTAACATATGGGTTCATCTAACGATATCTCCTGATACAGGATTTCGTAATTATAATCATTTCGATGCTAGACTCAACCATTTAAGCTATTTATTCGTCCTATTGCCTGTATTCTTATTTTTAAGGATTCAAGGATGCAGGAATCCTTGAATCATAATATGCGTCGTCTTGAAAAGAACGGCTGCGACCGAAGGGCTATCCCTTTTCTTCGTTCCGGATCTCCCGGGTCGGTCATTTCAAGGGGTTACGGCCGTGGTCTTATTTTCAAGGGTTTGGCAAACCTTTTCCTGGTGGCAATGGCATATTCTGCCAGAAGTTCTCGTGGAGCAAACCCTTGAAAATAAGACCACGTCCACGGAATGCTATAGATGTCGTCTTGAAAAGAACCGCCGTGACCGGATGAACCATTTTTATTCTAAGGATTCATGGGTTCCCAATAACTTATTACCATTCTTCCAGAGGACAAACATTGCAAAGTGGTCTTCTCCGGCAGTATTCCTTTCCTACTCTGACCATAAGTGCATGAAATTCATTGAAAAGCTCGGGGTCCTCCGGCAGGTTATCCATAAATAGTTCCTGCAGATCATAGTATGTAACTTGTTCGTCCGCCAGTCCGTGCCGGTTCAGTATACGGTGTGTGTAGGCGTCTATAACAAACACGGGATGTCCTGCTGCATATAAAAGTATGCTGTCGGCAGTCTCAGGCCCTACACCCTTGATGGATATCAGCTCCTGTCTCAACTCATCCGTCTCTTGAGTAAGAAAGCCTGTGATATTACCATCATATTTATCCATAATGGTATTTACCAGGTTCTTTAATCTCCCCGCTTTAATATTGAAATACCCGGCGGGTCTTATACGATCCGCCAGTAAGGACAAAGAGGAGGCATGAAGTGCCTCCAAGGAAAGGAGATTATCTGCTTTCAGGTTTAGAATGGCCTTTTCTACATTGTTCCAGCTGGTATTCTGGGTGAGTATGGCCCCTACCATTATTTCAAGTGGAGTCTCCCCCGGCCACCAATGCTGTGGCCCGAAATGATTCAGCATGAGGTCGAACATATCCATCAACCTCTCCTCGGTCGAGCCTGACAAAATAGAAACACCTGCCCTTTCCCCAGATCCATAATCTAATTTCTGTATTATCAATGATGACAAGGGATCTTTGTCCGTCCCCGGTGGATCACGGTTTGTTTATTGGCTTGACAGATTTTGCAGGATAACTTAGATTTACGCTTCATGTCAACCCGGATCCTTTACCCCTTCCGTCAACCAGGCATCATTCCCCTTTTACTAGGAAAGGTTCTGGGACGCTGCAAGGCAATGCAAGGGATTGTGATATGTCACCCGAACAGAAACTTAGGAAAACAAGGAATATAGGCATTATAGCCCATATCGACGCCGGAAAAACGACCATTACGGAACGAATACTTTTCTATACCGGCAAGGTCCACAAAATGGGGGAAGTCCATAATGGAGAGGCCACTATGGACTGGATGCTTGAGGAAAAGGAAAGAGGTATTACCATAACCTCCGCGGTAACCTCATGTAGCTGGCTGGATCATACCATTAATATTATCGACACGCCGGGTCATGTGGATTTCACCATAGAAGTGGAAAGATCCCTGAGGGTTCTTGACGGCGCGATCGGCGTTTTCTGTGCTGTGGGCGGAGTGGAACCACAGTCGGAAGCAGTATGGCAGCAGGCAGACAGGTACAAGGCACCTAAAATAGCCTTTATCAATAAGATGGACCGTATTGGGGCTGATTTTTTCCGGGTTGTAGATATGATAAACGAGCGCTTACAGGCAAAACCCTTGATTCTTCAACTGCCTTGGGGCTCAGGGGATAGTTTCAAAGGAATTATCGATATCCTTAAAATGAAGGCTGTGACGTGGTCGGATGAGACCCTGGGAGCAAAATTTGAGGAGTGCCCCATCCCTTCCGATTTCATGAATGACGCACTAAAATACAGACAGGCGCTCATTGAGACCCTTGCGGATAAGGATGATCGAATAATGGCTAAATACCTCGCTGATAAGGAAACCGGTCTGGATGAATTGAAGCAGGCCATAAGAAAAGAGACTATCAGCCTCCAGCTTGTCCCCATCCTGTGCGGAGCAGCCCTCCGCAACAAGGGGATGCAACCTCTTTTGGACTGTATTGCCGATTTTTTACCATCACCTGTGGAAATACCACCGATCATGGGCCATGTCCCACCGGATAATAGAGAAGAAACAAGAAAGGCGGACGTTAAAGGCCCCTTATGTGCATTCGCCTTCAAGGTTATTATGGATCAGGGCAGAAAAATGACCTATGTGCGTATTTATTCCGGTTCGGTAAAAGCGGGTGATACGGTCTATAACCCCGGCAAAAAAACCAGAGAGAAGCTGTCCCGTCTTTTGATGATGCATTCCAACAAAAGGGAAAGGATAGAGAAGGCCGTGGCCGGCGATATAATCGCCGTCATCGGGTTAAAGGTTACCACGACGGGAGATACCCTTTGCGATGAAGCTCATCCTATCCTGCTTGAGCAGATCAGTTTTAATGAACCTGTTATCTCCGTTGCCATGGAGCCTAAAAGGGTTCAAGATCAGGACAGGCTTATGGATGCCCTTGCCAAGATCTCTGATGAAGATCCCACCTTCAGGTTCAAGATCGATGAAGAAACCGGACAGACCCTCATATCAGGGATGGGAGAACTCCACCTGGATATAATAATAGGGCGAATAAAAAGGGAATTCTTTGTCGATACAAGCCAGGGAAAACCACAGGTAGTTTACAGGGAAACCATATCCAAAAAGGTTGAACACGAAGAGATCTTCAAGAAAGAGCTGGCAGGACATTTCCATTACGCGGGTGTTAAGATCTCCGTGTCCCCGAACCCCAGGAGCACCGGTAACAGTTTTGTTAATCTTTGCGAGAATCCCGGCCTTACCGAGGAGTTTATCAGAGCGATCAGGGAAGGCGTAGACGAGGCCGCCGATGGAGGCGTTGTCAGGGGTTATCCTGTCATAGATATCAAATCCGCCCTCCTCGAAGTAAAGATAGAAGAGGCGTCTTCCGATTTTATGTCCTTTAAGATTGCTTCCGGAATGGCCTTCGAGAACGCGTGTCAAAAGGCCGATCCTGTACTCCTCGAACCCATTATGAAGGCGGAGATACTGGTCCCTGAGGAATTCATGGGAGAAGTCATCGGAGACCTCAACTCCAGACAGGGTAAGATCCAACAGATTGTCAACCAGGGCACCCTTCAGATTTTGACGGCCACCATGCCTCTCTCCAAAATGTTCGGGTATTCCACATCTCTTCGTTCGGTCTCCCAGGGCCGAAGCACATTCAGCATGCAGTTCAGCCACTACGACAAGGCCTGAATAAAGGAATATCCAAGCCCACTTAAAATAAGTACCTTAATAGTCCATGGGGCTCTCTTTTAAGCGACGAAAGTATTGACACAATGCTAACTACGTAAGGTGCCACCCAGGCGGGCGGAATACCTATGAGATAATAGAAAATTCTCGATTCCGGCCAAGTCTGGAAAAGGCTACCCGCCCGCCTCGTCTTGTTTTATGCAGGGTTATTGCACATAAACAAGTTCGCCGCTTAAAAGAGAACCCCATGGGCCATATAGCTCAAAATATCATGACGTGAGGTCACGGCTGTTCTTGGAAAGACGACATCTCAAAAAGGATTCCACCCAAGGCTTGCAGTGGTCTTATTTTCAAGGGTTTGCTCCACCAGAACCCCTGGCAGAATATGCCGTTGCCACCAGGAAAAGGTTTGCCAAACCCTTGAAAATAAGACCACGTCCACTGAATGCCATAGATGTTGTCTTGAAAAGAACCAGCTGTGACCGGATATTAGGGATACCTTTATCCAGTCATGATATTCTTTGGTTCATCAGAATAACCCCCTTTTTAAACACCTAATACATTTTGAACGTATTGACACATTTCATTCACTATTTGACAATAATTTCTAAAACTCTATAATGATGTTTCAAAAGTGGAGAATCATAATTGAAAGAGGAGGGAATATGGTAGCCTATCTCAATAAAATCAGGAATATTCTATTCATTTTCTTCGCTCTATTTTTTATGCAAGGCACCGTATTCGCGGTTCCACCCGATTTTAACGCGGATCGGAGAGTGAATATAAGGTGCCCTGCCACCATCTCCGACAATGGGGAATTTGAAACGGACGGTCTAATGAGTACCCTAAAGCGCCTCTACCATGAACTGGATGATAACCTAAAGGTCTCTGCACGTGCAGGCGAAGAAGGCGAGACAGAGAGCGGATATGCGTTCAGCAGCGATCCCAATGGAGGCATATTCTTTATCGCCCACGCCAAGGCCTCTTTTCCCCCGGGCAGCCTTTATAGCCTTTACCCCAGTGAAAGGATCCAGTTTCAGGAGATCTTTTATATCACTGAAATCGACTGGGACAAGCTTGAGCTTCAGATCGTGAGGCAGAGGGACAAGCAGTTGTTCAAGATAAACGTGCCTGATTTTGAAAAGGGCTTTCTCTGGTATAACGCCCTTTTGGATAAAGACAGGGCCTATATACCGGTATACGGCTTCTTAAGCCTCCCTGGTGAAGCCGATGAGTTTCCCACCATCTGGGATAGCTGGGAAGCCCATAGGCAGGACACCGCCACTCCTCCTGAAAGCCTTGTGGATTATGATTTTTACAAGGTCCTTGACTATAAAGACGGATATTATCTGCTGGCTGAGGACTTCTATGAGTTTGATTACCGGGGTAACGTAGAGGATTATGGAATAGTAGGCTGGGTTGAGAAGGACTATATAACCCTATGGAGGTCGAGACTCTATTATCATCCCATGCGAAGTGTGAATTTTTATAATGACAGCAAAGCCCTTACAGAGGCCAAAGAGGGTGAAGAGATAAACAGGTTCTATGTGGATCACGTGTATTTAAAGGAAAGGTTGTTCAGTGATATAGTTGAAAGGCTTGACCAGGAGAGTCTCCACAGGTTTTATACCCATTTCGGTTTTCCCCAGCTTGGCGATCCTGAATACACGGATAACAGGACTATTGCCAAGGTCTTTATTCCAGGTTCATTTACTCCTCGTCTTATGAGACTTCTTAACAGATCCATGAAAAGGAATCTCAACACCTTCTTCTTGCTTGACGTCTCCGAGAGCATGAGGCCGTTTGCCGATTACGTGAAGACCTTTAACAGGTCCGTCAGTGAGATGAGCGAGGAGGGTATTGCCCTTAGGATGAATCGAATATATACCTACCGTGATTCATTCGACAGCTTCTCGGATATTGAAGCGACACCTGTCTTCACCCGGATTAAAAGGCCCGAAGAACTTGTCTTTGCCCACAAATCCGGTGACAAAAACTATGCCGAGCCCCTGATGAGGTCCTTTACAAAGGTCCTTGAAGAGATAGAGTCATTGCAGGAAGAAGGGCTCATCCTTCCTTTGCATGAAAAGCTGTTGTTTATAATAACCGACGCTGGCGCCAACGATTTTACGGATGAGGCCTTTGCCCGGACGGTTGAAAAGGCCAAGGGTCTTAATCTCCATGTGTATCTGATCCATCCTAATAATTCCGGTGTTAGGACCCCAAATCCGAACATATATGACAGCCCGTCGGAGGCCTTTGATAATCTGATCGAACTGATCTCGGCCTATGAGGAAAAAAATCCTAAAGAAGGAGATATAACCTTCAGGGAGTTTGAGTTCAGTGCGGTCAATCTATCATCCGAAGAAAGACGTGATAAAGATTTTTCTCAACAGCACAAGGATCTTCTGGGGGCTATTCAGACCTATATGAACCGTCTGTTTATGGCCGATGAACCTGAAGGTTTTCCTAAAGACGTTCTATTATACTTTTCTGACGAACGTCTTTTAACCGAGATGCGCAAGTGGAGCGACCGCAGGATCCAGGTCTTGAACCATGTTACGAAGTATATAGAATCCGTTGATGATCCGCGGATATGGGAGGAAAGAATAGCCATTCCGGCAAAACCTGTTGAATCTTTCTTAAGGGAGATAAGGACCCAGGACGATGTATCCTTATCTGATCTTAAAAAACTGGTTATTATAAATTCTCTGGTAAGCGTGGACGATATAGAAAAGGCCAGAAAACTCTATGATCACATTAAACCCCTTATAGAAAAGAAGACGTTTAAGTCCTCTGATGATGTCTTTTATAAGGCCCTTACAAGGAGAGATCCCCAGGATAACACGACATGGAATAAATCCCTTGGAGAGGAAAGTGGTCCTTTGGGAGGATATCTGGCGGAACGGGGATTTCATCTTAATTCATTTAATCAGGCTGTCCAACGCAAATTCATGTATATTAAGGTTAATGAACTCTACAGCATATCAGAGTGATAGAGAAATTTACCAATCGATCCAGTCTTTCCGGGCCAAACAAGGAAGGGCGCGCCTTTTGCCCGCATCTAAAGGAAAAGCATCAAAACGCAAAAAAATAGAAAAGGATAGGCAGGACATGAAAATATACTGGAGACTCTTACAAAGGCTATCATTTTTTTTCATACTGTTTTTGTTGTCCGTCTCGGATATAAGTGCGGAGTCGCTATTCAAGGGAAGAGAAATTTACCTGAATAACGATGAGAATAGCGAATTCAGAATTGGCCTTACAGGGACAACCGCAGGATACAACTATCTGGCCTTGATAGAAGACGCTAAACAGGAATCCATCTCTCTCGGTAAATTGGGGTACTGGGAACTTGTGGAAGATCCCCCCTCTGTTTTGCGCAATTATGGTCTTCAGTTGATTATTGAAAACAGTTTTAAAGGAAATTTTCAAATAGAATTTAACTACGATCAAAAAACTCATAATATCGATTACAGGATCAAAGAAGGTCCCATACATGTAAAACTCGACAACAGTGAATATTACCCGAAATTGATTATTGAAGGAGTCGCTTCAGTCGCCCAATTGCTGGAAGAAGTTATTCTCAGCAGTGATTCCAACAATCTTTTATTTTTTGACTTTAATAGTTTTGATGTGGACCTAAGGAAACACTATGGAGACATTAAACGCCTTATAGAGGGTACTGGGTCCAACCATTATTTTTTCTATTATGAATCGGGAGGGTATAATAGCTACTACTTCAAAACATATAAGGACGTATCGCAACTAGATATTGAGAAGATGGGGCTCTCCCTGGAAGATGGGACATTAGAGTATTACCAGAAGATACTCGATAATCTGAAATCTCGTTTTGGATCTGAATTCGCCGATAGGCTGATTATTGTTTCCCGGTTCGGAAATGAATATTCAAATGAGCTGAAGAATTACGCCGCGGAGATCGGCATGAGTGAGGACATGGAGGTCATCTTCTGGGACTATGACCAGATTCAATGAACCCCTATAAAGCTCTTATAACATCCAAAAGCATACGCAAATGATTGCCAAATGTTTCCTGAAGTCTTCGCCTGAAGGCGATAGGTTTTTCACTCAATGCACCGATGAGACGATTAATGCCTTTCAGAGATTTTAACCGATTACTGAGCGTTTGTCTGAAAATGCTCTTCAGGAAGACAACCAGGAAGCGATTTGTTTTTCTTGTGGCAGCTTTCATGTTTATGATGGCCTTTAACAGCTACAGCTATGTCATGAGGTTTCATAAATCAGAGATACAAAAACAGGATCTATTAAATGAAAAGGCATTTAAAGTCTTTTTTCTAAGATCCAGGACAATGGCCGACTGCGCTCGATTTCTTTCTCAGCACGCAGAGAAAATAGGGAGCCATGGCGCAAAAATCCTCAGGCAGGCCCTTATATATCAAAATAATCTTTATATCCATTTTTATCCTCCCTTTGACCACAATAATAAGGATAACAGAGAAGCCCTTGATCTGCTGTATGACCTGTTTAATATCAAGGGGGTTTCCGATAATGTATTTTCAGAGAATAAACCCAATGATTATGAAATAAGAATTCGGGCCGAATATTTTGATCATAACGGCATGCTGTTAAGTGATGATATCGTGAGGGGAAGGCATAAGGCCATCACACGGGATCTGACGGATATCGCGGGTATGATAAGAGAGGGGCTGAGCGGCAAAAGAATGGAAATCTTCAACTTAATAAAAGGGACTATCGTTGATAATATTAAAAGGGTCACCCTGGACCCTGCTAATGAACCTAATCCCTACCTGAGCCGCGTGGAGACGATTATTCCCATGAACTTTCTATATATATTCGATCATGTAAGGGACGACACAACAACAGATATCATTGATCTGGCTGAATCTGTGAGATATGAAGAGGAAACTTCAATAACGTCATTTAAACCATATATTGAAATCCCCCATAAATATGAAAAAACGCTATTGTATGAAGACACAAACATATATCCGAGATATTTCCCTGTCTACGCGCCCGATATGCTGAAGCCGAGATGGAACTGGATGTTATATGAAGACATCGAAATAGGAACCGATCTGCTGGAATACATTGATCGGCTTCATTTTAAAGGCTACTATATGTTTTCCTATGAAAAGTCACAGATTCTAAAGGACAAGGTCCAGAAAATAAATGATGATATCCGATCCAATCATATCTATTTTTATCTAACCGATTTGTCCATAGGAATTATCTTCCCCTTTATGATATCTCTGTTCGCCTTTATCCATCTCAAAACGGAGATCTCCTTTCTCTTTATGTTTAAAAACAGAATCAGAGAAATGCTTTTC
The DNA here is from genome assembly GCA_964418945.1 of uncultured Desulfobacteraceae bacterium. GTDB lineage: Bacteria > Desulfobacterota > DSM-4660 > Desulfatiglandales > HGW-15 > CAYUYB01. The sequence goes on from CAYQNR010000023.1 coordinate 28,005, forward strand.
ATTTTCTGGATGCTACCTGTTATCTCGATGCTGGTGGTAAAAGGAGGCATATTGACGGGATACCTTGCCTACCTTGTGTCACAGGATTCGGTCCTGTCTACATATATAATCCTTTCACTTTCCCTAACCTTCATAGTGGCTTCCATAGCCTTCTACCCCATTAACCGCTGGTGCTTTAACCAGTTTACAGGCGATAGGCTGAATCTTTACGCCCTTCACAAAGGGAGATAGATCCATGGAAACCCGTTTTGAGATAACATTTCCCTTAATTCTGGATCATGAAGATTCCTTCAGTATCAGGTTTATTTCAGAAAAAAGTGAAAGCCTTGAATTTAGAAGAGGCATCTACTATCTGTGCGGCGATAACGGTTCGGGTAAAACCACCTTTTTAAATATACTGGCGCTTATTTCCGGCAGCATAGGGAAAAAGGCCGCGCGCGGGGGGACCGTCAAATTCAATGGTGAAGCCTATGATAATCACGATTTCAATTATCTCAGGGCCGGGGACATACGCGAAATGAGTTTCTGTATCTTTCCCCAGAAGGCATTCTTTCTGCCGGTCTCTACCCGTGACAACTATATTATTTTGAACGGCACCGATAAGGAAAAGGAGAAGTCATTTTCATCTCATGAGTCCCCCGATCTGTTATCAGGAGGCCAGCAGCAGAAGATATTGATGGATATACTTTTAGATCACAAAAAGCCTGTTTGGTTTCTGGACGAACCGCTTACGAACATGGATTCGGAGAGGCGGAAGTACTTCTGGTATACCCTTAAAAAAGCCTATGAAAGAAGACTCGGCATCGTCTTTTTTATCGACCACTGGCTCGACCGATTAATAAAAAATGATGATGATTTTGAACACCATGCCACATTGAAGGTATCGATGGAAAATCGCCAGAAGGGAAAACCGCCCCACAGTGAATCACAGGAGATAGAGATATATGAAAACAGCTCCCCCTATGATTTTTTTGAGAGGCAATCGCTTAGAGCCACAACAATCTACGCGACCTGAATAATCGATAACTTTTAACAGAAAGGTGCTATCTTGATCGCGAAAAAAGACCCAATGAAGAATATACCCGGAAGAAAAAGACAGGTTTTTCAACATGTTTTTGTCCCGTTCTTTTTCGTTTTTTTATGCCTGTTAAATAAACCCGCCTTTCCGGTTGACTTTATGTCGGAAGAGGATTTCCGGGCGGATAACAGTAGTTATAAAGACTATCCCCTTAAGCTTCTCTTCAAGAAACTGGCCGAATCCGAAGACTCCGAAAAAAGAGAGATAAGGAACTTTATAATCCTAAAGCAGGTCTTTGATGAAAATATCCTGAAAAAGATTAAGGACGGGGTTTTGGAGCATAAAGAGTCTTTTGGGATTATAAAAGAGATCGATAAGAACAATCTCAGTTTGTGGATTCCGGAGACCAATAAACATATGGATTACTATGTTGGAATTGACAAGATTCCAGTTGAAAAAGGCAGTAAATACAGGGTTACAGAGGACAATATCGGAGAATGGGCGTCGGTTGTTTATTCCATGGATGACAGGATCTATAAGATCAAGTTCGAGTTCCTGCTCGCCCCTCCCGGTGACCTGTACGTTAACCGCGAAGATGATAAGAACATTGTAGGTTGGAGCCAGGCCTTATCAGAAAAAAAACCATACGGATACAAGCTGTTCCTCAATGGAGACCCTTTTGAGACAGTGGAAGGGACCTCCGCGAGTGTGCCCCGTGAAGAAGGTAAAGTGGACCGATATTTCGTGAAATCTGTTTACAAACAGGGTGATGTCCTCATGGAATCAAGGCCCTCTGATACAGTTTATGACGAGATAACCGCAAAAGAATTGCAGCAGAAGGCATTAGCCGGTGAGGTGTATGGCCGTGTAATAGCGGGCCTTACACCCGGAGAGTATGAAAATGCCAGGAAGCTTTTGTATGATAATATACCCTTGCTTGAAGGATATCTGCCAAATGATTCCAAAGAAAGAATAGGAATACTGGACGAATTCTTCAAAGAGGTAGACGAAGGGGACAGATTAATTATAGAACGGCCTGAATCGTCTGAAAACATGGCTATGGCCATAGTGTCTTATCAAAATGCGGAGCAGATCGCGGCTCACTTACTTCCTGATATTGATTTAAGATTTATTACCGAACCTAAGATCAATGCCCGCCTCCAGCAAAAGGCCGTGTTAGAGGCAAAAGACAAGAAGTTAAAGGCCCAAGAGACGTATGAGAAAATACTGTCCGGTCTTAACTCCTCTGAATGGGAAGAAGCGAGAAGACTTCTGAGTGAAGACCTGGGATTTCTCTCGGAACATCTTAGTAAAGATCAAAATGAGATCATTGATACCCTTGTCTCCTTTTTCCAGGATATTGATGAAGGTGACAGACTCAGCAGTAAAAGACCCGAAACAAAAGACAACCTGGATTCCGCCCTGGCGCTTTACAGTGGTGCCGGGGAAAAAGCTAATGCTTTAAACGCCTTATCTGACAGCATTAGTATAGGATTTATATCGGACCAGAAAATCAAACAAGGCCTTGAACGAAAAGCCGTCATAGAGATAAGGGAGAAGAAGCTATTAGCCCGGGAGAGATATGATCAGATTGTTTCGTCTTTGAATTCCCGAGAATGGGAAAACGGTAAAAAACTCCTCTTTGACAACAGGTATTTTATGGCCGATTACCTGGATGATTATCTCAAGGAGAACATGGAAAGACTGGTAAGTTTCTTTCAGGATATCGAGGAAGGCGATCTGCTAAGCAAGGAAAGACCCGCCACGGAGGCGGGGCTCGAAAACGCCTTGAGCCTGTATATGAAGGCCGAACAGACAGCAAAGGACCTGCCGGATGATATTGATGTCCTTTTTATCGCTCAAGAAAAGATCAATGACTGCCAAAACAGAAAGGCTGTGATTGTAGAGGCCAGGCAGAGGGAACTCGCAGCGGCCAAAGAGGCCGCCCAAAGGGAGGCTGCAGAAAGGGAGGCCGCCATAGCCCTTAAAGACACACGCGAAGAAGCAGGAGTAGAGATTAGCAGCGGAAAGAAAGGGCCTGAAGCGGAATATGACCGGGATACTGTAATCCAGTCGGCCTTGAAGGAGTTTGATGAAAAGGATTACACCTCGTCCTGGTCTGATTTCCTGAAGATTTTCAGGGATCAGATCAATAACATAAAGCAAGGCGGCAAAAATCAGGTACGCGGGGCATTAGGACTGCCCGTGAGCTGCAGGGCTGAAATATTCTTCCTAATTGAACTGGATAATTTGAAGAATAAGAGCGATGAGGGTGTCACCGAAGCTGGTGTTAGGGCAATACGTTCCAAGATAGATAACAGAGAAGGACTCTGGGTAATAATACGAGATTCATCCAAAAGGAGAAAGATAAGGCGTCATATATCAGGTTTCGATATTGATTCTTTTTAATAATGCCCTGCGCCTGAATCTACTTCGACATACAAGGGGAAGTTCTATATAGTTCAGCCCCAAAAAAGCGACTTCTTATCAACTCAACTAACATATGTTGTCGAGTGATATGACCTAAAGCTAAGGAGCCCCTATCATGAAATCCAAAAAGAAAGGATCATCCCCAAATTAGTCCACGCCTTGCAGTAGCCTGCTACGGAGGACGGGCTGATCGATAATCAGGATTCAAGGTCCTTCGACGTTGTTCAGGGCCGTGAGCATGCGGAATGGGAATGAAGCGGGACGCTCTTTAATAATTTAGTTGACAATCTGAATGATTGAGGTATGTCGCATACCGCACTGGCTAAGAAACTGGAGATGAGTTTAGCCAATATCGGACTTCCCGTTGAGCAAGGAAAGTCGATCGCAAAAGAGGGTAAATATTTTCTTGAAAAGTGAGTTATTGAATTATTAAACAGCGTCCCGCATTATGAAAATGCCCTTTAAGGTCTCAAAACGCCTATTTTTGGTCCGATTATGATTGAATTTCAAGGTGATAGCTTGGTCCGACCCCATTAACAAATAAGAAAGGAGAGACAACCATGAGTCTTGAGAGCACCAGGAAAAAATGTACGACGCGCAGAGGATTCTTTAAGAAAATCATCGCAGGCACCGGCAGCCTAGCTCTCGCAAGCTCGCTGCGGGGAGCCTTGACGCCCAATCAAAGCGGATTGATGGCATCTCCAAAGGAGACGCAATCACCCGACGGTACAAAATACGGGGAATATTTTCTGAGCGACAACCACCAACCGCCGAAAGCAATGGATTTTGTTTCTCTTAACAGTCTCCCTCCGTTTCCGGAAATAGCCAGTCCACAGACTTACTTTCGAGGCGCTGCGGCATTGCCTGGAGCAACCGCCACAATAGGATGGCAGGTGTTCACCGCGCCGGTTTGCTGGGAAACTCCCCACGTCCACAAATATGATGAATTCCTTATTTTCCTCGGCGCGGAACTGCCGGACCTTTGCAGTAGCTTCGATGCGGAGATAGATCTCTGGATGGGAGAGGAAATGGAGAAGCATACTATCACCTCGACAACCGTCGTCTTCATTCCTAAAGGCGTACAGCATGCCCCGTTGAATTTTAGAGCAATCAGAAAGCCCGTTCTCTTCCATGCGCTGTACCTGGGGCCTTCTCTGGATCGCTCCCCGCGCGTCCCGGACTTTGATTTAACTACTTTTGATTGGGGAGGACCTGTTAACTTAAAGACCTTTGGTCCGCCCAAGAAGAAATAGAAAACCTCTATTCAAAAAATGTGAACAGAAAGTCCCGGATCGATGTCCGTATTTGTTTAATCTTTGATAGAGCCACATTTTAAAAGGAACTAGTGGTCAAATCTTTAAACTTGACAAATGAGCCTCATACTAATGAATTGTCAAGATGAAAGATCTGACCCCATATTCTCAAACTTATGAGACGCCTTCTTACCGGATATGTGATTGGGTTTAACCGGAGACATAGGCGGCGAGGGCAGTTATTTCAAAATCGCTACAAATCTATAATATGTCAGGAAGAAACCTATCTCCGGGAACTGGTCCGGTATATTCATCTGAACCCTATTCGTAATGTGGGACGCTCAAGCACTCGGGTTTCTCTTTCTTGCGCAAATCCCGATCGTCCTGATCATCCTTGGTATTGGAACACGGCTCAAGTGGCTTGAGGAACGTGCCGACGCCGACAATCCGCAGAAAGAGGAGGCAGAGAAGGAGCAGAAGGAGAAGATCGCAGCGGACATAGACGAGCGGCTCAAGGCAATTGACTTGACCGTCATGGAAACAATGCGGTCAGCCAAGATCTCGATACCAATGTCACCGTTCGGCGAGGGCGAGGCATCGATGTCTCTGTTTGACATATTCCGTGAGAATTTCAAGAGCAAGTGGGGATGGGCACTGAGGGACAAGTACCCGCTTCCGAGGGAATTCGACCTGTTCTCGAACATCAACAAACGCGTTATTACGTCTTGGATCGGATGGGGCGACTTCTGTACAAACTTTCTCATCCCGCTCGTTCTCGCCAGCTCTGTCCTGGGGTTTCTAGGCTATGCACTGGTGTTCTGGTAGAGGGCCTTGGAGCCGAACAATCCCCTCACCATACCGCCGACAGCCGCGCGGACGCGTCTGCCAGCGTCTGGTGAGGGGTGCCGTTCGATGCCCAACATTCATGCTTGACAAACAATAATTAAGGTATTACTATTACCAGTATTACTATTACCGGAGGTGCAGTCATGAGAGTCACTACGAAAGGGCAAGTCACTATCCCACAGGAAATTCGTGAAAAACTAGGAATAACCCCTGCCGTTGAAATTGATTTCATAGAGGAGAAAGATCGGGTTTATTTGGTGAAAAGTAAAGACAAGCCAAAAATAACTCATAATTTCAGCAAGTTGAGGGGAATTGGCAATGTTAAGATGACAACAGACGAAATAATGGCTCTTACACGAGGAGACAAATGAAAGGGGTTCTGGTTGATTCAAATGTCATCCTGGATGTTTTTCTTAATGACTTGAAATGGGCCGATTGGTCTGAATCGAAATTAGAGCAATACAGCGACCACACTTCATTGTACATCAATTCAATAATCTATTCTGAAATATCGATTGGATTTAAGCTTATAGAGGATTTGGAGTCTGCAATAAGCAAGGCTGGATTCCAACTGCTGGAGATTCCAAAAGAAGCACTCTTCCTGGCTGGGAAAGCATACATCAAATATAAGAAAAAAAAGGGAGTGAAAAGGACGCCCTTGCCTGATTTCTTTATTGGTGCGCAAGCCGCAGTATTAAACTTAGATCTATTAACAAGGGATGTTTCAAGATATCAATCATATTTTCCCACTGTAAAACTAATATCTCCCTAGGGAGGAGCGGGACGCTCTTTAATAATTTAGTTGACAATCTGAATGATTGAGGCATGTCCCATACTTACTGACTAAGAAACTGGAGATGAGCTTAGTCAATATCGGATTTTCCGTTGAGCGGGGAGAATTGATCGCAAAAGAGGGTAAATACTCTCTTGAAAATGAGATGTTAAATTATTAAAGGGCGTCCCCATTACATGATACCCATTCGCGATACTATCCCATCTAAGAACTACCCCGTCGTAAATAACGTTATTATCGGCATTAACGTCCTGGTCTTTATTGTTGAACTTTCAAAGGGAGAGGGTCTGAACCAATTTATTTTCACCTATGGGCTTGTCCCCGCGCGATATTCAGTGCCTGACATAGCGGCTTTTTTTAGCTTCGGCCAGCAAGCCATCTCTTTTATTTCATTCATGTTCCTTCATGGAGGCTTCTGGCACCTCTTGGGTAATATGTGGTCGCTGTATATATTCGGTGACAACATTGAAGACCGGCTGGGGCATGTAAGGTATCTTATTTTTTATCTCCTGTGTGGCTTGGTATCAGGGCTGCTGCACTTCTTAATAAACTGGGGGTCCACAGTCCCTACAATCGGAGCCAGCGGCGCAATAGCCGGCGTCATGGGGGCTTATTTAATTTCTTATCCCAGGTCAAAGATCCTTACCTTGATTCCCATATTCTTTATTCCCTATTTTATCGAAGTTCCAGCCTCCTTCTTCCTAAGCATATGGTTTGTGTTCCAGTTTCTGAATGCCGCAGTTACTCCTGCTCAGGCTGGAGGTATAGCCTGGTGGGCGCATATCGGGGGTTTTCTCGCCGGCCTGGTTCTTCTAAAACTTTTCTTAACCCTTCCTGAAGGAAGAATCTCCTATAGTATGCGCGGTGTCACGGCAAAACAGAAGACGCCTCACTTGCAGGTTGTAAACGTGCTGGGATCCAATGAAGACTCCCATCTTTATGGCAAAATTATTGTCTCTCCAAGCGAAGCACGTCTGGGCGCCAGAAAATTGATAAATATCCCTTGGGGTTTTCATAGTAGGCTTTTCAGAATAAATATCCCATCCGGGACAGTCCATGGTACGACCCTCCGCCTGAAAGGGATGGGAAAACAGACACTTAACGGACAAAAAGGAGATATGTATCTTAGGGTCTTTATTCGAGACCGGGAAACATTTCGCCGTACCTGGGGGCCGGATCATGTTTGACAGAAAAGGATTGACACAAACACTGGAAGAAAGATATATGGTTCTATCTTCAGATTCAGTAGACTTAAATCATATTTAAGGGGTTGCAATTAGATCAGTTAAGATCTTATAAGTATATTAAATATTGAGGATGTTATAAAATGACAAAAAAGAAAACAACAAGCCGTTATAAAAAGGCCGGTGTGGATATCGAAGCCGGGAATCGATTTGTGGATCTTATAAGACCTATCGTAAGTGAAACCTTCAAATCAGGTGTTATAAGCGATATAGGCGGTTTTGCCGGTCTCTTCTCCCCTAAGTTCCAGGATGCGGAAAATCCCGTATTGGTCGCGTCCACTGACGGTGTCGGAACAAAGCTTAAAATTGCCTTTATGATGGATAAACATGACACCGTGGGTATCGATCTTGTAGCCATGTGCGTAAACGACATACTGGTACAGGGTGCTACGCCGTTGTTCTTGCTTGATTATATATCCATGGCCAAACTGGAGATAGACAAATGCGTTGATATTGTGAAAGGCATAACAGCAGGCTGCAAAGAGGCGAATTGTTCTCTCATAGGAGGAGAAACAGCGGAAATGCCCGGGTTTTATGCACAGGGTGAATATGACTTGGTGGGATTCGTGGTCGGTATGGTAAACAACACTGACATGCTTGACAACTCTGAGATCGCCGTAGGACATCAAATGATCGGCATTGGGTCCAGTGGACTGCACAGTAACGGATATTCCCTTGTACGCAAGGTATTCTTTGAAGAACTGAACATGTCCGTTGATGACTACGTAGAGGACTTCGGACGTACTCTCGGCGAAGAACTCCTTGAGCCAACCCGCATTTATGTAAAAACTATCAGTGCCCTCAAGAGAGATTTTCGTATTTATGGCATCTCCCATATAACAGGGGGAGGCCTTATAGATAACCTGCCGCGCATACTGCCCAAACAATGCAAGGCGGTTATAGATATGTCAAGCTGGACACCCCAACCGGTATTTCAATATCTCCAGAAAAGAGGCAATATTCCTAAACAGGATATGATGAGGACCTTCAACAATGGCCTCGGCCTGGTCATCGTGGTTAACCACGAAGATTGCGGTGAGGTGCTCGCGCGCCTTAAGGCCATGGGGGAGACCGCTTACAGGATAGGTGCCGTGGAACCGCGAAAAGATAAAGAAGATGCTGTCCAATTTTAGGGCATCGCAAACCTTTCCGGTATTGATAAGCAGCTGCCTGTTGGGTGTATCCTGCAGATATGACGGGAATGGGTCAGGATGTCCCGGGATTGTCAACAAGGCATCTTCAATAAATATCATCCCTTTTTGCCCCGAGCAATTAGGAGGGCTGCCAACGCCTCGCTTGCCGGCAACTATCGTCGGCGGGGATGGTATGGACGTTTTATCGGGAAAAGCTAGGGTTATAAATTCTAAGGGGGAAGACATCACCGGCGCCTTCAGGAAAGGGGCTGAAGAAGCTCTTAAGCTAGCCCGTTTATTTAAAGCGAAGATTGCCGTGCTCAAGGAAAGAAGTCCCTCATGCGGTCTATCCACCCCCTATTGCGATATACCGGAAGGATCTGGAATCGGCGTTACCGCAGCCATATTTAACCTGTCGGGAATCAAAACAATGGAAATACATGAAGGAGATGATTTCCCGACAAAGGAATTCTTGGCGTTATTTGAGGAGAGTTACGATTCAGTGCCCGTATTCGGCTCATAAAGACGCTAAAAGCGTATCCTGACTCTTCAATTAAAATTATTACTTGAATCCTGAAAATGTCGATCCTTCCGCTCGTAAGCTACCGGTCCTGGGGGAGATACAATCTTAGGTGTCTTCCGTTACGGATTATATTATACATAAGTAAACAAGGAGACCGACAATGTTTACTCCCGGCACAACGGAATTAATAGTTATAGGGGTCATTATTCTTCTCATCTTCGGGGTGAGAAGAATACCGGAGATAGGAAAAGGACTCGGGGGCGCCCTGAGAGAATTCAGAAATATTAAAAAGGAATTGAAGGGTCCTGAAAAGGAAAGAATCGACGGGTCCTCGGACAAGACCGCGGATAAGGACAAGCCCGAAGTCAAAAAGGAGTCGGAAGGCAAGGATGAGTCGGTAGCCGAGGATAAACGCCCGACCATTGAAGCCGAGCTGTCAAAAAAACTTTTAGAACGGGTCCCCGGAGTTAAAAAGGCAATGGATATAAATAGGAAGGTCGATCAGATCAAAAAGATCATCAAATAGCAACCCTGCTGAGCCCCGCCAGGTTTTTATTGTTCTTGAGCTGTTCCCGAAAAACCTATTCTTGGCACCCAATGTGTAAGTCTCAAATCTTGTAGAGGGCTGTTCACCGCTGCCACCGCCCATGCCCTGCACGCCATACCTATCAGATTGACACACTGGAGCCACCGTGCGGAATCGAACCGCAGACATCCTCATTACGAGTGAGGTGCTCTACCAGCTGAGCTACGGTGGCT
>CAYQNR010000024.1:0-26449 GCA_964418945.1 uncultured Desulfobacteraceae bacterium
AGGCGTGAGGCGTTAAAGGACAGAAGTCAGCCGCCTTCGCCCCTTCGACAGGCTCAGGGTCCTGAGTGAAATCGAAGGACTCAGGGCTATGGCGGGCTAGGGGAGTCAGAAGATACGAAAGAGTAAAAAGAATTTTCCTCCCCCTTTTAGGGGAAGGCCGGGAGGGGGTCAAGGGAGAACAGTTAATAGCTAATTAAAAGGGATTTGAATGAAAGAGATTAAACCCGTATCCAGGATCAACGCGGTAGTTAGAATGCCGGGATCAAAGAGCATTTCCCATCGTGCCCTCATCTGCGCCTCTTTGGCCGGAGGGAGGTCTTCGCTGAATAGATTCTTGACATGTGAGGACACGTTGTACACCATGCGGGCGTTACAGTCCATGGGAATAGAGATAGATGTGGATGGTGACAAGGTGTCTGTTTCCGGGAAAGGAGGGAACTTTCCTCCCTTTATAGGGGTAAAGGAGATCTTTCTGGGTGATTCGGGTACTTCCTATCGGCTATTGCTGTCAGTGGCGGCCCTTGGACACGGAGAATACTTTTTCAGCGGGAGTCCCCGGATGTACTCAAGGCCTGTGGGAGATCTTGTGAAGGCCTTAAGGTCCCTGGGAGTTGATGCTGTATGGGTCGAGAGCGAAGGATATCCTCCTGTCCGCATCAAAGCCGACAGCATCCGGGGAGGAAAGGTAAGTATCCCCGGGGATACCAGCAGCCAGTATATCTCCTCCCTCCTGCTAGCTGCTCCCTATGCCAGGAAGGACGTGGAGATAGAAGTCACGGGAAGTATAGTTTCAAGGCCTTATGTAGAGTTGACCATAGACGTGATGAGCATGTTTGGGATAGATGTAGAGTATGAAGACCACCGATATTTCAGGGTCACTCCCGGGAAGAGATATCAACCGCGCGGATTCCTGATAGAAGGGGATGCGTCTTCGGCATCCTATTTCTGGGGGGCGGCGGCTGTGACGGGAGGCACGGTAATAACCGAAAACATATATCCCCATAATACCAGACAGGGGGATGTGGCATTTCTGGATATACTGCAAGAGATGGGGTGCAAGGTTCAAAAAGAATCCGACAGGGTGATTGTTCAAGGGGGGGAGCTAACGGGAGTTGATGTGGATATGGGGGCAATGCCTGATATGGTGCCCACTTTGGCGGCGACAGCACTATTTGCTGAAGGAAAGACAACCATAAGTAATGTAGCTCACCTGCATCATAAGGAAAGCGACCGAATCACCGATATGCTTGTTGAATTCAGGAAATTGGGAGGGAAGGTCAAGGAGTTGAAGGACGGTATGATTATTCATGGCAGCGGGGACCTGTCGGGAGCGGAAATCGAGCCCCATAATGATCACCGCCTGGCCATGAGCTTTGCCATAGTGGGTTTAAGGGTCCCGGGAATCAGGATAAGGGACGAGCGTTGTGTGGATAAATCATTCCCATCATTCTGGGATATATGGGAAGGGGTCACATCTTAATTATTAATTATTGATATCAAAATGAATCTAATTTATCTTTATTTTTAATTTAATAATAAGTACAGACTCAAATCGAGGTATATGCCGCAATGGCTCGACCTTTACGTGTGGAGTATGCTGGTGCGTTCTACCATGTGATAAATCGTGGGAATGCCGGAGCAGCCATTTTTAAAAGCACAAACGACCGAGAGAGATTTCTTGATCGCATTGGAAGGGCAGTCGAACGATTTTCCTTAAAAATACATACTTACTGTCTAATGATGAATCACTATCATCTTCTGGTAGAAACTCCTGAGACGAATCTAAGTAAAGCCATCCAGTGGCTTAACGTTAGTTACGCGGCATATTTCAACCTAAAACACAATAGAAGAGGACATTTATTCCAAGGTCGTTTCAAATCGATTCTTATTGATGAAGATGTATATTTAAAACAGCTTTCCAGATATATACATCTAAATCCACTACGGGCTAAATTAGTAAAAGATCCATCAGATTACCTTTGGAGTAGTTATAGGGAGTTTGTTGGAAAGGCCAGAGCACACTCTTGGCTTGAAACGAAGTGGTTGCTTAGACAATTTGGCAGAAAGAAAAGGGATGCCATTAAAAACTATAGAGATTTTGTGGAAAAGATTGATTTTAATACATTGGGAAATCCGGAGAAGGAGTTAACAGGTGGCTATATCCTTGGCTCGGCTGATTTTGTGCAATGGATCAAAGAAACTTATCTTAGTTCACGAAGTGATGAAAAAGAAATCCCACAGCTTAAGAAACTGAAACCCACAATTGATATTGAAAAAATAGTTGATGTGGTAGGTGATGAGTTTAACTGTGGTCGAGATATGATTTTAGCAAAAGGGCGAAAGAGGAATTCTGCCAGGGATGTAGCAATCTTTCTAGCTAGAGATTTAACAGGAGAATCCGGAGTAAGACTAGGGGAATTTTTTGGTAAGATATCCGGTGCAGCGATTACAGGACGATGCACTTACGTCTCTAGAGAACTTGATAGGAATAAAAGACTTGAAAAGAAGATTAATAAATTAAAGAGAAGAATAATTAATAATTAAGATGTGACCCCTATTTTATATCAGCCCCACATAGGTGAGGGCATTTTTGATGAAAAGGGCTGCAAATACCAGCAGGACAGCCCCTAGTATCCTGATGGTGTAAATGAAATTCCTGCTTTCCAGTAAATGGCGTGACTTGCCTGTTATAAAAGCGACACCCACTTTTGATCCTACCAGAGTAAGATAAAAAGATAATATGAATATGGATGCGGATACAGCCCCCGAATCCATAGCCCTCACTACGGTGGGGGCGCCGATTGAAAACCAGAACATATAAGGATTAGGGTTTAACAGATTCACGATTAACCCCTTTTTAAAGGATTGGGGTCTCGGCATATTATCATTAATATCATATCCCCTAAAACAGAGGCTCTCAATAGCAAGGTAAACAAGGAATATGCCGCCCAGAACGGAAATAATGGCAAGGGCCGGTTGAATACTAGATAGCTGCGCTAGGACCAATATAGTCACTAATACTATAGGGAGGTCGGAGAGGATGGGGGCAAGTGAGATCTTTATCCCTTCCTTGATACTGTATTTTAGGGTCTCCGAAATTACCAGTGTAAGTAAAGGGCCGGGGATTAAGCCGCTGCTAAGCCCGAAAACAAATCCGGATATAAAAAATGTGAATTCAGGTGGCATAGGGGTCTTTCCTGTTTAAGAATTCAGGATCACCGAAAAATTAGTGTACCCTCTGCAGATGTCGTCTTGAAAAGAACCGACGTGACCGGGAATTAGCTATTAGCTCTTCTCCCTCGAACCCTGGAATCCTCGAATCCTAATAGATATCGTCCTGAGAAGAATGGCCTTGACCGAAGGGTTGTCCCTTTTCTTCGTTCCGGATCTCCCGGGCTGGTCATTTCAAGGGGTTACGGCCGTGGGATGCCTACCCCCTCCGCTGTTCTCCCGTGCCTCCGGCACAGGAGCCAGGGGGTCCCCCACCCGTAACTCCCTGAAATAACGGCGCCCTCCCGATAGTCACTACAAAAAGGAACAGCCCTTCGCCCTAATGCCACACCTCCAGGCCGCATAAGGTCACGCCTGTCCACTCCAACCCTGGAACCCCCGACCCCTTGAACCCTGGAATCCTTGAATCCTTGAATCCTAATACATGTCGTCTTGAAAAGACCAGCCATGACCGAATATTAGAGATACCTTTATTTGGTCATGATACTTTTTTCAAGGTGGCATGACAAGGGGGCGGGTTCCCGGTTTCAAGGATCCCCCGTAAAAGGCACCGCGATCTTCGACAATTGCTCAAGTGAAAATAAGGGTTGTCTCCGGAGGACGGTCTATATTGAATCTTTCTATTCCACGGTCACGCTCTTGGCCAGGTTTCTGGGCCTGTCAATATCCCTTTTGAGAAATCGGGCAGAGTAATAGGCCAGCAACTGACAGGGGATAACCGCCAGAATAGGATAAAGAAAATCCAGGGTGGCCGGTATCTCAATAACATCGTCCACCATCTCTTTCAGATTCCCGTCCCCTTCCGTTACTATTGCTATGACTGGACCTCTGCGGCTCTTAATCTCCTGAATGTTATTGATCATCTTATCACACATCGAGTCTCTCGGGACAATTGCCACGGTCGGCATATCGGGATTTATCAATGCAATGGGGCCGTGTTTCATCTCACCGGCAGGATAACCCTCGGCGTGGATGTAGGATACCTCTTTCATCTTTAAGGCGCCTTCCATCGCTATAGGATACCCGTATTGTCTGCCCAGAAATAACCAGTTACTATATCGGTAATATTTCTCGGCTATGGACTGGATATGGTTGGCCTCGGAAAGGATCTTTCGCACCTTATCGGGAAGGTCCTCGAGTTCCCTTATTGCTTCCATACCGTCTGTGAGGGAAAGATTGTGATGCCGTCCCAGCAGTAAGGCCAGCAGGGTCAAAATGGTAAGCTGAGATACAAACATCTTGGTTGAAGCAACACCTATTTCTAGTCCCGCGTGGTTGTAAATGCCGGCCTCCGTCTCCCTGGCTATTGAACTCCCTACTACATTGACTATACCTATGACATGAGCGCCCTTCCTCCTTGCCTCTCTTATAGCTGCCAAGGTATCCGCAGTTTCTCCCGACTGACTTAGGGAAACAACAAAGGTATTCGGCGGGAAATTCAGTTTTCTGTAACGGAATTCGGATGCCAGTTCCACCTCTACATCGATCTCCGTCAATCTTTCAAAGATATATCTTCCCACGCATCCGGCATAATAAGAAGTACCGCAACCCACTATCACCATGTGCCGGCATTCCTTTAACCTGTCCCATACCGGCATTATTCCACCTAATTTCGGAACCCCTTCACTCTTTTCAAGTCTGCCTCTCATGGCATTTCTGATAGTCTCCGGCTGCTCGAATATCTCCTTCAGCATGAAATGGGGAAAGCCGTTCAGCTCAGCATCCTCCGTCTCCCATTCCACGGTCTCGGCATGCCTTGTAATGGTCTTGGCTTGGGCCGTAGAAATATGAAAATCCTTCTTTGTAATGGTAGCCAATTCGTTATCGTTAAGATGAACAACCTCATTTGTGTATCTTGCCATTGCTGCGACATCTGATGCCGCGAAGTTTCCTTCTTCCCCCACTCCTATGATCAACGGACTGCCTCTCCTGGCTACAACTATCTCTCCCGGCACCGTCTTGTGGACCACCGCCATCCCGAAAGTCCCTTCAACACTGGACATTGTCTTGCGGACAGCCTCATTAAGATCCCCGTCAAAATTTAAGGCTATCAGATGGGCCAATACCTCGGTATCCGTATCCGACCGGAAAGTGATCCCCGCTTTTTCCATTTTCCTTTTTATCGATATATAATTCTCTATAATCCCGTTATGGACAACGAAAATATCTTCCCTAACATCTGTTTGGGGATGGGCATTCCTTTCGCTCGGTTCTCCATGGGTCGCCCATCTTGTATGGGCGATCCCTGAGGTTCCGTTAATCTCCAGGTCGTTAGTCTTTTTCTCCAGTTCCGTGATCTTACCCACGCTCCTGTAACAATCTATGTGATTGCCATCCTGTATGGCAAGACCGGCCGAATCATAGCCTCGATACTCCAGCTTTTTAAGCCCTTCAATTAGAATGGGCATCGCTTTGTCTTTCCCTATATAACAGACAATTCCGCACATATTATTATTCCTGTGTTTTAATCAGTAATCTTGCCCATTAAACAAGTTATAATGAAGGGCAAATCCATTCGACATTCTTTATTCAATATTCTCTTTCCTCTTTCCTGTTTCCTATTTCCTGGCTCCTGGCCGTTCGACACGCTCACGGCCCTGAGCGAAGTCGAAGGGCTTCTGCCCTTTAACGCCTTACGCCTCACGCCACCTGGCTCGCCGTAGCTTGTTAGCGCCCGTCCTCCGCAGTAGCTTGTCCATCCTCCGTAGCAGGCCACTGCGGAGGACGGGCTACGGAGGATGGGAAGGCGGCTGCGCCATGCCCCCTGCCCTCGACCCTTTGAACCCTCGAATCCGTGACTCCTTTCTTCGACTACTTCTGAGGCTTAATCTCGCTAATCCCTTCCATGTATGGTTGCAGCGCTTCAGGTATGATCACACTGCCGTCCTTCTGCTGGCAATTCTCCAGGATAGCCACAAGGGTCCTTCCCACTGCCAGGCCTGAACCGTTAAGGGTATGAACCGGTTCCGTCCCGTTGGAACCCTCTCGCTTGAATCTTATGCCGGCGCGCCTGGCCTGGAACTCCTGGAAATTGCTGCAGGACGAGATTTCCCGGTACAGGTTCTGCCCGGGTAGCCAGACCTCCAGATCATAGGTCTTGGCTGCTGAAAAGCCGAGATCCCCGGTACATAGAGAAACCACCCTGTAGGGCAATTTCAGTCTCTTCAGTATCTCTTCAGCATTTAAGGTAAGCCTCTCAAGTTCTTCATAGGAGGCCTCGGGGGTGCAGAACTTTACAAGCTCCACCTTGTTAAACTGATGCTGCCTTATAAGGCCACGCGTATCCTTTCCGTAGGACCCTGCCTCGGAACGAAAGCAGGGAGTATAGGCCACATAACAGATCGGCAAATCTTCCTCTTTAATGATCTCTTCCCTGTGGATGTTTGTTACGGGCACCTCTGCCGTAGGGATAAGATAATAGTCCCAATCCTCGATCTTAAAAAGGTCATCTTTGAATTTCGGCAACTGTCCCGTGCCGGTCATACTTGCTGAATTCACCATAAATGGAGGCAGTACCTCCGTGTAGCCATGCTCTCTAGTGTGTATATCCAGCATAAAATTGATGAGTGCCCTCTCCAATCTGGCCCCTGTTCCCATATAGATAGCAAATCTCGCGCCCGCCACCTTCGAGGCTCGACCGAAATCAAGGATACCCAGTCTTTCGCCGATCTCCCAGTGGGGAAGCGGCTCAAAACCCATCTCCTTTATCTCTCCCCATTCACGGATAAGGAGGTTATCCTCCTCATCCTTTCCGATGGGTACTGATTCATGGGGCATATTGGGAATATACATGAGAAGACTGTCCAGTTTTTCCTGAATCCCTGATATACCAGCTTCCTGCGTCTTTATCTCAGAAGAAACCTCTTTCATCTCCGCAATAACAGCCGAGGCATCCTGCCCGCTCTTTTTCATGCGGGCAATATGTTCGTTTACCGTATTTCGCTTATAACGGAGGCTTTCCAGGGAAGCCAGTCTTTCCCTTCTCTCTTTGTCAAAAGACTCAAAACCGGAGAGATCAAGGTCATATCCCCTGTTCTTGAGCATCTCCCTCACCTTATCCGGGTTGGATCTTATATACTTAAGGTCAAGCATAGTATCCCCTCATCTATGAAGACTATTACTTAGCGGTATTTATCATGAATTCCGGCTTGCCGTCAAATACTTTAGCCTTGGGAGTTAAAGGATTCAAGGAGTCAAGGATATCAGCGATACCTTTATCCGGTCATGATGCTTTTTTCAAGGTAATGTCCTAAGGGTTCAAGGATTCGGGGGGTCAAGGGTTGATTATTTTGTTTTTAAGATTCTCACTCGAACCCTCGAATTCTAATATACCTCGTCTTGGAAAGAATAGCCCTGACCGAAGGGCTGTCCCTTTTCTTCGTTCCGGATCTCCCGGGCTGGTCATTTCGAGGGGTTACGGCCGTGGGATGCCTACCCCCTCTGCTGTTCTCCAGTGCCTCGGGCACGGGAGCCAGGGGGTCCCCCACCCGTAACCTCCTGAAATAACGCCGCCCTCCCGATAGTCACTACAAAAAGGAACAGCCCTTCGTCTTAGTGCCGCACCTCCGGGCCTGTATAAGTTCACGCCTGTTCCTTCGAATCCTCGAACCGTGCAATCCTCGAATCCTTCATCTTTGGTATTTGCGGTTTAAAAAAAACCATGCTATAAGCCTTTGGACGATAGTCCTAGATTATAAACCAGCAAGGCCCTATTATCCTTTGAGATGATAGGTATTAATGGAAGGATAATTAAGGAAAAATAATGGTGAAAAAGACATCCAAGCCCCTATGGGATTTCCTGTCTTCTGTACGGCTTACCGTTGTTCTCTTAATCCTTGTGGCAATCACATCAATATTCGGCACCATTATCCCTCAGGAACAGGTCACTGCCACCAGGTTTGCCCGGGATCTAAGTCCGGGATTATTAAACCTCTTCAATTCACTGCAGCTCTTCGATATGTATCACTCTGTCTGGTTCAGATCCATAATCTGTTTGTTGGCCTTGAATCTCATAGTCTGCTCTTTAGACCGTTTCCCTGCGACCTTAAAACTATTCAGACTCACACCGAAACCTGACAGATCAAAGCCATTCGAAGGGATGCCCCCGCACAGGGTCTTAACGATTGAAGGCGGGTTAAAAGAGACTACGGATAATGTTGGGGATTTCCTCAAAGAACGATACAATACTATGGTTATAAAAAAAACCGATAAAGAAACTTACTTCCACTGCGAGAAAGGACGTTTTACCATATTCGGTGTCTATCTTGTTCATCTTAGTGTTCTGATTATTCTGATGGGGGGCATAATAGGATCACTATTGGGATTCAACGGATATGTAAATATTCTTGAAGGAGAGTCCACGGATACTGTTTTCCTCAGGGAAGGCATGTCCTATAATGACAAGGATCTTGGATTCGGCATACATTGTGAAAACTTTTCTATTGATTTTTATGATAACGGCATGCCCAAGGAATACAGGTCGGATCTTAAGTTTATCATGGAGGGTAAGACAGTTAAAGAAGCCATTCTCCTGGTAAACCACCCTATAAAATTCAAAGGTATTACCTTTTATCAGGCAAGTTATGGTTCCTTGGCCGGGGACAAGGCCCTCTTAAAGATATCTAATGCGGAAATCGATATGCATGACTTCACCCTGGAAGTCGAACTAGGAAAACCTGTCCCTTTGCCGGGGAACGGTGCCAGGCTTATTCTGGCGGACATATCAGATGATTTTATGAACATGGGTCCGGCCGTTAAGATATCTATAATGCCTGAGGGACGGGAAGAAATAAGTTTTTGGTTATTCAAATATCAATACAACATAAAGAAACAATATCCCGGAATATTTGATAATTTCCCTAAATTAAACCCCTCCTCCTACAAGCCTTACACCTTTTATGTTGATGATATCGAGACCGTATATTATAGCGGACTTCAGGTCAACAAGAACCCCGGGATCCCCCTTGTCTATACGGGCTTTTTCACAATTATAGTGGGCCTTTTTGTTACGTTTTTGACCTCCCACAGAAGGATCTGGGTACATATAACAGGAAAACCCGGCAACATTAGTGTAAAGGTAGCGGGCAAAGCCAGCAAAAACCAGGTCGGTATGGAAAAAGAGTTGGATCGGCTGGTAACAAGCCTGGACTCATGTTTAAACCCGGGAAGGGAGATATAATGCTCCATTCGGTTATTCTAAGTTACATAACTTTTTTCTATTTTTTGTCTTTTCTCTTTTATCTTTTGATGATGGTAATGGAGAAAAAGGCCTTTGGTCAAATCGCTACAATTATAACCCTTACAGGCTTGGCAGGCCATACTTTTGCCCTCATTGTCAGGTGGGTTGAGTCATACCGGCTGGATATAGGCCATGCCCCGCTCTCCAATCTATATGAATCCTTGATCTTCTTTTCATGGACGATCATCCTGCTCTATCTCCTGATGGAACGGCGCATCAAGAACAGGACCGTGGGGACATTCGTTACCCCTCTTGCCTTTCTTGCTCTTGCCTACGCCTCTTTTTCAGACAATGTCAGCAGCGAGATCCGTCCCCTGATACCGGCGCTCCAGAGTAACTGGCTTACCGCTCATGTAATTACCTGCTTTTTCGGGTATGCCGCCTTTGCACTATCATTCGGAATTAGCCTGATGTATCTCCTCAAAAAATCACATATGGCGAATATAAAAACTGGCTTTTTCAACCTGCTACCGGGAGCCGGGACCCTTGACGAACTGAACTATAATATGGTGATAATAGGTTTTCTCATGCTTACCCTGGGTATTATCACAGGCTCCGTATGGGCTAATGCGGCTTGGGGCAGCTACTGGAGTTGGGACCCCAAGGAAACCTGGTCGCTTATCACATGGCTGGTATATGCCACCATGCTCCATGCCAGGATGGTAAGAGGATGGAAGGGGAAAAGGTTGGCGAGTCTTTCCATCATAGGGTTTGCCTGTGTGTTGTTCACCTATTTCGGCGTCAATTTCCTGGCCGGACTTCACAGCTATGCCGTATAAAGACTAAGGATTCGAGGATTCAAGGGTTCGAGTGAACAGGCGTGACTTTATACAGGCCTGGAGATCCGGAACGAAGAAAAGGGACAGCCCTTCGGTCAGGGCCATTCTTCTCAGGACAATATCTATTAGGACCCGGGGATTCCAGAGTTCAAGGGTTCGGGTGAGAATCTTAAAAACAAAATAATCAACCCTTGAATCCTTGACCACTTTCTTCCAACTAGTGGGGAGAAGAACCTAAAAAAATGACTTAGAAATGATGAACTACCTCACCAATCCTGCTGGAGAAATAAAGCCATTGATCTTCAGGCTGACCAGGGCTGCCGCGCGGTTGTTCCTGTACCCCTTGTTCAAGATTCAGGTCACGGGTCTTGAAAATATCCCTAAAAGGGGTGCGTTTATCCTGCTACCCAAGCATCAGCGGTGGGAAGACATACCCCTCCTGGGAGTGGTCTTTCAAAAACCCCTTTACTATATGGCCAAATACGAACTGTTTGAAAGGCCTGTCTGTAAATGGTTTTTGTTATCACTTGGAGGGATTCCACTAAATCGTGAACGGCCTTTGGAGAGCCGGCAATCAATTAAGATGATATTAAGACTTTTAGAGGAGGGGGGAGGGGTGGTAATCTTTCCGGAAGGCACATATTACAGGGAGAAGATGGGTCCCGGACATAGGGGACTGCCCAGGATGATTATTCACAGGATGGGGGTCCCTTTGATCCCTGCGGGTATAAGATATTCGAAAAGGGGATGGAGAACCCTGGTTACCATCAAAATCGGGCGGCCTTTATATGAAAATCCATCCATGAGTGTGGATGGAATTATGGGCATTGCTATCAAAGATATTGCAAGGCTTTCCGGCCTATAATAATGAACGAGTGGGAGAACAAACATTGGTTTTGGAGGGCTAATAAAAATGGAACGGATCGAAGATATCTTTAAAAGGATAGAAGGTTATGAAGATGAAATTATCGAACTTCAGCGTGATTTGACCTCAAGGGTTGCTCTGGGACCGGATAACGGGGGCACGGGAGAGCATGAAAAGGCCGAATACCTGAAAGGGAGGCTAAAGGAGTTGGGGCCGGATCATTTTGAGGAGATAAAGGCCCCGGATAAAAGGGCAATGGATGGGTATCGTCCCAACTTGATCGCCGTATGGGGACAGGATATCGAGGCCGCGGCGGTGTGGGTCCTATCCCATATGGATATCGTTCCGCCGGGGGACCTTTCCCTGTGGCATGGAGATCCGTACAGAATCAGGGTGGAAGGTGACAGGATTATAGGAAGAGGCGTGGAGGATGATCAGCATGGGATAGTAAGTTCCTATATGGCGTTTAAGGCGATTCAGGAATCCGGTGTGGCTTTAAAGAGGCCTGTCGCCCTTGCCTTTGTAGCTGATGAGGAGACAGGGAGTAAATTCGGGCTTGACTATGTTCTGCAGAACCATGGCGGGCTGTTTAAACCCGATGACCTGATCATAGTGCCTGACGGTGGCAATGAAGAGGGAACAATGATAGAGGTTGCGGAAAAATCCATGTTATGGATAAGGTTTACCGTGACAGGGAAGCAGTGTCACGCCAGCACCCCTGACAAAGGCAAAAACAGCCTATGGGGGGCGGCCAGACTTATAGTCGCTCTTGAAGACCTAAAAAAGGAATTTAACCTGAAGAATGAGCTTTTCAGCCCCCCGGCATCCACATTTGAACCTACCAAGATAGAGGCCAATGTCCCCAATATCAATACCATACCCGGGAAGGATGTATTTTATATAGACTGCCGGGTTTTACCTTCATACAGGGTGGATGACATCCTTGTATCAGCAAGAGCTATGGCCGGTGAGCTGGCAAAGGAACTTGACCTGTCTATTGATGCTGAACCGGTGTATCGCCAGGATGCCGCTGTGCCCACCCCCGTGGATGCTCCTGTTGTGGAGGCTCTGTCCAGAGCCATCAGGGTGGTTAAAGGGCTGGAGGCGAAACGGATGGGTATAGGCGGGGGTACGGTAGCCGCTTTTTTCCGCAGGGCCGGGCTCCCCGCGGCCGTATGGGTAACTGCGCAGGACACCGCTCACCAGCCCAACGAATACTGTCTTATAAAGGATATAATCGAAGATGCCAAAATCTTCGCCTATGTGTATATGGATGGATCGACCGGGAAAAAGTAGTATGAAAAGAGTAACAGAACTGCTTAAGAAGGGCGCTGCGGAAGGGGTTTATCCGGGGGCCGTGCTGCTTGTGGCCAGGGAGGGAGAAGTTGTCTTTTTCAAGGAAACTGGATATGTGGGCTTGAGCCCCGAACACGTTTTCACGAGAAAGGATACAATATTCGACCTGGCGTCACTTACAAAACCTCTGGCCACCACCCTGGCCACAATGAGTTTGGTTGATCAGGAAAAGATCGGTTTGGATCAACCTTTATTGGAGATAATCACAACATCCCCTCTCAAGGACAAAGAGTCATTGACTCCCCGAATGATCCTGAGCCATTGCGCGGGGCTTGCGGACTGGAAACCTCTCTATGTGGATCTTGTTAATGTGCGGCCGGAAAAGAGGAAAAAGTATCTAAGAGAATCCATAGTGCAAGAGCCGCTGGTATACAGTCCGGCAAAGGCCTGCGTATACAGCGATCTGGGGTTTATGATCCTGGAGTGGGTGGTTGAAGAGGTATCGGGGATGCCTTTAAAATCTTTTCTGGAACTCAACTTTTACAATCCCCTGTCATTAAAAAGGACCTTTTTGAATACGGGAGGCATACCCGGTCAATTCAAAAAAGAGGATATAGCACCCACCGGGCATTGCGTCTGGCGTAAAAGGATAATCCAAGGGGAA
Organism: uncultured Desulfobacteraceae bacterium; assembly: GCA_964418945.1. GTDB lineage: Bacteria > Desulfobacterota > DSM-4660 > Desulfatiglandales > HGW-15 > CAYUYB01. The sequence continues at coordinate 13,074 of CAYQNR010000024.1, forward strand.
GTCCATGACGAAAATGCCTACGCACTGGGCGGATACTCAGGTCATTCGGGCCTGTTCGGGGATGCTGAAGAGGTTTTGGTCTTAGTCAACATGTTAAAGGAACATTTTCGCGGGGAAAGGGATGATTATCTCAGGCCCGGTATGGTCAAGGAGTTTTTCACCAGGCAGGAGATCGTGGATGGGTGTACCTGGGCCTTGGGCTGGGATACCCCCTCTGCCCGGGACTCGAGTTCAGGGAAATACTTTTCCCGTAACAGCGTGGGGCACCTTGGTTTTACGGGTACTTCGGTATGGATGGAGCTTGAGAAAGATATTATAATTATATTTCTTACCAACAGGATACATACAACGTGGACCAATCAGGGGATAAAGAGGTTCAGGCCCATGCTGCACGATCTTATAATGAAGGAGGCAATGAATGGTCTGGTATGATATCCGATCAAGGCAGCCTGTTTAAAACGATCGCCTCTCAATAGTGACGTGATTGATCACCACCGGTTTTTTGGGCCTGTCTCCGGGACCGGTTTCAACCGTGCCGATATCTTTTACCACATCCATTCCTTTGATAACCTTTCCGAAGACGGAATGCCTGTTATCCAGATGCGGGGTTGGGTTCAGGGTAATAAAAAACTGGCTTCCGTTGGTCCCGGGGCCTGCGTTGGCCATGGATAATACGCCTTCACTGTCATGCTTGAGGGATGGAGAAAATTCATCCTTAAATGTGTAAGCAGGGCCGCCGGTACCGTTTCCTATGGGACAGCCTCCCTGTATCATAAAACCATTTATGACCCGATGAAACGTCAGCTTGTCGTAAAAATTGCCCTCTCTCTGTGTCTTTTGCCTTCCTTCTGCCAGGTTGATAAAATTCCAGACTGTTTCCGGACATTCCTTGGCATATAGTTCCGCGTCAAAGGTCCCCATACTTGTATCAAATACTGCTATGGCCTTTTCAATCTCTTCCCTGTAATCGATTTTCTGTGTCATAGATCCTCCGGTTTGCATTTAGGGGCTAAAGATTAACGTATAAATATAATGCAGAATATTTATATTTTCAAGCACGTTATACATACACCCCAAATCCAACATCAAGGCATGATTCCTGGCTTGGCAGGGACAAAATCCATTGTCCTCATTGATAATGCCGATATTGGATTGAGGTTTTGGGCTGACCGTTACTTGACATGAGATCACCCTTTGGACTAAACTAAAATGACATGTGTCAGACACCCGGGTCGAAAGGGTGAGACTATATTGTCTGATTGGCACAGAGGGAGGGCCATGAAAAGGATCCTGTTCATTTCGATGTCTGCCTGCCTGCTCTGGGCCTGGTCGTCGGCCGCAGAAGACCCCGATCCTCGTCACCCCCTGGACACACATCTGTCCGAGACCTATACCGAAGACCTGCCAGGCTTGCTAAAGCGTAAATATATCCGGGTGCTGACCACCATGAACCGCACGAATTTCTTTCTGGTAGGCGCAAAGGCCCACGGGTTTGAATACGCGCTTCTCAAAGAGTACGACAAGTTCCTAAATGAGGATGTCAAGGCCGGAGAACTGAAGGTCACGCTCGAATTTATTCCTGTGTCGCGGGACCGCCTGCTTACCTACCTTGTGGATGGGTTGGGCGATATTGCGGCAGCCAGCCTGACCATAACTGAAAAGCGTAAAGAAATCGTCGACTTCACCCGACCCTACCTGACCGAGGTGGAAGAATTGCTGGTTACCCACAAGGATGTGATCCCTCCTCAAAGCCTGGAAGACCTCTCCGGCAAACGGGTCTTTGTTCGTAAAAGCAGCAGCTATTACGAGAGTCTGGTAATGCTCAACAAACAACTTGAAAAAGAGAACAAGAGGGCTGTAAAGATCGTGGAGGCAGGCGAGAACCTCGAAACCGAGGACATCCTAGAGCTGGTCAACACAGGGGCAATCGAACGGACTGTTTGCGACAGCTACCTGGCGGAGATCTGGTCGGAAGTACTCCGTGATATACGGGTGCACAAGAAGATCAAGCTTCGTCGCGGAGGCCGGATTGCCTGGGCGGTGCGCAAGGATGCCCCGGAACTGGAAAAGAGCCTGAACCGGTTCATCAAGAAACACCGCAAGGGCACACTTCTGGGAAATATCTTTTTTGAACGGTATTACGAAAACACTGAGTGGGTGAAAAACCCCCTCAAAGGCCATGCCGGCGCCAGGATTGCCGAATACCGCCCGTATTTTGAAAAGTATGGGGACCGGTACGGTTTCGATTGGCGGCTGCTTTTGGCTATGGCCTATCAGGAATCAGGGCTGAATCACAAAAAAAAGAGTAACAAAGGTGCAATCGGGCTAATGCAGGTACTGCCTTCTACCGCGGCAGACCCCAAAATCGGCATTGAAGACATACACAAACTCGAAAACAACATTCACGCCGCGGTCAAGTATCTCGACTTTGTACGTGACCGGTATTTCAGTGAAGAGGATATCCGCCCCAGGGACCAGGTCCGTTTTTCCCTGGCCGCCTACAACGCGGGGCCGGCCAAGATCCGGCAGGCAAGAAAGAAGGCCGCCTCCATGGACCTGGATCCGAACCGGTGGTTCCGGAACGTGGAACTGGCCGTGCTACGGATAGTGGGCCAGGAGACCGTGCAGTACTTGAGCAATATCAACAAGTATTATGTGATCTACAGAAACGCCCTGGAAATAAGAGATACACGGGAAGAGGTCAAAGAGCAGGTCCTCTGAAATCACGGCCAGCCGCCGCCCGCCTCGTGTTGTTTTTTGCGCGGTCATAACACATAAACGAGTTTGCCGCTTAAAAGAGAACCCCATGGCCCATATAGCGCAAAATATTTGGATATCATTAACCAGCATACTCATTAACCGGATAAACCTATTTTTTTCAAGGTGATATCTACGTCATCCTGAGCAAGCGGTCAGATTTCAGGGATTTCAGACCGCGGGTATACTTGGCTGCACTCCCTTTTTCGAGATATCACCTTTCAAAAAGCATCATGACCTGAGGTCACGGCTGTTCTTGGAAAGACGACATCTCAAAAAGAATTCCACCCAAGGCCTGCAGTGGGCTTGTTTTAAAGGGTTTGCTCCACCAGAACCCCTGGCAGAATATGCCTTTGCCACCAGGAAAAGGTTTGCCAAACCCTTGAAAATAAGACCACGTCCACGGGATACTATAGATGTCGTCTTGAAAAGAACCGCCGTGACCGGATATCCGCGATACCTTTATCCAGTCATGATATATTTTGGTTCATCCGGTTAATGAGTACGTAAAGAAGTAAAAGATTAAGCCTTATTATAAGTACCTTAATGGCCCATGGCCCATATAGTGCAAGATATTTAGATATCATTAACTAGCGTACTCATTAACCGGATGAACCATAAGGCCAAATCGTTAAACAATCCTTAATGAAGATAATCAATTAGCTTGGTGACCCTCATATCTCATAGGCTTTCCCTATAAAGGGGTAAGTCTCGCCTTAAAGGAGCCGAAGGGACAGGTAGTGTCTTTGGATGCAAAGTTGACAAAGATCGGGGGCTTCGATATTATTTAATATCGTTGATATTGACACGCAGCGGTAATAAAGAAAACTACCTTTGATGTCCCGAGGAGCCATTCTTGTATGTGGCAACCATTATTTATGTGAGTTAGCCGTTTCTAATCAAAGGAGGTTTTATGAGAAATAAACTAACGCGCAGAACGTTTTTGAAATCGGGATTGGCAATACCGGCAGCCGGATTTTTTATTTCGCCACTCAGCCTGGCGACGGCTTTTGGGAAGCCGGAAGGCCCATCCGTTGGGAGAAGACAAATGGCAGAATTCAAACCAGACTACATAATTACGGAAATGAAGAAGAATGTGGTGCTTGCCTGGGGATTACCAGACACTCCTCTTGAGGAATATATCCCCGGCGAAAATCGTTCCATGGAGCATGTGTTGTATATAGACGGCGAGGTGGGCCCCGGAACATTTTATTCCGAGTGTCTTTGGTTTTTTCCACCAGATATGGTCAGCCCCATAGCTGCAAAAAAGGCGGTCGAAAGTATGAAGAAGCTCAAGCCCGGCGTCAAAATCGGGCCACAGCCGCATATGCACCCCTTTGACGAGGTTTTTGCCTTTTTTGGCAGCGATTTTGACGATCCTTCCGACCTGGGCTGCGAAATGGAGTTTTGGCTGGAAGACCAGCCTGTGACCTTTAACAAAAGCTGCATTGCTATTTTTCCTGCCGGGATGAGACACTGTCCTTTAAATATGTCGCCAATGGAAAGACCGATATTCCATTTCAGCATGGGCTACACTTCCTCATATGAGCATACCGTTCTTGGCGACAAGCCTGGAAAATACGCTGGCGAAAAGGACATGCGCAAGTACTTTGTTTTTGAAGACAAGACCGGCCGGGAGACTCCCGCATTTAGGAAGAAAATCCCTGATAATTTTATTCACCGTGTTGCGCACCTTGACAGCGATGTTGTGCCAGGGTCCAGCTTTCATGCCGAAGCGGCATGGATTTGGCCTGAAGAACGGTCCGGACTGAAAGGACAGGATGTAACCTTTGTAGACAAGCATACGCATCCTTTCCCGCAAATAATTGCCTTTTTCGGGACTGATTTCGATGACATACATAAACTGCACGGCGAAGTAGAATTATGGGTACAGGGAAAGCAATATAAAATAGACAAGGGCTTTGTCGCTATTATTCCCGAAGGAGTGGAACATGGGCCGTTGACGGTAAGGAACGTTACAAAACCTATTTTCCACTACACTGTGGGACACGCTGGGATGTATATGTAAGATTGGCCTTCGCCAATGTAGAAGGGAGGCGTTTATAGCTTCAGGAGATAGGAGGGTGTTCCAATGATGGGTGGATATATCGGTAAAATCTTAAGGGTAAATTTGACTACAAAATCGATCGACACAATCGCCACCGAGAAGTATGAGGAATTCGGCGGCGCGCACGGCATCGGCGCGGCCATTTTCTTTGACCTGGTGGGCGATCAATTGCCCTTTGACGCCTTCGATCCCAGAAACGTGATAACCATGATTACTGCGCCTTTTTCCGGCACTTACGTTCCGAGTTCCGGGAGGATCGAACTCCAGGGTTTGGCACCGATGTATTACCCCGTTGAATGGTTCAGCCGCACCAACTGGGGAGGGCGCTTTGCGGCGCAATTGAAATACGCTGGCTGGGACGGCATTGTGATCGAAGGAGCTTCCGATGAGCCGGTCTGGATCAACATCATCAACGACAAGGTTACGATTGAAAACGCCTACGGACTCTGGGGGATGACTGTCGTTAATACTCAGGAGGAGATCGAACGACGGGTAGTGCCCGAGGCAAGATACGGCCAATGGGTGGAAGTGGACGACAGCTATACGACTCAAGTCCCGGCGGTGGCCTGCATTGGTCTGGCGGGAGAGAACAGGAGCCGGATCGCCTCTATTGTGCACGGCGCGGGCAGCACTGGCGCGCAGGGCGGATTCGGGGGAGTTTGGGGAGCCAAGAAACTCAAGGCCGTCAGCGTCATCGGAACGGGAAGCGTGCCCATCGCGAATCCCAAGGCGTTGATGGAGGCCAGACTATGGTTCAACAAATACCAGTGGAATGTGGATGATCCGCTCGATCCCAAAATGGAACCGAGAGATTTCATGCTGTTCAATGGCGCGCCCAGCGGGGGGAACACGCATAATATGAGTGTTCCGCTCGAACCGGCCCGTGCCGCGGCCTGCGCATCCTGTCCCCGGGGATGTCGCATGCGGTTGGCCAGCGGGAAAAGCAACGAATCGATCTGTGCTAGTACTGTCGAATATATGTGGATGCAGGGCTCGCGCATCGACAAGATGAGAGCAACCGACCTGCTGCACTCATACGGCATAAATCATTGGCATATCGCGCCGCCCAAAAACTACATCATGGGTCTTTACCGGTTGGGAGTCCTGGGGCCCGGAAAGGAGATCGAATGCGATCTGCCCATGGAGCAATTCCACACACTGGAATTCGTGGAAGCACTGATGCGCAGAATCGCCATGCGCGAAGGAATCGGCGACGACCTTAGCGAAGGCGTTGCCAGAGCTGCGGTCAAATGGGGCAGATACGAAGAGGACCTGTCCAGCGGCCTGCTGAACCTGCCGTACTGGGGTTCTCCCGAGCACTACGATCCCAGGGTTGAAGTGGAATGGGGCTACGGGTCCCTTTTGGGGGAGCGGGACATCATGATGCACACGTTCAACTATCCCCTTCACTGGATGCCCATGGCCATGATGGGCGCCGGTGTGGAACCGTATCTTTCGGCCGAGAAGGCGGTGGAGATCGTCGCTTCAACCATGATTCCATACGCCGGGGACACTTTCATGCTGGACTACGGCGAAGGGCCGACGGGCATCTATTCCATTCACAAAGTCAAGCAGGTCGCCTGGCACCGGCATTACGAGAGATTCTGGATCGATTGCACCGGGTTTTGCGGATGGAGATGGCCGATGTTCTTCACCAACAACACCCCCGATAAAGGGGGCGCAACTCCTGAAGCCGAGCCCAAATTCTGGAATGCGGTCACCGGCAAGAATATCTCCTTTGCCGACGGCATGGAAACCGGGCGCAAGATATGGACATTGGAAAGGGCCATTTGGACGTTGCAGGGTAGGCATCGGGATCAGGAAATATTCCCCGATTATATTTACGACACTCCTTCGAAAGAGCATGTGATGCCTACATACAATAATGGGAAGTGGGCCTACACCCCCAATGCAGGTCGAAAGCTCGACCGGGCCAAGTTCGAGGAATGGAAGACCATGTTCTACGATTTCGAAGGTTGGAATACGGCCAACGGTTGGCCGACAAGAGGCACTCTCGAAAGTATGGGATTAAAGAAGGTCGCCGATACCCTGGAAAGCAGAGGCAAACTGGGATAGCCCGTGTTCCTCACTGTGAATGACCGACGCACGCGTCAAGGTTGTCCAAGTTAGATGTAAAAGGAATCCTGGAATCCGGGGCGGACCAGACTATCCAATTGTTTTTATCTTAACTCACGCTCCCTCCATTCTCTGGGACTGATGTAGTTATCCCCCTGGCTCCACATGCCCTTCCTGGATGTTTTAGCGTGAAACTCGGCCCGGTTATAGTCTTTGAGATTAAAATTATCGGGCAATTTCCCCTGATATATCTCTGCCAAACCCTGTTGAATCATCTCCACGCCGATATTCTTGCCTCCATAAGAAACAACAGCTAGAAGCCGGTTGTGTTTATCAAGACCATATCCCTTTATGTTCACGGTTCTGTTTAGAATAAGATCCGTCAGTATCTTCTTTGCCTGGATGCTGAAAGGCTGGCTCGGCTTGCCTTTAGTGTAGGATACTTCAGGCGCGTCTATAGCTATGAATCGCACGACTATCTCAATATTGTGTCCTTCTGCCTTAAATGTGTCCCCGTCATAAACCCATGTCACTTTAAACTGATCTGCGAAAACATATGAACTAAACAGAAAAGCGACCAAAGTAATTATTGATATTTGGATTAATTTTTTCATCCTATCACCCTATAGAATTATGTAGTCAGGGGACTGGATTTTCCATTGTGAAAACCAGGTGGATGTGGCGGGCGATGCGCGACTCGAACGCGCGACCTCTGGTTCCGGAGACCAACGCTCTATCCACCTGAGCTAATCGCCCATAATGTGTATTATCTTTTAAAATTAATGACTTGTAGTTTATGGTTCAAACCGATTTCTTGCTGATTTTCCCGGATTGTAACAGTTTTTGTAACACTTTCTTGAGATAAATATTTTTCCTGCCTTTCAACCGCTTCCCGGATATCATCCTGTGAAGTAATATTATAACGGTCAAACACTGATCTAGTCTTATGGCCTGTAATCTTCATTGCAACTGTTTCCTGCGTTCCTGATCTTGTCAAGTTCCGTGCCGCTGTTCTTCGGAAATCATGAAATAATTTACCCGAAAGTTTAGCCTTTTTGCAAGCTGTTTTCCAAGCCTTTCGGAAGTCACCTATTTTTTCACCTTTATTGTGAAAGACATAAGGGCAACCGTTAAGGTTTTTCGCCCGTTGAATCCTAAGCATGTCATAAAGCTCGTTGCCGATGTAAATTGACCGTGCTTCGCTGTTCTTGGTTTGATCCGGGCTTAGATGAATATATCTTTCTATCAGGTCAACTTGATCCCATGTCAATTTTAGGATCTCATTTTTTCTCCATCCTGTTTTGTAACCAAAGATCACAACCGGACGCAAATAAGAAGGAAGTGCTTTGAGTAAAGCCAAATATTCATCATGTTCAAAAAACCCTTGTCGTGGTGTGGATTCTTTCAACATAGGAAAATAAGGAACCTTATTTATCCGTTCATCCTGTACGGCAAGATTGAGCATACGTCTTAAAGCTGTTAACTCACGGTTTATTGTGCCGTTTGATGCCCCTTGCTCCATCCTTAACGTGATATAATTCTTTATGTCGGATGTTGTAATATTATCCGCTTTATATCCCTCAAAATATTTTTCAAGATGTGAAATACTGATCTCTATTCTCTGAATTGAGCGTTTGCCATTAACCTGATAGTCATCAAGAATTAATCGTTTCAAATATTCAAAATTAATGTGTCTTGTGATTATCGGACGGCCTTCAGATACAGCCGCTTCCCTCGATGTTAATAGATCATTGGCAACTGATTTCTTTTTACTTTTGGAAGATTCAAAAATATTCTTCCCGTTCTTTCTGTACCTGATCCAATATGTTGAACCTCTGATATAAACTGAACCCATATCATAACCCCCTTTCAAATGAAAAACGCCTGAGACTTTCCCGGCCAAAGGCGGACCGCCCGGCCCTCACGGTTCCGGGGATCTCAACCGTTATATTTTTGGTTTCTGTTTTCATAGCCTATCGTTCGGAATTTTTATATACGTATATAAATATATAATTATTTAAAATCTATTTGTCAACTATTATAATTGATTTTTTTCTTAGACCCTTATATAAGTATTTACATGACTAAAAGACCTTTCACAACCTCACTTGATGAAAAGCTTCTCAAGGAAATCAAAAAGCTTGCCATAGACCTTGATAAACCTGTCAATGTCCTACTTGAAGAAGGCATGGAACACCTTCTTAAAAAATACACCCCCAAAGACCAATTAAAAAAGAAATAATCCTTTCCTATGTATCAAGCTTTGATCGTTGAAAATTACCCCCTTTCCGCTTCATATATAAGCCTTATTTTTGTCAATCCAGGCATCAAGGTCTCTTATATCAACCCATATTTTGCCGTTACCCTTTTGAATACATTTTAATTCATGGCCGTAGAGCAATTCACGCATTGAAGGCACAGACCGCCCAACATACGCAGCTGATTCCTTCAAGGTCAATAATCGGCTCATTGGTTTTGATCCCCTGTCGATCCTTGAAGCCGGAATCTTAACTCCTGAACCAATATTATTTAATTTTTTCACGTTAGAAGGGGGGCTGATAGTCATTCGCCCCCCTTTCTGCAACCTCTGGAGGTATTTTGCAGGGTCGGGCTTGCTTGGTTGCGTGCTCTAGATAGCGCCGCAACCAAGCCCCTTGCTTCACCTTTTTGGATTGTATTAGGCTTGGGAGGTTTACTCGGATCGGAGTTTCTTTTCTTTGTTGCAGGGAATAGGCACAGATGCCCAGTAATAGGCTGCTGTGCCGTTTTATCGTTACTATAAAATATTAAATCCCGGGTGTTCATAACCCAGGATTCTATTTAATGTTAATACCTTTTACTCGGACATTATAAAATTATTTTATGTCCGGGTTATATATAAAAATTTCCCTTGCAAATTAATTTATTATAGAGTTATCATATTTTCATATAATAAAATATAATCAAAACCATTCAGCTCAATTTTACAGTTCAATTATTAACCGGTAACCTAACCATGTATTTCTAACCCCCCGTGTTACTTAAACGGGTAGCTTTTTTCTTAACACTGAGACATAGTATCTGCAAATCTGATTTGATGAATTATCCTATAACAGGATAATTCTGATATTAACGTATTATCCTGAAACAGGATAATATATATGTTATGTGCACAATTACAAAGCCTTTAAACACAGGAGGAAACCAAGATGCTTAGGCATTCGACATTGTCAACTCTTTTCATTGTTATTGTACTGTGTGCGTTAAATACGGCTCAGGCTACCGAGTCCCTTGAGTATAAGCTTGCGACCATCAACGCTCGTGGCTACGTTTCAAAAAATCACATTACTGTTGCCCGGTTTCGCAGTTTGTTGGACCAGCTTTCGTCCACTTACGTTGAGAACAAACAGCAAATTGCTGATATGAGTGTGACTGCACAAGAGATGCTAGAAAAAGATGGTATTGAAGAGAGCCTTCTTAATATCATGGAAGGCCTAAATCAGCTATTTGCAACCAGAATTGAGAATCAAAAATACGCCGAATACGCAGCCGCTTATGTCACACTAAGAAGTAAGGGGCAGTCTCACTCCCAAGCAATTCGTGGACTTCAAGCCATCTTGCGAAGCTTGGGTGTAAATTAGCTATTTTTCACATAACGAGGCAAATGCAGCGGATCGCTAACGCGCCCACTGATTTGCGGTGTTAAGTGTTTACAGTCCAATAAACAAAATGAAAAAATATTTGATAGAAGACAAAACGAATTGTACAAAACTGTATCGTGTCACTACAATTGAAGAATTTATTGAACTTGTGACATGGATGTCATCGGATGCCCGTATTGTATTCCGAGGGCAGAGGAGTCAATTGCCACTTATACCTTCTGTTGGTCGTGACAAAGATAGCAAACTTTGGTTTTCATCTGAAAGAGAAGTTTTTGAAGAATTCAAAAGGGAAGCACTTCCATATTTAGGACATACACCAAATAATGATTGGCAATGGCTGGCAGTTGCGCAACATAATAGATTGCCAACACGTCTTTTGGATTGGACAAGAAATCCTCTTGCTGCCTTATGGTTTACTGTATGTAAGCCTGCTAAAGACTCATCGCCCGGAATCGTTTGGAGTTTCATTTACGATGTTGAAAGAATTATTAGTAACACACTAAATCAGCCCTCTCCATTTTCAATTGAAAAAACATTCCTTTATTATCCTGAACACGTATTTCCATATATTCAAGCTCAATCTGGAGTTTTCACTATTCATCATCGGGATAGACTTAGTAATGAGTTTGTTCCTTTCGAAAATACACAAGATGCTGATTTGTTGCTCAGAAGAATAGAAATTCCTGCAGACACCTTTTCAACACTCAGATATAAGCTCTTTCGATTAGGTGTCAACGCGTCATCATTGTTTCCCGGCTTACATGGATTGGTTGAACGGATTAAATACCAAAATGAACTTGGTAAAGATGAGCTAAAATACAAAAAAACACTTAACAAGGCTAATTCAGCCGACGCAAAAAACCACGCGGCTAATTAGCGGTGTTGGGTTTAAGAATAGGAGATGATGATTGATTGAAAAAATATTAATCGGTGCTATAGGGGCAGCTCTAGCGCTAATCGTTCGTGAAGTTTTCGAATGGTTTAAGAAGCTTAAACGCAGACATAAGCTCTGCCTTCTAGCTGTGACGCATCTCCGACAAATTCGTCAAGATCTTGACAGGCACGTAAAGCTAGAAAATGGGAACGCTATCTTTAAAGAAACCCAGTATTGTGAAATTGTTGTAGGCGATTTTCTCTATCAGCTTCTTATTTCAAATATCGATATATTTTCGAAAGTTGAATCCATTGAGGACACTATAACATTTTTTCACCATTATAAAGTTAATATGGCTACAGTCAGAGCTCGTTTAGATTCATCGAATAATCAAACCGCACAATTAAGTGAGGCTACTTACAATAAGTTAGTTGAGAGACTTGATATTGCAATTAACGAACTGGAGGCAATTTAATGAACCCAACACCTGGATCAACAAGGACCAGCTTTTCCGCCTTGCTCGAAAGCCGGCCTGTTACCCAGGCCCTTAGGAGATCGAATGATGTTAAAAAAATCGGTATTATTTATATTAATAGTTTTATTTTTTTCATCAGCTCTTGCGAGTGCTGGAGAAATAATTGAACATAAAATTCTAAAAAAAGAAGAACTAGGAAAAGTTAAACTTACTATAGACGTTCAAGTACCACTCGTAAATGGTAGGTTACCAAATGAAAAAGAACTTGGTGATCTTTCAATGTATCTTGTCAAAAAGGAAAAAAAACATGAAAGGTTTTTTATTTCATTTTACCTTCCAGGAATGAAAGTCGGTTCTGGTGCATATGCAACAGCGCATCACAATCCAACAATGAAAGTAAATATTATGAAATTCATGCTTTATGAATATCCACAATATAAGAAGTTTTTATCAAAATAATAATCTCCTAACCAGGGCATCTACAGTGACCGGGCGATAAGACCCCGCCCGCGGCCCGTAATGCCTATCGTTGAGCCTGTCGAAAAACTCTAAATCCGAGGTTTTATGGTCTGTAAGTAGCTGATTTTATTAGATGCAAAACAGAGAAATTAACCATTTTTGGACTTTTTCGACAGGCTCGTTAGCCCACCAGTCAGACGCTAAGGAGGTTACACAATAATAATGAAACTCTATGTGGAATGGACGCGACCAATTTCCTTGAGGGATGCAACTCGCCAAAACCTGATTTACAGTGTGGCATTAGATAAAGTTCCTGCCAGGGCCGGAGTTTATGTTTTTGGCCGACGATGGGGTGGTCAATTTGAAGCACTTTATATTGGGAAGGCTAATGACATTCGCAGTCGTGTGAAGGGACAGTTAAATAATTTGCGGCTTATGCAGCATCTGAAAAACGCAAAAGCTGGTCGGCGTGTTGTGCTGGCAGGCTGTCTCGATACTAAATCTGGTCAGCAACTCAAGAAATGCTTGCCCCTTGTCGAGCGCGTTCTCATTCGATATTTTCTATCCGAGGGCCACGATCTTGTTAACAGGCAGGGCACACGGCTTCGTCGTCACGAACTCACATCCTCAGGTAAATACCCCAAGCGGTTTATTCCAAGTACCATGTATATAGAGCGGGGTAAAGGTGAATAGGTAGCCTAACATCAGGCTGCACAATATGTGCGGGAAAATCGTCCGCATAAATTTCAGCCTGGGCGTTAATGAATTATAATCCTCTCCTCCCAGTGCCCATTTTCCATATTTTCGGGGAGCCAGTATTTATGAAGTAGTTGCAATATTGGCTGTAACAAATTTGTAACAATGTCACAATTAAAAACCTAACAGGACGTGACAAAATATGAACAGATATTAGCTTGATCTTTTCTGATAACCTATTAAAACGCAAATAAAAAACGCGGAAAACCTTGTCAATATTGGTTATCCGCATTTTAGTTTTTAAAGGTTCCGGAGACCAACGCTCTATCC
>CAYQNR010000024.1:26549-27630 GCA_964418945.1 uncultured Desulfobacteraceae bacterium
CGAAGGCATCCAGCACCTTTTCCCTGACCGACTCCGGGGCCCTGCAACACATGTGCTCGCGGTGCAGGAACTGGAGATAGGTGTGGTCGCTGTTTCCGATCTCCCTCAAGAGCAGTCTGGGAGAGATCTTGGCATTGAGACGGAAATGGCCGGATTCCCTGCCTGAAAACATGGCCATATTAAAGCTGAAAAGGCCTTCCATATCAAAGTATCTTATGGCACCCTCCAGTCCCCTGAGAAAGTGGTCAAGATCCTCCTCCTTAATCTCCAGGAGGGAGGAGTGGCCGGGGAAGATACACCAAAGGTCCGGGAGGATACTGTGGGGTGCGAAACTCAGGGTCCAGGAGGTGGGACCGATATCCGCGACAAAACGTTCTTCAGCCTTTCTTTCGGCCTCCAGGTAGTCCGACCAGAACTCCCGGCCGCTTTCCATAAAATATTTCATGCCGGATTCGATCTGGGCACGTTGCTGGTATGTGGGAATTACCCCGCAGTTAACCTGGATGTGGGGATGGACCAGGCTGGATCCGGCCGGGAACATGTAGTTCCAGTTGATGTTGAAATAATTCACGTCCGGATCATACGCAGCGACAGCCTTGACAAGATCCCACGAGGCCAGGAAAGGGTCCCTGAGTATCTCGGCCGTAAGGTCTTCTATGGCAATGTAATGGGTTTTGGAGACCACGCACACACCCGTGTACCGGTCAAGTGGCAGGAGGTTGGGGACAACACAGGCCTCTCCCCTGAGGATCCTTCCTTCGGGTATAAGCTCCTTAGGAAAGAGAGGGGTGGATTTTTCCAGGGCATCGGGGCAGAAGGGGCAAAAGATCTCTCTGGACCTCTTCACCACTTCATCCAGGTCGGGCCGGGCCGGCAACTCATACGAAATACCCAGGAGACGCGTGGTCTGTCCGGTCAAAGGGTCAAATCGGATCTCCAGGGACAGTGTATCCGGTGAAAAATCCTTAAAGGGGTTCATAAAACGCATATTCTCCTTTATACGCCTGAAGTGGATAGGCATGATTATGTCCTTATGTTATTGGTTAAATAGCTCATAGCTCACAGCTCATAGCTGATAGCT
>CAYQNR010000024.1:27730-37357 GCA_964418945.1 uncultured Desulfobacteraceae bacterium
TGTCCTTATGTTATTGGTTAAATAGCTCATAGCTCACAGCTCATAGCTGATAGCTCATTACTTGACCCGTTCGACAGGCTCACGGTCCTGAGGAACATCGAAGGACTCATGGCCCTGAGCCATTCGGCCTCGAGCTCATGGCCGAGAGGCACCGTCGAAGGGCCTTGAATCCTCGCATCCTTATATCTTTTTCAGTCTATATCCGCCCTGTAAAGCCTGAGGCTGTTAGAGACGACTGTAATACTGCTTATGGCCATGGCAAGGGCGGCAACCATAGGATGAAGCTGCCTTAAAAAATGGGGCAGGCCTTCAAGGGGATAAAGCACCCCGGCGGCGACCGGGATAAGGGCGATATTATAAAAGAACGCCCAGAACAGGTTCTGCCTGATGGTTCCCATAGTCTTCCTGCTCAGCCGGATGGCCCTTGAAACGGCAAGCAGGCTACCGCTGGCGAGTACCACGTCCCCGGACTCTATGGCGACATCCGTTCCCGTGCCTATGGCCATGCCCACGTCTGCCACGGCCAGGGCGGGCGCGTCGTTGATACCGTCACCAACCATGGCCACCTTTTCTCCCTTTTCCTGGATTGACTTTATCTCCCGGGTCTTTTCATGGGGTAGGACTTCAGCCACAACATGGTCAATACCCGCCTCCTCTGCTACGGCCCGCGCGGTCCGGAGGTTGTCACCAGTAAGCATAATTACCTTCAATCCCTGGTCGTGAAGTTCTCCGATCGCCCTGACGGATCCGCGTTTTAGGGTGTCGGCCACCGCTATAAGCCCTTTGATCCCGCCTGCTGCCACGAGCATTACAGTCTTGCCCTCATCCTGGAGAGAAGCCATATCCTTTCCTGCCATGCTGAAGTCAATACTCATCTCCCGGAACCAGTCAGGCTTTCCAACCATCACTTTCCGTCCCCTTATAGTTCCCTGCACACCTTGTCCCCCGTAGGCCTTGAAGCCTTCAGGTTCAATAAGAGCAATCCCCCGTGTCTCGGCCTCCCCGACTATCGCGCGTCCCAGAGGATGTTCGGACCCCATCTCCACGGAAGCGGCAAGCGCCAGGATTTCATTTTCATCCATGTCCTTCATATCATAGGATATAATCTTTACCACGGAAGGCCTTCCCATGGTAATGGTGCCGGTCTTGTCCATAACCACAGTGCTCAGGCCGGAGGCCTTTTGCAGGGCCTCGCTGTTCCTGAAGAGCATCCCTGTTTCCGCTCCCTTGCCTGTTCCGGCCATGATGGCCGTGGGTGTGGCAAGACCAAGGGCGCAGGGACAGGCGATAACCAGCACCGCCACCATCCTTATCATGGAAGGCACGAATTCCCCGACTGTGAACCACCAGATGATAAACGTAAACAGGGCTATCAACAACACGGCGGGGACAAACACAGAGGCGACCCTGTCCGCAAGGGCCTGAATGGGGGCCTTGCTTCCCTGGGCCTCCTGAACCATGCGGATTATCCCGGCAAGGGCCGTATCCCTGCCCACGGCCTTCGCCTCGAATTTGAGACGTCCTTCGCCGTTTATGGTGCCTCCGGTAACCCTGTCTCCCGGGGTCTTGTCCACGGGCAGGGGTTCCCCGGTCAGCATGGACTCATCCACACCGGATTCACCTTGCATTACAATCCCGTCCACCGGGATACTCTCGCCGGGGCGCACAATGACGATATCTCCCACGTTGATGTTTGAAAGGGGTATATTCTCCTCCTTGCCGTCTTTAACGATCGTCGCCGTCTTGGGGCGAAGGTCCATCAACTTGCGTATGGCCCCGCCGGTCTTGGCCTTTGTCCTTGATTCCAGCATCTTTCCCAGCTTGATAAGGGTGATTATAACCGCCGATGTCTCAAAATAGACGTGGGTCCCCAGGGGAGGGTAAAGGAGCAGGGCCAGGGAATAGAAAAAGGCCACGGATGACCCCATTGCCACCAGGACGTCCATGTTGGCACTCCTGTTAACGAGGCTTTTCCAGCCGCCGGTATAAAAATCGTATCCCGTGTAGAACTGGACAGGCGTGGCAAGGGCCAGGAAGAGCCAGTTCACCCAGGGGGCATGACTCCACGCTCCCAGCAGGCCGAAGTCTCTTCCCATGCTGAGGAAGAAGAGGGGAGTCGTAAGGATTACTCCCACCAGAAATTTCTTTGTCTGGTTCCTGATCTCCGCCTCTCTTGCAGCCAGTTCGGCGTCTTCCAGTTCCTGCCGGGGCAATATGGCGCCGTAACCCGCTTTTTCTATGGCAGCGACTATTTTGTCGATATCCGTGACCGAGGGGAGATATTCCACGAACGCGCGCTCATTGGCGAAGTTGACGGAGGCACCCTTTATGCCGGGCACCTTCTTCTTCAGGGTCCTCTCAATGGTCATGGCACAGTTGGCGCACGACATCCCTGTTATGGGTATGGTGATCTTTTTTTCAGCCATGATCCTGCTTAGCCTTATACACACCTTAGGCGGGAAATCAAGGCCGGTCAACTTGATTCGGGATTCTAATCAGTGGCCGGGTAATCAATGTCCCTGAGGGCGGATTTTATCTTTTCCAGGGTGGCGGGCGCATCCCAATCCACGGTGATCTCCTTTGTATCGGGATCTCCCTCCACCTTCAGGACTCCGTCCAGTTCGTTGAGTTCGTTTTTAATGGTCATTACGCAGTGGTCGCAGGATATATTGGGTATGGAAAATGATCTTGTCTCCATAATAATGTCTCCTTTTTGAAAGAATGATCCAGGAGTTTGCATTTCCAGGGCATGAGTGATTTGAGCAATGTGTAAACAGTAAATAGTAATGGGCAATGAGTATATAGCCTTGGTTCATCCGGTTAATTAGTAAGTAAAGAAGTAAAAGACCAAATCTTATTATAAGTAACTTAATGGCCCATGGGGCTCTCTTTTAAGCGCCGAAAACATTAACAGCATGCTAATTACGTAAGGTGCCACCCAGGCGGGCGGAATAGTTATGCGATAATAGAGAATTCTCGAGTCCGGCCAAGTCTGGAAAAGGGTACCCGCCCGCCTCGTTTGGTTTTTTTGCGGAGTTATTGCACATAAACGAGTTCGCCGCTTAAAAGAGAACCCCATGGCCCATATAATAACACAGAATATTTAGATATCATTAACTAGCGTACTCACTAACCGGATGAAACATAGTTTTGAATATTTAAGTTTAATCATGCATCGGCATGGGATTCAATCATTATCAATCTTGTGAACCTGGTATCCAGATCAGATGTCTTAACCATGGCATATTCTTCTGTGAATTCCTGCCATAACAGAGACAAGGTATGTTCTAATAAGGAGATATCATGGGCAGGGAGGCCTTTTCTATGAGACATGATGTCCCTGATAAAGACCTCTCCCATTCCTTTCATCCTGAAGGGCGGGTCCTTTTCTTTACCCCGGATAAGCCGGAGGAATTCTTTTGCTTCATCAAGAGATAACGGCAAAAAACCGGGATCCAGTTTCAATTGTCCACGGGCCCAGAAGTTGATAAGAAGAGGCTTAAAGGTCAGGAGGGGTTCCCTGGACAACTCAATCTTCATGGGATACCGGGAGGAGAGGTCTTGCAGTAAACCATCCAGAAGGATCAGGCGGTGTATGATATCGCGGCATTTCTCCAGTTCACCAAGGGATTCAAAATGTCTGTATTCGCCTTCCTCCTTTAAGCCAATATAGAAGAGGGGCCTATTCTCCAGTATCCCTTTCAGTGTTCCTCCCCATTCATCTCCCCAGAAATAGTGTTGTAAGCCATGTTTTAGAAACCAGGCATCCCTGAACCATCTTTCTGTTTCCCATTTTAGTTCCAGGGTCAACCCGAACCCGACACGAAATATGGAGATTAGAGGATTATTCCTCACAAACTGCTCTGATAGTTCTATATTGCCTTCAGATAATCTTTCAAGCCCCAGGTTTATGTAGCCTGCCGCCTTCCTGGTTATCCTGATCAGGGTCTCAATACCCTCCAAGCTGACCCCGTCGGCTGAAAGGATCTGGTTGCACAGACCGGCGAATTCCATACGGAGCCTGTCTAAAGACAGGTTGTCCCTAACCAGGGTAAGGGCTCTTGCGAACAGATTGTCGGCCGGGGCATGTATAAAAGGCGTCAGGGGGACCGGGGTCATCGAATCCTCACTATGGTCATAGAGCTTATACCCTGATTTGTCCTTTTTAAGGAGATCAGCCCTCTGGTGGGAATAGACGGATAGGGCCTCTTCAAAGGGAAGGTACCCGTCTTCAGCCAGACGATTGCTTCTCAGATGATACATCTCCTCTTCAATTTCAGCGGCTATTACGCCTGCAACTCCCATAAGCAGGGCCTGATAACGGTTATAGTCCTGCTGTGCCATAGTCTGCAGCATATGTGCAATGTCCTCCTCATGCTCCTTGTCAAGTATTCTTATGTAATAGAGGCCGTCAAAGGTAATGAAACCATCCGGGACCTGAGAGTCGTCATCTTGCTCTATTATTACTTGGAGCGCGTTGAAAAGATAAAAGTGGGCCGGGAGGTTTCCGTCTTCGCTTAACAACCATCTGGACAGGCGCTCCGGATCGGCCTTACAGAACCTGTCCATCCAGGTGAAGGTCTGATCCAGATTCATCCTGTCTCTCCGCCATAGTTCCATGTCCAGGATATATTGCCATTGATCAAGAGAAGCCAGCCTAAGCAGAGGAATGGAGTCGTCTTCTCCAATCTTTTTCATCAACCAGAAAAGATCCACCCTGCTCATGCCCCGGACCAGCCGGCCGGGATTTTCGCGGTCAAGGATCTTATTAAGGGCCTCACTGCCGGAAAGGGAAAACAGTGGAGCGACCGGTTCCCTGCGAATCGAGATGACTTTTCCGGCATTTGATTGATCGCCAGTTTTCGGATCTTCCTGTTGCGACAATATTCGCCCTCCTGAGTAATAACCGAACACC
Organism: uncultured Desulfobacteraceae bacterium; assembly: GCA_964418945.1. GTDB lineage: Bacteria > Desulfobacterota > DSM-4660 > Desulfatiglandales > HGW-15 > CAYUYB01. Next base: position 32,646 of record CAYQNR010000024.1, read on the forward strand.
CTGTTCTAATAGTAACTGCTGATTACTATTTTTTGTTAAAATAGGGGGTGTGTCAAGGATTAGATTCTCATGGAGACTCATCGTCCTTGACTTGCCGATCATATTAACTGTATATTATGCTCCAATTTACGGCGATAGTTTTAATACCGGACAGGGATAACCAGCCAGATTCGAGGATTGGAGTGTTTTGGTAATGAGCCGGTTGCCGGTGTTGAAGCCGATGTCTTATTAATTCGAATCGATGGAGATATTAGAGTGATTGACCTAATTGTTAGGGGCGGGATAGTGATGTACCCCATTATTCTGTGTTCGATCATAGCCCTGGCTATTTTTCTGGAAAGGTTATGGGTCCTGAGACGCAAACGGATTATCCCATCTGCTTTCATCCAGAGTGTGGAAGATAACCTGAGGAATCGAAAGCTGTCAGAGGCCCTTTTTTTATGCCAGAACGATGATTCATCCATCGCCAAGATATTTTTGGCAGGCTTGAAGAACACGGAACGAGGCATCTGGATGGTAAAAGAGGCTATCGAGGAAAGAGGGGGGAGAGAAGGAATAATCTTGGAAAAGCATGTGGGCATACTCTCCACAATTGCCAATCTTTCTCCCCTGTTGGGCCTTCTGGGGACTGTATCGGGGATGATTAAGACATTCAAGGTCCTTTCCCAAGGGGCATCCAATCCGTCACTCCTGGCCGGGGGTATCGCCGAGGCCCTTATAACCACGGCGGCCGGTCTGGTGGTAGCTATTCCTACCTTGGTCTGTTATCGAATATTAAAGGACAAGGCCGAATCCCTCATCTTTGAGATGGAAGAAGATTCCATAAGACTCATCGAGATCATGGAAAGATCCGGCAAAAAGGATTGATATCCTGACCCTATGGAGCGGTTCCCATGAGATTCAAGAAAAAGAAAGAGGAAGGGCCTGAGATAAGTATCGCGCCCCTTATAGATATCCTGTTTTTGCTATTGATCTTTTTTATGGTCACCTCTCACTTTGATATTAGCTCCGGGGTGCGTATAAATCTGCCCAAGGTGACCAAAAGGATTATGGGAGAAGAAGATGAAAACAGGGTGACCCTTATTATTGATAAGTCGGCTCAAATCTATCTTGAAGGTGAGAAGATAGAGCAGGAGGAACTTAAGGGATTACTGGAGGAAAGAGTAAAAGAAGAGGGGCTACTTAATCTTGTCCTGCACGCGGATAAGGATGTGAATCACGGCACTGTGGTAGGGATTATGGATCTTGCCAAAAGTGCCGGTATCAGCTCTATCATTATCGCTGCAAGATGGAAGGCGGAAGAGCTGCTTTGATTCTTTTAGGGTATATCCATTTTGGGTTTTAATAGAAAAGAGTTCTTGAAGATTTTCTTTTTGACCTTGATCTTTCTGGGGTTAGTTGTCTCCTGGCTAGCGTTCGGCGACCGCGGTTTTATCCATCTTTACCGGATGGAGAAAGAAAGACAGGCCTATCTGGAGAAGATCCGCCGATTGGAGGAGGCAAACCAGGAACTACTGGATGAAATAAAAAGGCTTCGCAGTGACAAAGAATATATAGAATCAGAGGCAAGAAAGGCCCTAGGCCTGGTAAAAGAAGATGAGGTTATCTACAAGTTCGGCGGGGAAGGGGATGAGGAGGGAAAAGAAAGCGAATAAGGCCGCTGGCCTTTAGAAGGCTCCTAACTGGCAGGAAGACAGCTTTATGTTCAGTTTGTTGCAGGCTGGCGTGACATCCATTTTGCGTATACCCAGCCTTTCCGCTATATCCCATGCCGACCTGCAGGTGAGCCTGCCTCCTGTCAGTGATTCCTTTATGGCCTTTTCCAGATCCGCCGGCACCTTATCTACAGGTTTAATGGGGACAGTGTCTGGGCTGTAACCAAAGAGACCCAGCTGGCATTTGGCTAATTTGATTTCGAGGCGGTCCAGTGTAAAGCCTACTTCCTCGGGCGAGGTATTGAGCCTTTTCACGATCCCGAATATGGCGGCACAGGTTATATTCCCACCTTTTGCCTTTTTTTTCACGGCTTCCACGATACAAGGGTTCACCTCACGACCGGCCGGGTGCTTTCCAGCATAATGTCCTTCGTCTTGGTGTGTCATCCTGAACTTTCCTATAAAGATCCCGCATTGAAAATGTAAAAAATTAGGTGATGGACTTAGCTTATATAAGTCCTGTTGAGAGTATTGTCAAATCCTTTTCTAAGCAGACCTCTGCGGCGATGGCCCTGATCCACCATCTAGATGTCATCTGCCATTCGGCAGGCCGTTCGACAAGCTCACGGTCCTGAGCAAAGTCGAAGGACTCATGGCCCTGAGGATACTCGAAGGGCTGCGTTGCCTGCGGTCGCTCCTCCTTGCGGCGTATTTCATATACGCCTCACTCGTCGCTCCTTGGCGCCTTGCATCTAACATCTATATGGTGGCCAGGGTTATACCAAAATCCTGTGCTAATATAAATTATTTGCAAGTTTGATGGTGGATCTTGGATAGCCGCATTATTTGCAATTAATGGATTAGGAGTTATATTACTGATTACAGGGAGGAGTTGATTGGGAAACCATGTTTGGGGGAAGTTTAAGAATATCACGATCAAAGGGTAGAAATATCCCTATGAAAGAAGAATTAACGGAACGGGTAATCAGGGCTCTTTTTCTTGTTTTTAGTCTACTGCTTTTTGTTCCCGGTTGCGTGACAATGCAGGAGAAAAGGCCTGTAATCATGCCTGTTGAGCAATTCCCTGCCTTTATAGTGCCCCAGGGTCAGGATGCGGAACCATCATCAGATGGATATGACGTACCGGATATTGATATTTTGGCACTAAGTGAAGAAATAAAAGCCGTGCTGGATGAATCTATCGTAGAAATAGGGAATCCGAAGCGGCGGTTACAGGCCCTGATGGATCTTATTACTGAAAATGTTAAGCTTGACGCGGCCGAGGATAAATACGGGACAAAGACGGCTACCGAGACATTTGAAGAGGGGTCCGGCAACTGCCTTTCCTTCAGCAACATGTTTGTCTCCATGGCGAGATATTGCGGTTTGGATTCGGCGTTTCAGGAGATCCCAACCCCTCCCAACTGGGTCAAAGACGGAAAGGTGCTTTTATTTACCAGGCATATCGGGGCCATGGTTGATGTTTATGAGCCCGGGCAAGTGGTTGTCAACATAGAGGGTTCCTTTACTGGTGAGAAGATAGTTGTAGAAGCAAGAGATCAAACGCAATATCTGTTTGCGCCCCTGCTGCCCCTTTCAGCAAGATACTCCCGTGTCCCTTCAACCAGATCAATAACTGATAAGAGGGCCTTTGCTTTGTTTTACAACAACATAGGTTCTCAATATCTGACTGAGGGAAACAACCTGGACGCATTCCGCTATTTTGTTAAGGCCCTTAAGCTTGATCCTGAAGTGAGTTTTATATGGTCGAACCTGGCCGTTGCCTATGACCGGAATAATCAAGAGGAGGCCGCTGAAAAGGCCTTTTTGCAGTCCCTGTCGATCAATCAGGGTAAAGATGAATTGACGGCCATGTCCATCATGAGTAACCTGGCTAGGCACTATACCAGACAGGGGAATATCCAGGAGGCGGCTGTGTATGAAGAAAAGGTGCGCTCCTACCGCGATATGAACCCCTATTACCATTATTCAATGGGAGCGATAGCCTTTTACGAAGAGAGTTATGAGAATTCAATAGGGCATTACAATGAGGCTATCAAGAGAAAATCGGGTGAACCTCAATTTCATTACGCACTGGCCCTTGCCTATTTTAAATCAGGGAAGATTGAGGAGGCCGAAAAAAGCATGGAAAAGGCCGTGTCCTATTCCAGGGACAGAAGGATCGAGGAGTATTACCGCAAGGTCTGGGCGCAACTGACGGAAAATAACCCCATGGACAAGGAAAGCCTCTGAGAATTATAGAATTCCTAAACCTGGTTGCTGTGGGTCCCCACCTCTTCTATCTCCGTAACCATTTGAAATCAAAATATTAATCGGACATTGCCGGTCTAAGTGATTGTTGTAAAGTAGGGAGATATGGAGCTTGATCAATTGACTTGGCCGGCAACTTTGTATAATCTTGAATTTGATTGACTTGTATATTTAAGTGTTCAAGGATTCGAGCGAACAGCGCTTCGGCTACGGGCATTCTTTTCAAGGCGGCATCTGAGTTAGTTATTAGCAATGAGCAATGAGGATAGCGCATGGCGAAAAGCGCAAGGCGTGAGGCGTTAAAGGACAGAAGCCAGCCGCCTTCCCATCCTCCGTAGCCCGTCCTCCGCAGTGGCCTGCTACGGAGGATGGACAAGCTACTGCGGAGGACGGGCGCTAACCAGCTACGGCGAGCCAGGGCCGCCTTCGCCCCTTCGACAGGCTCAGGGTCCTGAGTGAAATCGAAGGACTCAGGGCTACGGCGGGCCAGGGGAGTCAGAAGATACGAAAGAGTAAAGAGAATTTTCCTCCCCTTTTTAGGGGGAGGTCAGGGGCTAGGGAGAACAGCTAATAGCTAAAAGCTAACCAAGGTGATAATTATCCGGAGTCCATAAATCGGGAAATCGGTTTCAGTGATGGGACTTATATTCGATATAGAATCTGCCAGGCGTTATGAATCATGGTACCGCTCTGCCAGGGGCAGGGCCATGGACCGATTTGTGGAAAAGGCCATATATGAGCTGCTTGACCCCAGGCCGAAGGAAAGGGTGTTGGATATTGGATGCG
>CAYQNR010000025.1:0-36974 GCA_964418945.1 uncultured Desulfobacteraceae bacterium
TTATATGGGGGACTATAACCCCTTGATCTTTCAATATATAACGTTCTTCACATTTTCATATTTGACATGACTATTATAACTTCTACCGAGTAATCGGGTACATTCATTAAAAAACAAAGGACCAGACCTTCATTATTAATAGATTCGAAGGAATAGCAGGGCCGCTTATCTCTTTTATTCGGTGAAACCGGGAAATGGATATAAACCCATAGCTATTTGGCGAAAATGCCAATCCTGGCAAATCTGCCAAATAAAATAAGATCAATACAAAACCAGCTTTTAACATCGGTTTGCACAGGAGTGCTGATAGACCGCCGCACCCTGTGAAACCGGGCGTTATATTTTCCAGTTTTTTAATAAAAGACTTGCAAATTGCATTAGTATCGCTTACAATGTATTACAAATAAATACACTGGAGGTAATGTATGAGCAAAGCATTATCAGTAAGGGTCACTGACGAACTCGCCTTAAAACTATCTGAAATTGCAGAAGAAACAGAAAGACCAAAATCATTTCATGTCCAAAAGGCATTGGAAGCCTACCTATCTGAAATCGCTGATTTGCAGGTTGCCTATGACCGTTTACATGATACAACTGATCCGGTAATTTCTATTGAAGATATGAGGAAAGAACTTGAATTATAAAATAGCATTCAAGAAATCCGTCTCCCGTGATCTCAAGAAAATAGATAAGGAACAGGTTAAGAGAATTTTGAATAAAATAGAAACCGAACTCCCCCAAAAAGCGGAAACCTTACCCACATTAACAGGTAAATTTTCAGGTCTAAGAAAATTTAGAGTCGGCGAGTTCAGAGTAATCTTTTCTATCATAGGTGATATGGCTCTTGTTTTAAGAGTGGGCCATAGAAAAGAAGTATACAAATCAAATATAACATCTCACTGAACAGAACAGGCTATTAATTCGCCGAATCATTCACTTGAGTTTTGCAATGTTTTACATTTAAAAAATTTATAGCGGTATGCCCCGCCTGCCCGTTAGTTCAGCGTTCGACACAGGAGAATAAGATGAAGCGCACCAACTTCGATACATCAAAGTATAAAGTATGGGCATTGCCCCATCCAGTGATACTTCATTGGATAATTAATCCGGGCCTCGCTTTTAATGAATTATTTCTTGGGCAGCGAATACCCAAAGTGAATCTAATTGATAAATATGGCAACAAGCCGGTGATGGAGCGTACAATAGTACCATGCCCACACTGTAATACGATGAATGATGGACGCTTATGGGGTAAGGGAAACGCGTTTGGGCATTGGTTTGGCTATGTTTGTCCTGATTGCGAAGGGACTATCCCATGCCTTTGGAACGTATTTAGCCTACTGGTTTTGTGCGTAACGTTTCCAATATGGTTTATTGCCGTTCGTTTCTTCAAACCTAAATGGATTGAATACGAGAAGCAAAGACTGAGACGGAATTTAGAACAGCCTCTTGTCGAAGCACAGAAGGTCAATTGGCTTATCCGAGGTACGTTACTCTTTGGTACGTTACTCTTTGGAGGATTCATGTGGATACTTATGTCCTTGATTCCTTACTTGTTTGGACGCGCATCATCGCAAAGTCTTCTTATTGGAATTCCGATATGGCTATTGGCCGGTTTCTTATGGGGCATTATCATGCATTACTGGATGAATAAGAAGGGAAAGGTCGAACAAAACGCTTCAACGCACACGGATAAACCGCCCTGCTGAGCTTAACGTTGGGCTGCACAAAAGGAGAAACAAGACATGCGTAAGATGATATCATGGACACTCTTGGGCATCCTGATTCTTTGCTCAGGATGCATTCGATCACTACATCCGATTTACACGGAGGAGGACCTTGTGCTTGAACCAGCTCTCATCGGCCAATGGTCAGAAAATGACTCGAAAGAGGTATGGACATTCTCGAGAAAAGGTACGAACAGCTACACGCTTGTGTACACAGATGACAAGGGACGTCAAGGCAGATTCAGGGCGCATCTGGCGAAACTCAACGGGAAACTCTTTCTTGACCTTTTCCCCGAAGAGCCGGAGCTGAAAGAGAACGATTTGTATAAGTTTCATCTCCTGCCTGTCCACACTTTCCTGTACGTGAAGCAGATCACTCCGACGCTGCAGATGAGTTTTCCTGACCCTGACTGGTTAAAGAAGTTCATTGCAGACAACCCGAAAGCAATCCGGCACGACAAAATTGACGGTGAGATCATTCTTACCGCATCGACGAAAGATCTACAGGCCTTCTGGCTGAAGTATCTAAAGACGGAAGGCGTCTTCGGAGACGCAAGCAACATGAAGCGTGAGACGTCAACCATTGCAGATCAACAGCCCAACCAGCCGGATGCAGGCGACGGCTTATAGCCACGCGTGATCCGCATCGTTAAAATAAATCCGATTGACAGGGACAATAATAAAAAAGGAAGCCTAAAATGATTATGATCTACATTCAGATAATTGGATGTGGAATCTTCGTGATTAGCACCATTTTTATAGGTGCCTGGCTTAGAACCCATCCTTCCAAGAAAACCGCTGAAATAACCTCCCGGATTGTTCATGGCATAGCTGGTGTCACTTATATCCTTCCTCTGTTAATTGGGATATTTTATCCTGGATTAAAACACTATGATGTATTGCTTGGAATACCATTCGTACAGTTTTCACTGATTTTTATACCGGTCGGAGCAATAATTCTTCCGATAGGCATTTTCTTCATAGCCGCAACTATCTTTGCGCTACATGATCGTGGACAAGGTCAACCCGGTTTTTTTCTTACTAAAAAAGTGGTTGATAGCTACACTTTTAAGCTTACCCGAAATCCTGGTTCTCTGGGCTTTTATCTGATTTTATCATCACTCGCTCTATTCTCTAGTTCATTTTCCTTCACAATGTGGCTACTGCTGGTTCTAATTCCTGCACATATATTTCATCTAAAATATTTTGAAGAGCTTGAGTTGAGATTAAGATTCGGGCATTCTTATATTGAATATAAAAATCGTGTTCCGTTTCTAATCCCCAAATTTAGTAATGTTTCTATCACTGAATCTATAAATGGAAATGCTTAAGATATTTCAATAAACCGCTCCAGCCGACCGCTAAACGCGTCGGCCGAGCTTTTCGTTATTAGACGGCAAAATAACCTTTAGCAATGGAGGGAATTAAAATGAAAGCAATCATCGTTTTTATCATCTTGTCGCTGTTTACTCCTTACGCACTCGCTGACGAAGTATCACACACAGCTGCAGCAGAAGAACTCATACTCTTATCCAATCCTGACCAAATACTACAACAAGTCTGGGACCAGATTGGGAGTATGGTTGACCAACAATTTCAACAAATGGGTGCTCCTGAAGAGTATAGACCCGTATACAAAAAGTATACAGACAAAATGTTCAAAGTCCTTGAAGCAGAATTGAGCCTTGAAAACATGAGAGACGATATGATCTCGATGTATGTTAACACATATACTGAAAGTGAAATTCGTGCTATTTCCGAGTTCTATAAATCCCCTGCAGGTAAAGCACTCTTAGAGAAAATGCCAAAACTCTTGCAAGAATCCATGGCAATGACTCAGAAAAAAATGCCACAAATAATGCAAAAAATCCAAGCCATCTCTCAAGAAATGGCCCGTGAACTTGAAAGCCTAAAGGACCAACAGCAAAGTCAATAGACTTATCCAGCCGGCCAACCAGTGGTTTCAGCGGACGCGAAAAGTCTCGGGGCACTTAATCGGTCAAACACCGGGCGCGCCGCTGAACCACGTCATCAGGCAAGGAGGTAACTCAATGAAACCGAAGAAAAAGGAAATCTGGAAAAAACATGAGGGCTATAGGGAAATACCGCTTCATTAGTCTTGTGGGTGGTGACTGGGCTGGGCTTGTTATCATTTTAATAATTTTGATTGAACTATGGCCGGATGGGAAATTTATTGAATTTGGGGATTTCTTCCTTAAAGCAATTATTCTCTACATTATTGGCGGTTTTCTTTTTGGCCTTTTAATGTGGATATACGGTGAATACACATACAGAAAGGCGATTAACAGATCCGACAGCGTTGCATGACAATCTGGTACAGGCGACAGGGTAAAAACCACGCTGCCCCTGAGCTGCCCGTTATATGTAAAAAAGGTTTTCGAAACATATGTATTGGTATCACTATTGGTAGGCTTTAAAAACTGAAAGGATTTGCAATGATAAAAAAATTCATTCTTCTCTCTTTTAGCATCTTTTTTTCGGTCCAGGTTTTTGCACAATGGTCCCAAGAGGAGAAAGAAAGCATAAACAAGTTGAGTCAGGAAGATCATCAACTGATGATGAAAAAGCTGCGCATAAAGGAACTTCGCCCCGGACCATCTGGGAATCCCGAGGCGTCCAATGCAGCCAACACGGATGAATCAAAAGCAACGCCGTACGACTCATTACCGGATCCGCTTTTATTTAACGACGGTACGATTGTCAAAACAACGGATCAGTGGGAAAGGCGCAAATTAGAGATTTTTGAGGATTTTAATAGAGAAATATACGGGCGAGTTCCTGAAAAAACACCAGATGTATGTTGGGAGATCGTCAGTGAAAAAGATACGGTTAACGGCGATTACCCTGTCACCACCAAGCAGCTTGTTGGGCATGTAGATAATTCTGAATATCCGGCAATAACAGTTGACATACAAATGACACTCACAACTCCTCAAAAGATAACCACACCTGTGCCGGTTGTCATTGAATTCGGCTGGAATATCCCGATGAGATGGAGCATAGAGCGACCAGATGGTCCAACATGGCAACAGCAGGTTTTGGAAAAATGTTGGGGTTACGCCATCTTAGTTCCAACCAGCATCCAGGCTGATAACGGCGCCGGTCTTCGGCAAGGAATTATTGGATTGGTGAATAAGGGTGAGCCTCGAAAGCTTGACGGCTGGGGAGCCTTGCGGGCCTGGGCCTGGGGTGCAAGCCAAGTGTTAGACTTTTTTGAAACTGATCCTGACATAGACGAAACACGGGTGGCAATTGAAGGTCTTTCACGATATGGTAAAGCAACAATTGTGGCCTTAGCTTATGAACCACGTATTTCTATCGGATTTATAGGTTCATCTGGGGCCGGAGGGACCAAAATACTGCGCAGAGTTTTCGGAGAACAGGTAGAAAACCTAGCTTCTCCGGGAGAGTACCACTGGTTTGCTCCAAACTTTATTAAATATGCAGGGCCATTGACAGCGCTGGATTTGCCAGTTGATGCCCATGAACTTATTGCTCTATGCGCTCCAAGGCCTGTGTTTATCAGTGTAGGATCGCCTGACGTGGAAGGTCAATGGATAGATGCAAAAGGTATGTTTTTGGCGGGAGTCCACGCCAGTCCAGTTTATGAACTTTTGGGTAAAAAGGGTTTAGGAATAACAGAATTTCCATCCCAAGAGACAACAATAATTGATGGGGAAATTGCATTTCGGCAACATGCCGGTGGTCATACTGTAGGTCCTAATTGGCCGGTGTTTATAAGATTTGCTGAGAGATATTTTTCAAAATGAAAGACCTGCTGCTAGCAATTTTACAGGGATAAAAAATGGATGATAACACTTAACCATTATACGATAAGACCACAGATGCTATTCCTCCCTATTCACCTTTGAAATCAATGGGGACAAGCCTAAAGTACTTCCAGCAGTGATTTTATCATGCTTTTCTGGTCTTCGCTCAGAGGTTTGAACTCAACGCCGACTCCATCGGGGGATATCCTGGCGATTTGACCATGGATTGTTACCTGTTTTTGAGGAGCCTTTGGAAGGGAAAAATTGAGTGAGATACTCTCTTTTGCCCGAAAGGGCATACGGGTTTCAATAAACACACCGCCGGCACTTATATCATGGATCAATCCTTTATCTGATCTGCCCCCAGCATTATATTCCACACTTGTTCGTACTGATTTCCTGTAGTGCTTCCTTTTATATCTTGAGACCCTTTCCTCCAATTCGTTCAACAGGGAATACTGCTCTCCTGGAGGCATCTTCATTATCAGGGCCACAAGCCTATTTATAAGATCCGATCTCTCCGCCGGTTCATCAGGTGTTTTCATACGCCTATCCTGCATAATTTCTTTTTTAGTTCTATTATTGCTGATTGTAAATCGGAAAACAAGAATTAATATGCGATCAAGGTGTTAATATTAGGTTGATCCGGTTAATGAGTACGCTAGTTAATGATATCCAAATATTTTGCGCTGTATGGGCCATGGGGTTCTCTTTTTAGCAGCGAACTCGTTTATGTGCAATGACCCTGCACAAAACCAGACGAGACGGGCGGCTAGCCTTTTCCACACTTGGCCGGAATCGAGAATTTTGTATTATCTTATAAGCATTCCGCCCGCCTGGGTGGCACCTTACGTAATTAGCAGGCTGTTAATTTTTTCGTCGCTTAAAAGAGAGCCCCATGGGCCATTAAGGTACTTATTATGGAGCCCCACGGGTAAACCCGTGGTCCCATTAACCCGTCTTTCCATCCTCCGTAGCCCGTCCTCCGCAGTGGCCTGCTACGGAGGATGGACAGGCTACTGCGGAGGACGGGCGCCTCCGGCTACGACGCGGTTATCCGCCTAAACTGGGGCGACATCGCGCCGTAGCTAGCGATCATTTGCGCATTCAACCACGGGCAAGCACGTGGTCTTCTGCGAAGGCGGATAAGGTTTAATCTTTTACTTCTTTACGTACTCATTAAGCGGATGAATCTAATATTCTGGTAACAGAAAATCCTGCCTCATTTTTTAATAAAAGATAATCAACAGACCCAGGGCCCAACAATAGGGAGCAAAATAAAAAAGTTTTCCAACCCGTACAATGCCCATAAGGATTTTGAGGGCAATGAAACCAACAATCGCTGAAGACATCAAACCCAGCGACAGGGGTAATACATCCGATAGCACCAATCCTTCCGAACTTAGCTGTAAGGTCATGGCCCCGATTATGGCAGGGATGGAAAGCAGGAATGAAAAGCGGGCAGACATTTCTCTCTCCACACCGCACAATATACCGCACACGATGGTGGTCCCCGACCTGGATATCCCTGGAATAATGGCCAGGCCCTGGGCGATGCCTACGGCAAGGGCAGACAACAAGCCCACATGCCCGCGCCTGTTACTTCCTGCTGATATAAATCTTGTAACAGCAAGTATCAGCCCCGTGCATAACAGCATTATGCCCACTTTTCTGACATCGCCGAAAAGGGCCTCCAGCGGTGATTTAAAAAACAGGCCTATCATGACCGTAGGAACCGTACCCGCCAGCACCCATAATGTCAACATCACATGAGGGTGTTCAGAAGCTGATGTTAATCTTCTTTTACCCCTAAGAATATCAACCGAAAACCCCCATGTCTCGCGGATCATCTCTTTAAGATCAAAACGGAAAAAGATACAGACGGCCACGAGTGTGCCCAGGTGCAGAGAGATATCAAGCATAAGTTCAGGTTCCCTGAAACCAAAAATATTCTGGAAAAGGACCAGGTGACCTGAACTGCTTATTGGTAAAAATTCGGTAAGTCCCTGAATAACTCCAAGGACCGTGCTTGTTAGATTGTCCATTATTGTTTTAGACAATATACCAGTTTGAATTTTTGAAAACCCTGTGCCTTGTGCCCTGTGTCTTTATGTTATACTCGAACTTAATAGCAGAAGCTTACTGAGCCACCGATTGCTTGAATAAACCTAATTGTTACAATAATATCTTTCCCGGGTTTAGAATACCATTCGGATCAAAGGCATTTTTGACCCGGGACATGAGATCAAGGGCGGGTCTTGAGAATTCCATGTCCATATAGGGGGCCTTGGTAATACCGACCCCGTGTTCTCCGGTAATCGTACCTCCCAGCTCAATTACCTTGCTGAATAGTTCCCTTACAATCACCGGCACCTTTCCCACTTCTTCCGGGTTATCCCTGTCCACCATGATATTAACATGAATATTCCCGTCACCTGCATGTCCAAAGGCAGGAATAGGGAGTGCGTATCTGTCTCCCAGTTCCTCCAGAAAAGATATCAGGTCAGGCATAGAACTCCTGGGGACCACCACATCTTGACTCACCTTTCCCGGCCTTAGTCTCTTTAGAGCCCCGGAAACATCTCTTCTGGCTTCCCATAATTTTTCGGCATCCTCCTGTCCCCGGGCTGTCCTGACTTCAATCGCTCCCGACCTGATGCATATCTGCCTTACCATCTCCGCCTCCCTGGCTATAAGAAGCTCGTCGCCATCCATTTCAATAAGAAGCATTGCGGCCGTTCCGGTCGGTATATCTATATCCATGTGTCCCCTGACGCAATCTATGCATATCCTGTCGAGGAATTCCAGTGTCACAGGAACAATCTTCTCTCGAATAACCTCAGATACGGTGTGAACAGCATCCGACATGCCGGTAAAAAAGGCGGCCATGGTCTTTTTAGCCGCCGGTTTGGGAATCAAACGAAGCGTGATTGAACAAATCACGCCCAGAGTCCCTTCAGACCCCACAATAAGACGGGTCAGGTCATAGCCTGCTACTCCCTTGATGGTGTCACAACCTGTCTTGATAATCTCTCCCGTGGGCAGGACAACGGTAAGGCCCATCACATAATCTCTGGTCACGCCATACTTCAGACCCCTTAGGCCACCCGCGCATTCCGCCACATTGCCTCCAATAGTGGAGACATCGGCACTTGCCGGATCCGGCGGGTAAAAAAGGCCGACCTTTTCAACCTCCTCCTGCAACCGTGATGTAATAACACCCGGCTCAACCTTTGTTAAAAGGTTATCTTGATCTATCAGCAGTATGCGACTCAAACGATCCATGGACAGCACGAGACCGCCTTGCACGGCCAGGCTCCCTCCGCTCATGCCGCTTCCTCCACCCCTGGGTATTACGGGGAAAGATTCCCTGTTCGCCAAAACAAGGATGTGTGAGATATCTTCATTGCTTTCCGGGAAGACAACAGCATCAGGCATGTACGTCTGGTTTGTCCCGTCACTGGCGTACTCTGTCAATTCCTCTGATCGGGTAATAATGTTCCCAAGGCCGACAATCTGAGACAACTTCTTGAGCACCCTGTCCGAAATCATGACACAACCGGGGTCCGGCTTTTGAAAGAATGCCCAAGCGTCAATGGATCCATATACTTCAGGTCACTTCCCATGGGAACACCCAGGGCTATCCTGCTAATTCTAATCTTCCTGTCGGAAAGGAGATCAGCCAAGTACGAGGCGGTAGCTTCTCCCTGGGTAGTGGGATTTGTCGCCAGAATTATCTCATCAACATTCTCCTTTTCCAGGCGTGCTAAGAGTTCTCCGATCCTTAGATTCTCGGGCCCTATACCGTCCAAGGGTGAAAGAACACCATGAAGTATGTGATATCTGCCCTTGAACGTACCTGATTCCTCGATAGCAAGCTGATCGGCCGGTCCTTCAACCACGCACAGAATCCCGTTTGCCCGGTTAGGGTCCCCGCATATAGAGCAGGGTTCGCTTTCAGTAAAATTAAAACAGATGGGACATAATTTTATCTTTTCTTTAACCTCCATAAGGCTTTCGGCAAGGCTCTCAGCCAGATCCCCCTTATTATTAAGGATGTGCATTGCCACCCGTGTGGCTGATTTTTGACCTATTCCCGGTAGCCGTGAGATGTTCTTTATCAGTTTTTCCAAAGGAGGAGGATAAAGTCCCATCTTTTACAGATTCCCTGCCATAAATGTGTTTAACAATCGACCGCGAAACAAACAGTCCCCGCTTCTTCGCTCCCTATCTCCCATAAAAAGGGCTTGCCTTCCCGCTGAATCTGACCGTACCACGGGTAGGAGACCGGGTGAGCACAGCTCTGGTGAACAAAGAGTTCTCTTTCCGGATGGAAACTAGGTAAGCCCGGGGATAGGAGGTATATTAAGACCCCCTGTCAACCTGCTCATCTCTTCGCTGGCCATGCTCTTCGCCCTGGACAGACCGTCATTAACGGCTGCCTGGATAAGATCCTGGAGCATCTCCGCATCGTCCGGATTAATCACTTCGGGATCGATATTCATGGAGACTATCTCCTGCCGGCCATTAACCACAACCGTAACCATACCTCCCCCGGAGGAGGCCTCAACCGTTTTTTCAGCCAATTCCTCCTGGAGTTTAGCCATCTTTACCTGAAGTTGTTGAGCCTGTTTCATAAGGTTACCCATATTAGGTATACCCTTCATCATCATTACCTCCTAATGCATACGAAAAAAGCCTGACTCTTTCAAAATCCTAATGCCCAGTATTATGCCCTTCTATCAATTCGGCATGACCGCCGGCCCTAAAATGTCCCGACCGACCGAAAAGCAAGCTTTTTTCTTACAAAGTTTCATTCCTTTTTTTTCTTCTTTTTAGCGGGGATCTCGCCCGTTATCTTCCCCTCAAAGATACGGAGTACATCCTGCACAGGCCGGGGGAATTCGGAATACCCCCCTGCTTTGCTTTCCGGATTTTCCTGTACCGCCATATCTTTATCCACATCAGGGCTGTCTTTTTCATCTACCAGCTCAATCCTTATTCCTCTCTTAAAAAAGTCTTTACAATAACCCACCAACTTATTGAATCTCTCCCCATCATCAAGATAACCGGCGGAAAAGGGGCTCTTTCCTCTTATTATCTCAAGGGTATCCCCTGTGAAGCTCTTTACCTTCCACTCCCCCAGTACATTGTACATGGCCCTGTTCCTGGATGCCAGATAGTTGAGAAAATCATCCCAGCTTGTTGGTTCCTCAACTGTCTTCTCCTGTGTTCCAAATTGCCCCTCCTCGCTTTTCCATTCGGTTTCCGGCTCGGAGACCTTGTTGGAAAACAAGCCGTCACCAGAAGCCGGCGGCATATTCAGCCTCTTCTCCAACATCTCGATTTTACCCAAGATATCTCCCATAGACAGAAGCTCACCTAACTGACAAAGCTTTATCATAATAGTCTCCAGGACCAGTCTTGGATGAGAGGTAAATCTTAATGTCTCTTCACGGGATATCAATAGATTCAAGGATTGCTGCAACTTTTCCAACCCAGCCCTCTCCGCCTGATTCTTGAGTTCCTCCCTGTCGTCTTCCATTATATCAGACATAGCCTTTTGAGGAGCTGCCAGGCACATCATGAGATTCCTGAACTGATCCATAACCGCACGGTAAAACTCCTTAAGGTCGTATCCGTAATTATAAACTCTTTCTATAATCTCCAGGCATTTCTCAGGCAAACCGTCAATAATTGCCGCTGATGTCTCAAAGATAAGGGCCTGATCTATAATGCCCAGTATTTCGGTGATATCCTTATCCTCAATCTTCGACCCCGTGTATGACGTTACCTGATCCAGTAGACTCTCGGCATCCCGCATGCTCCCTTCCGCCTCCCTGGCGATAACCGCAAGCCCCGATTGGCTTATCTCAATCCCTTCTTCTTTGGTGATCTTGGCCAGCTGTTCCAGAATCAACCTGATGGGTATCCTCTTAAAATCGAACCTCTGGCATCTCGAAAGTATGGTGACCGGCACCTTATGGGGCTCTGTTGTGGCAAAAATGAATTTGACATGGGGAGGGGGCTCCTCAAGAGTTTTGAGCAGCGCGTTAAAGGCCGGCAGGGTCAGCATATGGACTTCATCAATAATATAAACCCTGAATCTACCCGATGAGGGCATGTACTTGATATTCTCTCTCAGATCTCTGATCTCATCGATGCCGCGGTTTGAGGCGCCGTCGATCTCCTGGACATCAACAGAAGAGCCTCCGGTTATTTCCCGGCATGAGGGGCATTCATTGCATGGGTTACCCTTTGCCCTCCTTGAACAGTTTATTGCCTTCGCCAGGATCCTGGCGACCGAGGTCTTTCCCACACCTCTGGCCCCGCTGAACAGATAGGCATGGGCCAGCCTGTCCGTGTTAACGGCATTGACAAGGGTCTTTGTTACATGTTCCTGGCCCAGGACATCCTCAAAGATCATGGGCCGCCATTTTCTGGCTAGAACTTCATATGCCATATTATGTCTTAAAGATCCTCCGGGCCCTGAAAATTGGTAAACTTTGAAAAAATATATATTCTCATGGTTATGCGATTAGGATTTTATCAAAAATTTTTTTCAACCTTCTACGTCCCGTCGTGGATCTATAGAACTTTTCTTTCTTCCGGGCTTCGCGTAATGTGGCAAATGAATCAAGTGTGAATTATTTTATATGGACGATACGGACGTGAAGATTTAACTTCACCAGCATTATGCTCCACTAGGCGTTTACTCACGTCTTTTGCAACGCCAGTATAAGTCCGAGTTTTCGTTTCATTCAATAGAATGTAGACATAATACATATCAATTCAATCGGCGGATCCTCCACTAAATTTTGTTTACAAAATCTAGTGGAAACATCTCGCCAAATTTTGCGTAGCAAAATTTGGCGGAGAGAGAGGGATTCGAACCCTCGGTACCGCTTTTAGGCAGTACACGCGATTTCCAGTCGCGCTCCTTCAGCCAACTCGGACATCTCTCCAGGGAAAATGCCTCCTGTTATCTATCGCTCTTTTGAGATATAACCTTAGGTAAAAAACCTAAAAATCCATTTAGCTTCATCCGGTTAATGAGTACGTAAAGTATTAATAAATAAAACCTATTAAACAGGTAATGAATCCTGGCCCATGGGGCTCTCTTTGTGACGGCGAACTTGTTTATGTGCAGTAACTTCGCATAAGATGACACGAGGCGGGCGGGTGGCCTTTTCCAGACTTGGCTGGACTCGAGAATCTTCTATTGTCTCATGAGTATTCCGCCCGCCTGGGTGGCACGTTCCGTAATCATGAAGCTTCTATACATTTTCGCCGCTAAAAAGAGAGACCCATGGGTCGAAGATGCAAAAACAGTTGTATATAATTAAACATCTCACACATTAACCGGATAAACCTTCATTTATGGCGGAGAGGGTGGGATTCGAACCCACGTGCCCCGCTATTAACGGGACAAATCGATTTCGAGTCGACCCCGTTACGACCGCTTCGGTACCTCTCCGTTATTTCTTCTTTTCAAGCCTGCGTCTACGGAAAAAGCCCTGAAGCAGGTCCCTGCATTCTTTCTCCCTGACACCTGATATGACTTCTATCCTGTGACTCAAACGGTCGTCCACCGACATGTCATAAAGAGATCCCGCCGCCCCGGCCCTGGGGTCGAAGGTGCCGAATATCAAGCGCGCGATTCTGGCGTTAAGGGCCGCACCCATACACATGATGCAGGGTTCAATAGTCACAACAAGGGTTGTGTCATTTAGCCTATAATTGTTGTAAGCCTCTCCCCCTTTTCTAAGGGTCAGGATTTCCGCATGTGCCGTGGGATCCTTCAGGGTAATGGATCTATTGCAGTCCCTGGCTACAATCTCCCCCTCGGGCCCCGCCAAGACCGCTCCTACCGGGACCTCTCCCATCTTAAGGGCCTTCTTTGCCTCTTCCAGGGCCTCTCCCATTAATAGAGAATAATCATCACTCATCTTTTGTAAACCTCTATCATTTATATTTTTGTCAGTCAACCTGATAGTTATGACCTGATCCACCATCTAGATATCATCTGCCATTCGACAGGCCGTTCGACAAGCTCACGGTCCTGAGCAAAGTCGAAGGACTCATGGCCCTGAGGATACTCGAAGGGCTGCGTTGCCTGCGGTCGCTCCTCCTTGCGGCGTATTCCATATACGCCTCACTCGTCGCTCCTTGGCGCCTTGCATCTAACATCTATATGGTGGCCAGGGTTATACCAAAATCCTGTGCTAGTATGAATTATTTGCAAGTTTGATGGTGGATCAGGGTATGACCCTAACCCGCTATCAAGCGATCATCCGCCATTCGATTGGCCTGTGGAGTAATGTTCAAATACGGAAGGGTATGCCTGAAAATTTGTATTTGGCATAGCCGGGCAAAAGTGATACATTAATTTAAAAACAAAAGAACCCTATATTCGGAATCACATTGTCTTCCTATAATTAAGGGGGCGGGGATCATTGCCAAAACTCAGAGACAAACAAAAGATAATTACTGTAATTAGACATACCATACGCGCAAAAAAAGAGATTAAGGTTTTGATTGCCGATGAAGAAAAAGGGTTCACCTCAAGAATAATAAAGATCAATCTGGATGATCTTGCTTCATCCATAACCCCATGTTCAGCAATCATCATTGACAAACTGCATCCGGATACGGGAAATAGCCTTATCCAGTCGGAATCAAGGGTAATCCTAAGGTTTTCAATCTCCGATAAAAAGTGTAGATGTTCCGTTGACTATCTGGGAATAAGCAGCGATGCCCCTTATTTTGGTTTTTTTCTGAAGCTCCCCGAGGCAATCGAGATCGAGGACAAACGAATTGAGGAAAGGATATCATTCGGGATTTCTGATTTCGTGTCTGCCGAATTCACTCTTGGAAAGAATTCAAAAAAGGAAAAACAGTATGAACTTAATGTCATGGATTGCTCCAGACACGGCCTGGGTCTGATTATAACCCAAAAGGATTTTGATCTACTAAAAAGGCTGAATATAGGGGACAAGATAGAAAAGATAATGTTTTTTGCCCCGCGGTCAATGATCAAGGTTAACGGCAATGTAAGACATGTCACTAAAATAGAGTCCGGGGAATACAAGGGCTGTTACCAGATGGGGATACAATCTGATGACCTTATCAATACCTCCTCTCCTGAAGAAGAGGGGAGGAAAAAGGCCTGAATAACAATCGAACAGACGTCTTTTCCTAAAGGTAAGGGATTTTGGCTTTCTCGAACAGGATAACAAGAATAACATGGATATTGATCAGCAAATAATAACCGAACAAGATATAAAGAAGGAGAAAGAAAAGGCCCGGCATCTCCGTCGTTCGGCCTGGTGGATGAAAAAAACCGCAAAAGGCGTGTGCTACTATTGCAACAGGGAGGTAGGGAGATCCAACCTGACGATGGACCATCTACTCCCCCTCAGCAGGGGTGGAAAAAGTAAGAAAGGGAATATAGTGCCTGCCTGCAAGGAATGCAATAGCAAAAAAAAGTATCTATTACCCATAGAATGGCAAGAGTACCTCGCCTCATTATCAAAAAGATAATCCTCGGGATCAACCTTATTCATACCTCCCCACCTTTACCGCCGCTCCAACGATTTCACCTGGATCTATGCCTACATAGTCCGCGGCCCGACCGAGGTTTATAGCCACTTCAAGCATGCCGGAACTGTTGACAAAGGCCAAAGGCTCACCTTTCTCAACATCGGAATAGATATTGTTGAGATCTTTAATCTCAAGGTTCCCGATATGGATAAAGGGTTTTGATTCTTTGAGGAATCTTTCAAGCTCTTGGTGGCTGATATTGGTTATCAGATTACCGAAATTATCAACCCTTACCACCTGTCCGTGGAGCATCTCCTCCCTTTCATGGGCCTTTGGCAGACTAAGTTCCATAGTGTCTTTTATCTCGAGTCCCATCTGTCCAGGGTCAACACCCAAGGAGAGATGAGCGGCTATAGGAGCGAAAACATCTCTTCCATGAAAAGTACGTGTGACATGAGGAAGAAGATATCTTCTTTCGGTGATATGTATGACTCTGTTTTCCCCATAATCCGCTATCAAAGGCCAGAAGACCCCGTTATCCGGGCCGACAAAAAGATGTCCTCCCGCTTCAAGTGCTATGAGCCTTCTATCACTGCCTACACCGGGATCAACGACCGCTACATGTACTGTCCCCTCAGGGAAGAAGGAGAATGTCTCTTGTATCACCCCGGCAGCCTGCAGTATTGATCCAGCAATAATATGATGGCTTATGTCCACCAGCCTGGCACGGGGATTGATTGACAGTATCACGCCTTTCATCATGGCTACATATGGGTCCGCGAGCCCGAAATCAGTCATAAGAGTAATAATGCCGGATCTTTTCATAAGCAGTCCTTAAATAATTGACAATG
This sequence comes from uncultured Desulfobacteraceae bacterium, assembly GCA_964418945.1. Taxonomy (GTDB): domain Bacteria; phylum Desulfobacterota; class DSM-4660; order Desulfatiglandales; family HGW-15; genus CAYUYB01. The sequence continues at coordinate 15,913 of CAYQNR010000025.1, forward strand.
ATGACCTCCTACCATAATTGTAGAGGGCCTGTCTCCTCTTCCCACAAAATGTCTTCGTAAAATTCTGGGGATAATTTCAGGCATATTTTGGAAATATCGCATAATGCACTATGGTTGTAAAGCCTGGTTTATTATGCAGCTTTTTAGGATATTATCAAATATAGATTGACATCTTTTTTATTTACGACTTATTCTTTTGACCCTATGTTCATCTGTTAAACTGATTGTCCATCTACTGCTGCCGAACAAATGGCAGGTAAAGAAGTGATAGGTATATTACGGGTAGCTGGAGAACTAATCTAAAGTAAGGAGTATCGTGATGTCTAAACTTTTAATCGATGACAGGGATCAAAAATTTGTCCTGTTTGAGCAACTGGAGATCGAAGAACTATCTGAATCAACCCTCTATTCGGAGTTCGATTCCGAGACGTATAACATGGTTCTGAATGAGGCACAAAGGCTGGCCCAAAATGAGATGATGCCGGTCAATGCCGAAGGCGACTCAGAGGGGTGCACATTAAAAAACGGCAAGGTGAGTGTACCTAAATCATTCCATAGACTGTGGCAGTTATGGAATGAAGGAGAATGGCGAAGGATAGATATCCCCCGAGAATTTGGTGGACAAGGCATGCCCGTGGTAGTAGGCATGGCTGTTAACGAGTATGTAGAGGCAGGCAATCTTGCCTTTCAAACGCTTGCAGCAATGACAAGGGGCGCCGCATTGCTGATTGCCACCCATGGGACGGAAGAGCAAAAAGAAAAATACGTGGAAAAGATACTGTCAGGTCAGTGGACCGGGACAATGGTCCTGACCGAAGCAGAAGCCGGAAGTGACGTAGGCGCCACCAAAGCCGTGGCTGAGCCCAATGAAGATGGCACCTATAACATTACCGGGACCAAGACACTCATCACAGGGGGCGATACGGATATGACGGAAAACATTATCCACCTTTCCCTGGCCAGGGTCAAAGGGGCCCCTCCCGGGACAAAAGGACTTTCATTATTTCTTATCCCCAAGATCAGGGTCAATCCGGACGGCTCCCTAGGGAAGCCAAACGACGTAAAGACCATCTCGATTGAAAAAAAGCTGGGAATAAAAGGCTCTCCTACTTGCCAATTAAGTTATGGCGAGGACGGGAAATGCATCGGAGAACTCGTGGGTAAAGAAAACCAGGGCATGCCCCTGTTTTTCACCATGATGAATGAATCAAGGCTCATAGCTGCACGTCACGGGGCCTCTATAGCAGGGTCAGCCTACCTTTATGCCCTGAACTACGCCAGGGAAAGGCTCCAGGGAACAGAAATAGGTGCTCCCCGTAGTTCCGGTCAGGTCCCCATAATCAAGCACCCGGATGTGCGCCGTATGCTGCTCATGATGAAATCTTACACCGAAGGCATACGCGCGCTGATCCTGTATACATCCTACTGTATAGATAAGGAACGGATAGCTCAGACGGATGAGGATAGGCTCAGGTGGGAGCAAAGAACGGCCTTTTTAACACCGGTCACCAAGGCCTATGGCTCTGATATGAGCTTCAGGGTGACTGAAACAGCCATGCAGGTGTATGGCGGTTATGGATATATGCAGGATTATCCCATCGAACAGTTTCTAAGGGACGAAAAGGTACATTCCATTTTTGAAGGGACCAATGGAATCCAAGCCCTGGACCTGGCCGGACGCAAACTTTTGAGAGATAGTAACGAGCTTTTCAACGGTCTGCTCAAGGATATTGAGAAATTCTGCATTGATAACAGACAGCACAGCGTATTAGCTCAATATGTGGAGATACTAGATAATGGCAGGAACGCCTTGAATGAGGTATCCGTCTATCTCTGCGGACTTCGGGAAAAGGATTTCCGCCTTGTTGCCCTTTTTGCATACCCGTACCTAGAACTCTTTGGAGACGTGACCATGGGATGGCTCCTATTATGGCAGGCGGTCATCTCCCAGCAAAAGCTTACGCAACTGCTCCAGGAAAAAGGACTAAGTGAAAAAGACGGATTGGAAAAACTGATTGAGGAAAACAGCGATGCGGCCTTCTACAGCGGCAAATTGGCTTCGGCCCGTTATTTCTTAAGCACCGTAGTAAGCCAGGCCCAGTCCAAGGCTGACGTGATAAAAAGGGCGGATAAAGCGGCCCTGGAGATTGCCGAGGAATCTTTCTGATAAGTTTCTATTGAACAGGGCAACACAGGGTGGGGGTTGGGATCGCGGCCTGGGAATCGCATGTTTATCAGAAAGGCACGGACGCCTTGTAGATTGTTGCCTTACCCCGAATAAGGTATCGCTCCACCGCGGCGGGGATAAACAGGGATATGCCCCTGCGGAGCTCCAGCACCTCTTCTTTGCCTATGTCTATCAGCAGTGCTTCACCCTCCGTGCATATCATCATTTCAGCGCTCCTCAACCTGCTGCTTTTATAGCTTGAATCTGTGTCTTTAAGAGTGATCACGGACAGCCTAAATTCCTCCGCTGTGGCGGGGTAATAATCCTCCAAAGAATCGCCGCGCTCGGGCCTGAGGATATCGGGGAGATGGGGCCTAAAATCCAGGATGTTGACAAGTTCATTAATATCTATGTGCTTGTTTGTGAGGCCACTCCTGATTACGTTATCGGAATTGGCCATTAGTTCCAGACCTGAACCCTCCAGGTAGGAGTGGAGTTCTCTTGAAGGTATATGCATGGCCTCGCCGGGTTGCAGGTGAACGATATTCAGGAAAAGAGGCGAAAGGGCACCTATATCACCGGGGTGCTCCCTGTGGAGCCTTAATATCCATTCATATGCAGGAGATATAACACTAAGACCCCCTATCCTCTCAGCTATCTCCTTGAGAAGATACTGCTTCCTGTCTTTCTCCATATCCATTAAGGCCATAAAAAAGTCCTTCAGGCCTCTCTCATTCGGCCGACTCCTTAATATGTCGATCCAAGACCTTTTTGCGGAAATGCCGAGATTCGCTGTCATCTCAAGAATATCTTCAATCTTCCGGAAGCCCTTCAGGGCCCAGAACGGTTCTAACGCGCATATGAGCTCAGGTTTATGGTTATCATCCCTGTAGATCCTCTCAGGGGCGTCTAACGGTATCTTATGCATATTCTCCCTCAAAAAACCCGTCTTTGCCTGTTCTTTACCGGGATGGGCCTGTATGGACAGAGGCCTTGCCGCTGCGATGACTTTGAATAGAAACGGCAACTCATTGTGGAATTTTTCAGCTGTCCCTCTACCCAGAATTCCCGGGGGGTCCGTGTGGATAAACTCCGCTAGAGACATCCTGTTACCATCGTGGAGTACCATGGAAGGGGCCCTGGGATGGGATCCCATCCACATCTCAGCTTTGGGTTTTCTTGCGGGTGATGACTTTCCTATAAGTTCAGGAATAAATGTCTTTGATCCCCAGGCATATTCCTGTATCCTGTTTTCCAAAACCACAATCCTATGCACGGATAGATCCCCTTGATATTGGACATAGATTAAACACTATTCATTATATATTAGCTTTCCTTAACGAATTATGCTATATTTTATTCAAAAATTGCGGAAGTTTTATACTGTTGCATATAATTCAATATTGAGATTCATGGGTAATTCTTAGACAAGGGGGCGTTCCATGTTTACTTTGGCCTCGGAAGAGACTTATTCTAACGGGCAGATCATCTTTAGGGAGGAAAGTCCCGGAGACTGGGTATATGTGATACTTTCAGGCTCCGTAGAAATCTCTAAAATGATAGGCAAAAAAAAGTTTGTATTAGAAGTACTCAAAGAAGGTGATGTTTTCGGCGAACTAAGTTTTATCGGGGGTATAAAGCGAACTGCCACAGCCACGGCCGTAGGAGAAGTTACCGCAGGTATAATCGATCGGGACAGCCTTGATCAGGAATTCAATAAACTCTCGTCGGATTTCAGATCGATCCTTGTCACCGTCGTAAGAAGGTTTAAGACAATGATCGACAGGGTGATAGATTTTTCAGCAAGGACCGAGGAACGAGTCACAAAAAGCCTGTCCGTATCCTACCCTGATAAAAACAGTTTCCTTAAAGCATATACAGGCAATATAAGCGGCGGCGGCCTTTTCATCAAGACATCCACGCCTCTTCCCAAAGGTGAAACAATATTACTCAAGCTTCAACTTCCCGGGATTTCCGATCCCCTCAAAATAAAATGTTCCGTTGCATGGGCGAATAAAAAGGAAGGAACCAAAGGCGCGAATCCGCCAGGCATGGGCATCAAATTTGGTGAGATGAGTGATAGGGATAGACAGACACTTCAGAACTATATCAAAACCATTATTCAAAGCTAGACCCTTCTCGGCTGTCTCAAAAGAATTAACACCTGCCCGGAGTCTAACCGCAACAAAAGCGCTTCAAAAGACTTTCCAATGGTGTTAATATCCTAAAAATGTTAACTATCACGGCTATTTGCTAACCACAATGGCGAAGTAAATCAAAGAATCGACAAACACTCAAGGAAATAAAATGGCTTATCCGTACTTTAGACCGGGTCTCTCACACGCAAGACAGATAATCTGGAACCTCATTCTTATTGCAATGGGAAGTGTCATATGCTGTATCTCCGTAAACGGAATACTCATTAAACAGGAATTCTTCGGGGCAGGATTTACAGGGTTATCTCTAGTTATCCATTATCTGTTCCCTTCACTTTCGGTATATCAGCTCTATTTTATATTCAATATCCCGGTCTTTGCACTCGGATGGCTGTATGTGGGCCGCCGTTTCTTTCTTTATAGCATTGCCGGTATGCTCTTCTTTTCAGGGGCCTTGGCATGGGCACAACTAACCATACCTGTCAACGACAAGTTACTGGCCTCCATCCTGGCCGGTATTATCACGGGCTTAGGTTCGGGGATCATTCTCAGGTCACTCGGTTCGGCCGGAGGACTGGATATTCTCTCGGTAATCCTGCTTAAACGGTTCTCCGTCCGTCTAGGAACAACCATTATTGCCTTCAACGCCGCCATCCTTCTTTGCGGCGCTATTCTTTTCTCCCTGGAGAGGGCCCTCTATACATTAATCTACGTCTATGTAAACTCTTCTGTTGTTAATATTGTAGTGACAGGCCTAAGTCAGAGAAAGGCGGTGTTTATCGTCTCTCCCGAGTGGGAAAGGATCTCCGGAGAGATTATTGAGAAGATTCATAGAGGAGTTACCATCATTGACGCCCGAGGAGGCTTCACTGGAAAGGAGATGAAAATCCTTTACACCGTTACTACCTTCAGGGAAATCCCCAGGCTTAAGTGGCTGGCACGGAACATAGACCCGAATGTGTTCGTGGTTGTTTCTGACACCCTGGAAGTAATGGGCCCCCGCATAGGAAACCAGCCGCACTGGTAATCGCCTTTCACAGCTTTTACACCTCAACAAGGATCTGGCTGCTCATCGCCGTTATGAGCTGGTCATGTGCCCTGTTCCTTTCTGTTATTCTTTCGTCATGGAAGGCAATGGCAACCTTCCTGAGCACTTAAACAGGCACAAACTGTTGATCAATACTTAACATGTGATCTTTATATTTCGATTGACAATTATAATCACAGGTACCATCTTATGTAGTCGCTTGACCAAAACACCCTTTCGAGGAAATTGTTCTGATGTTTAATTTGATGAAATTTCTTAAACCTTTTACCTGGAGCATCTTTTTTATCTTTATCCTGCTTTTCTTTCAAGTTATGTCCGACCTTGCCCTGCCAAATTATCTTTCCAAGATCGTGAACATAGGTATCCAGCAAAACGGCATAACTGATGCTGTTCCCGGGGTGATACGCTCAAGCATGATGAACAGGATAGAAGGCTTCATTGACGAGACGGACAGAGAATTTATTGAAAAAAGCTATCGCCTCCTCCACAGGCAAAAACTTTCCCCGACAGATTATGAGACCTACGTAAAAAGATATCCCCTACTAAGCAAGGTGTCTCTTTATATCCTTGATACCCGAGATAAAACAGATCTTGAGAGATTAAAGAATATGTTTATAACCCCCCTTATGATTATATCCACTATTGAAGAAAAGGGCATCTCATCATTCAACGGTCAAATAAGTAAACGGGATGAGACCGATCCATTTGCCTATCTTGCTCAATTGCCTCCAGGGGAACGTGCCACCCTGATAAACACAATAAAGGAAAAGGTCTCACAGGTCCCGGAAGGAATAATAACTCAAACCGCCATCAACTATATCGGCTCTGAATATGAGGCCATAGGACTTAAAATCGGGCGGATGCAGAGAGGTTATATCCTATCCAGAGGCGGAGCCATGTTGCTTTTCGCGCTACTGGGCGCCGCATGTTCAATAACCGTGGGATTTTTCTCCGCACGTATCTCCTCGGGTTTTGCTCGGGATACGCGGCACAGGGTCTTCAGCCAGGTGGAACATTTTTCCAATATCGAGTTCGACAGATTCACCACCTCCTCCCTTATCACCAGGAGCACAAACGACATCGAGCAGATACAGATGTTCCTTGTGATGATGCTCCGCATGGTCTTCTATGCTCCGATGATGGGCATAGGAGCCTTAATAATGGTACTTAGCGTGGACGTATCCATGCTATGGATCATCGCCCTGGGAGTGGTGATGATAATATTATTGATATCTATTGAGTTTTATGTGGCTATCCCCAGATTCAAGATAATACAAAAACTGATTGACAGCCTGAACTTGGTCACCCGCGAGATACTCACAGGTCTCATGGTGATCCGGGCCTTCAACTCGCAGAAATACCAGGAGGCTAAATTCGACGATACCAATAAGGATTTGGCCCGGGTTACCTTGTTCATCAACAGTATAATGGTGATCATGATGCCCGGGATGATGCTGATCATGAACGGAGTAATATTGTCCGTTCTCTGGTTCGGCGCCCACCGCGTCGACCTGGGGACCATGCAGGTCGGAAGCATGATGGCCTTCATGCAGTATGCCATGCACGTGATAATGTCATTCCTCATGGTGTCCATCACATTCATGATGATGCCCCGGGCGGGTGTCTCAGCCCAGCGCATATCCGATGTCATAGAAACCGAACCCTCGATCAAGGATCCGGAAAAACCCGTTAAATTCGATCCCCGACGGCAGGGATATTTTGAGTTTCAGGATGTATCCTTTAAGTATCCGGGAGCGGATGAATATGTCCTTCGCAACATCTCCTTTTCGGCAGTCCCGGGAGAAACCATAGCTATTGTGGGCGGAACAGGCAGCGGTAAATCGACCCTGGTAAACCTTATACCGCGTTTCTATGATGTCACGGAAGGCAGGATAGTTATAGACGGGACCGATATCCGTGATGTGACCCAGCATGACCTCAGGGAAAAGATCGGTTACGTGCCTCAAAGGTCCATGCTCTTTTCCGGCACAATAGAAAGCAATATCAAATATGCCCATGAGCAGATATCAGAAGATGAAATCCGAAAGGCGGCCGAGATATCCCAGTCAATGGAGTTTATCCGTCAGAATGAATCTGGGTTAAGCGCTGACGTAGCACAGGGGGGTATGAACCTTTCAGGAGGCCAGCAGCAGAGACTTTCCATCGCACGAGCCCTTGCCAGTAAACCTCATATATATATCTTCGACGACAGCTTTTCCGCCCTAGATTTCAAAACCGAGGCCGTTTTGAGAAGGGCCTTGAAGAAGGAGACCAGGAAGTCCACCGTTATGATAGTGGGGCAAAGGATAAGCACTATCATGGACGCTGACCGGATTGTGGTTATCCATAAGGGAAGGATGGCCGGAATGGGCAGGCATAAGTCCTTGATGGATGATTGTGAGGTCTACAGAGAACTGGCCCTTTCCCAGTTGTCAAAGGAGGAATTACAGCAATGAACGAACGAGAAGATCTGCGCCGCAGCGATGAACAGTTCGGTAAATTGCCTGTAGAAGGGAATAATCGGCGGAAAGGAACCATGGGACCGGGCCCATTCGGCAGGGGACCGGGAGGTCCCATGGGTGTTGGATTGCTCGGCGAAAAGGCAAGGGATTTCAGGTCTTCCATGAAAATGCTCATTAAGTATCTGCGGTCTTACAGTCTCTACATTGCCTTTATGTTTATCCTTTCCATCCTGGGGACTGCCTTTATGATTGTAGGCCCCAAGCTGATGGGTGATGTCACCACCAAGATCTTTGAAGGCGTCATGGCAAAGATCACCCATGTCGAGGGGGCCGGCATAGATTTTCCTTACATAGGAAGGATCGTTCTGTTACTGCTGTGCCTCTATGTCATAAGCGCCGTCTTCAATTATATACAGGGGCTTTTGATGAGTATTGTCTCTGTCAAGGTCACATACGAATTGAGGAGGGAGATATCGGAAAAGATCAGCCGCCTTCCCCTTAAATATTTTGACACCAGGAGCTACGGGGATATTTTAAGCCGCATTACCAATGATGTGGACACCATCAGCAATACGCTGAATCAGGGACTCTCTCAGATCGTCACCTCTCTAACCACCATTATGGGCATCATAATAATGATGACATATATAAATGTGTCCATGACCCTCGTCGCTCTCCTGATGCTCCCCGTATCTTTCAGTCTGGTATCCTTTCTTATAAAAAAATCCCAGAAATTCTACCACGCACAGAGGGAGTTCCTGGGGAGTGTTAACGGACATGTGGTAGAGATGTATTCCGGTCATAATGTAATGAGGGCCTTTAACGCAGAAAAGAAATCCATAGCCAGATTCGATGAGCTTAATGAGGAATTATACAAAGCAGGCTGGAAGTCGCAGTTTCTTTCAAGCCTTATGATGCCTGTCACCATGTTTGTGGGAAATCTGGGTTACGTGGCGATCTGCATCCTCGGTGGTTATCTGACGATAATAAAGGCTATACAGGTGGGAGACATACAGGCATTTATCCAGTATGTCAGGATATTCAATATGCCCATAACTCAGACAGCAAACATAGCAAATGTAATGCAGGCAACCGCCGCGGCGGCCGAGCGTGTCTTCGAGTTCTTGGAAGAGGAAGAGGAGAAGGCGGAGGTCAGACATCCGGTCAAGCCGGAAAAGGTTGCCGGAAATATCACATTCAAGGATGTGAATTTTGGATACTCTCCCGAAAGAATGATTATCAACAATTTTTCTGCTGATATCAAAGAAGGGCAGAAGGTCGCCATTGTGGGGCCTACCGGCGCGGGAAAGACGACCATGGTCAAGCTGCTCATGCGTTTCTATGACGTCAACAGCGGAGCTATCCTGCTGGACGGGATCGATATACGTAACTTTGACAGGAAGGACCTGCGGGCCAATTTCGGGATGGTCCTTCAGGATGCGTGGCTCTTTAACGGGACTATCAGGGAAAACATCCAATACGGAAGAAATAACGCGACCGATGAGGAAGTGACCAATGCCGCCAAGATAGCCAATGTGGATCATGTTATCCATTACCTGCCCGGGGGCTATGACATGGTATTAAACGAAGAGGCGGGAAATGTCTCACAGGGCGAGAAGCAGCTCTTGACCATTGCCAGGGCCGTACTGGCGGACCCAAAGATTCTGATTCTTGACGAGGCAACCAGTTCCGTTGACACCATGACGGAGATACTTATCCAACGGGCTATAGAAAGGCTTATGAAGGGGAGGACCAGTTTTATTATCGCCCACCGCCTTTCCACCATACGTAACGCGGATATCATTCTTGTAATCAAAGACGGCGCCATAGTGGAAAAAGGTAATCATAAGGCCCTGCTGGCCGCCAATGGCTTCTACGCCTCCATGTATAACAGCCAGTTTCGAAGAGACGACAGGGTATAACCTAAAAACTTGTTTGCCTGATACCAGATGATTTCATTGGATAGCGTTTTTTGGGTTCGGAAACCATAAACACGATTGGGTTTAACCTTTTCTAATATCAACGGGATAGATATTGCAATGATAATGAGACATGAGACAATTAGGATAATTGTGTCAGCCTTTTTCACAGTATCCCCCCAAAAAAAGCAAATCCTGTGGGAATTATTCGATTTAAGAATTCTCTAAAATGATATCGCCGGCTATAAGGACAGCCTTCTTTACCACATGCAGACATCCTCCGGTTTTCTTTGATGCCTCCATAAACACTTTTTGATCTTCCGGTTTATTTAAATCCAAATACCTCCCACATTGATGCTTAATTACCTCCTTGCATCTTGTTGAGCCAAATTCTTTTGTAAACCTATCAAAAAATAGTTTCGCATATTTCATGGAGGAACCGGCTTTTCCCATTTCCTTTTGATTTACTGGTTCGAAATAAAACCCTATGGCAAGCAAAGATCCGGACACAGCCCCACAGGTTTCTCCTTCCCCTGCAACCCCTCCCGCAAATGGCATTAATGCAGGGATTATTCGATCAGCTTTTAGTCCAAATTGTTCATTTAGTGCAGCAAAAGCGGGTTGAGCACAGCTCATATACATCGGCATGAATTTCTCTGCCTTTGCTTCCAATTCCTTGAGTATTTCTTCTTTTGATTTCTCTCCTTTTGCAGCCAATACCTCGGTTATTATCCCCGGAAATGCCAGTAGCGTCAAAAAAGAAGTGTAGCCGACACTTTGTGCAAAGAATGTTCTTCGGTCAATTTTTTTCTGATCTGTACTATTAAAAGATCTGTAAGCTTTCTCGTTTGAATTCATTTTTCTTCTCCTTTTCAACAATGGATAAGCTGATAATTAATGGTTTTTCTTAAAAAATAATCTTTCACACCCAATCCCAAAAATCAATATACCAAATAGAAATGTATAACGGGCTTGTCGAATAAGTCCAAAAATGGTTAATTCCTCTGTTTTGCATGTAATAAAATCACCCACTTACGGGCCATAAAACCTCGGATTTAGACCTTTTCGACAGGCTCAACGATAAAGTCACCCGCCGGCGTGAAACGCAGCGAAACGCCGGTCGGGTGCCCTGGCACAGGTTGGCGGCCTGGAAGGTAAAGACGACCATCAGTAATGATAACGGCCTTGGACAAAATCGATTCTGCCATGCCCCACGACGTAAACCAACCGGTGTTCTTGAGTGATTCGGCGAGACCGAACACCTGATCCGAGAAATTTCAAAGGCTCCGGTTTACCGATACCCTGAAACGGATCTCGCATCACCGACTCGATTAATTTGAAAATTCGAAGCGCTGTCCGACGATCCGTCTCGACCCAGCACCTTAAATCCTCTCTAAACTCTGGCTGAAATACGGCTTGTCGCTGCTTAGTGGTGCAGGGCGTTTTCGCATAACGCCTACTCAAAACCGACCTCGCTACGAAGCTCATCGATTGTTTGTGGTTTGCCAGATCCTTTCCGCACCTTATCAAGTGCGGTAAAGAGTCGCTCTGCATTGGTGGGTGAACGAAGCAAATGTGCCGTTTCGAGAATGCCAGCCAACTCGTCAGCTGCTATAATGGCGACGTCTTCACTACCACGTCGTTGGATGATGACCACCTCTCGGTTTTTAGTTACCTCATCGATTAAAGAAGCCAGGCTTGCCCGGGCATGAGTATAGGTTGTTTGAATTGCCATATCTGCCTCCTCATTTTATGTACAGCTATACTGTACAACTTATGGGCGTAAATGTCAACCTCTGCAAGTAATTTTTTTAAGGATACCGCCAACGATAAACTTACCTGCCCGATCCGGCGCAGCCGGTGAGGGACAGGTGAAGTGAAAGGTTAGGAGCATATTACCAAGCTTGACGGTGCCCGCATTCATTGCATTTGTTTTTTCTGTAAAAAATCACCCAAAGAATCCCAAAAATAAAGATGAATACTATGTTAAGAACTATGTGGAAAACTGATTTTCTGCGGATATTTGTAGAATTGCAATTAGGGCACTGGTGACTTACTAATTCCAAATATTCTCGTTGTTCTTCTAAGTAGTCCTTGATGATTACTTCAGCTTTTTCAAATTCACTTTCAGGCACTACCAGTTTGACACCACCTACAGCATTTGAATAAAAGGGGTGTACGCCAATGATGTATTCATCGAAAATAAATGATTGTATTCCCTCCATTTCAAGTTGATTCTTCGCAAAGTAGGCTTCATGTATTTTTGTGAAGGCAGCTAGAACTTTAAGCCCCATATAATTTATGACTCCTAACAGGTATTAGGCGGCGGCAACATAGTACCATATTAACAGTCGCCGCATAGTACCATAATAAAGGTTAAGAAACAGTTTATAAAGCCAAGCAAATAGAATCGAATTGTACAAAATGCGGTGAACTTGTGCATACCTATTTGAGCATATATAAATTTAATTAAGCTGTCGGATCTTTAGATATATAGGAATATTAGGTATTTATATATTCAGCACAAGAATTGCCCTGTATTTGCAGTAGAATAGAATAAACAACAGTTGTGTTTATTATATTCGAAGGGCTCTAATATGTAAATGATCAAACAAAAAGTAAGTGATGTCAATAAAGGCTTATTTCATTTCTTTATGAAACTTGCGGTATAGACCCCGAAACTGGTGATATGTAAGCCCCAATCTTTTGGCAGCGTTCCTCTGGTTGTATTTTGTCTCCTTCAGGGCCCTGCTCATGAGCCGGATCTTCAGTTCTTTCAATGCCTCGGGAAGGGGTTTGCCCATCAGATCATCAAAAGAGCTGGGGGCTTCGGGCCTGTAATCCTCCGTCTCCACCTTTTTCCCCACCCCAAAAGGGTAAGAAAAGGGATCAAATACAATCTCCGAGATCCTCGCGGATTGAGATCGATAGACTGCGCGTTCTACCACGTTTTTCAGCTCACGCACATTGCCGGGCCATGTATGGTTTTCAAGGGCCTCAACAGCCTCCCTGGTAAACCAGGGTATCTCTTCTCTGCCCAGTTCAAAGGACATTCTTGCCGCGAAATGGTCGGCCAGCAACATGATGTCCTCTTTTCGTTCCCTGAGAGGCGGCACAAACAGGACTTCAAATGAGATCCTGTCCAGCAGATCCTGTTTAAACCGGCCCCTGGATGTTAGCTCCATCAGGTCGGCATTAGTAGCCGCTATGATGCGCACATCCACCTCAATACCTGCCGGGCTTCCTACTCGCTCAAAGGTCCCATATTCCACAACCCGCAGTATCTTCTCCTGCACCTCGACCGGGATATTGCCAATCTCATCAAGAAACAGGGTCCCGCTGTCCGCGGCCTCGAATCTTCCCGTCCTTCGTTGATCCGCGCCTGTAAAAGCCCCTTTTTCATAACCGAACAGCTCCGATTCTATGAGGGAAGGGTTAAGCGCGGCACAATTAAGTGCAACCAAAGGTCCCTGCCATCTGGTTGATAGAAAATGCAGTCTGGATGCGGCCAGTTCTTTTCCCGTGCCTCGCTCCCCCAGGATGAGCACGGGCCGCTCAATCGCCGCTGCCCTGGCCAGCCTTTCCTGGAAGTCCAGGAATATATCGGATTGTCCCAATGCCTCTGTGGTCTTCAAGGGGGTGGCTGTGTTTAGGGGCTGTTTTTCCATGATCATACAATCCTCTCGTAACAATGAAGCTCCCCGCCGCAGGCGGCGGGGTATCAAGCGGAATTGCGCCGAAGCCACCCGCCTTTCCATCCTCCGTAGCAGGCTACTGCGGAGGACGGGCGCTCTCTGAGCTACGGCGCGGTTCGCCACGCCATTCATCCCTGTGGCAAGCCACAGGGTATTCTGGCGGAGGCGAATAAATACCAATAATAGGTTTAAAATCCTAATTAATGGCAATAATTACCATATATCTGGATGCATGTCAATAGAGTAACCTATTGATAATCTTGGCCTCTTTGGTTTGAGAATCCTCTGGCATAATTTATGCTCCTTTATCTGCTGAACCTTACACAAGGAGGAGACAAGATGGGGATTTTCACCAGGTTTCGGGACATAATCAGTTCCAACATAAATGCCATGCTTGACAAGGCGGAAGACCCTGAAAAGCTTATCCGGCTGATGATAAGAGAAATGGAGGATACGCTGATTGAGATTAAGGCGTCCTGTGCCGGGGTTATGGCCGGCAGGAAGAAGATCCAGCGCCAGTTGGATGAGGTGCGGGCCCGTATTGAATACTGGAATGAGAAGGCACCGCTGGCAGTGAGTAAAGGCCGTGATGATCTGGCCAGGGAGGCCCTTTTGGAAAAACGAAAGCACATGAACAGGGCCGAAACCCTTGAAAAGGAGCTCATGGAACATAACGGCCTTGTTGAGGATTACCAGAACGATATCCGACAACTTGAGGAAAAGCTCGGGACTGCCAGGGAAAAACAGCGTATCCTGGTTCAGCGTCACATCCACGCGAACGGCAAAAGGAGGGCCCAGGAAGATATCCGCAGGGTGGGAAGCACTGAGGCGTTACTCAAGTTCGACGAATTTGAAAACCGCATTGAACGGATGGAGGCTGAGGCGGAGCTGGTCAATTTTGGCTCGCGACCGACACTGAAAGAGGATCTGGACAACATTTCCACTGATGAGGATATTGAGAAGGAACTGCAGGACATCAAGTCCTCATATGTTTCTGGAGAGGGTGACACCAATAATTCTTCTGGACATTGATCACCATAATATCTAAAAAGAAGAAACGGATAAATAAAATCGTGAGGTATGCGGAGAAATGGGAGCAATGGGAGGTGTAGTAGGAGTTATAATAGTCTTTATTGTCATAGCCCTGCCCCTGATCATTATCGCAGGAACCACCTTGCTGGGGATAAAGATTATCAAAGGAGGGTCCTCTCCCAAGGACCCCAGGGCCCGCGCAGATGAGACCAGGATTATCCAGGAGATCTATCAGGGGCTGACCAGAATGGAAGAGCGTGTGGAGGCCCTTGAGACTATCCTTATTGAAAGAGAAAAGCACAGGAAGGAAAGACACAGTGATGAACAGACCCGGAAGCTTTAGATCTCATAGCCGCAGAGGTAATCATTCTTTTACAGAAGATCGGTTTGATAGCCCGGCCCGGCGGGGCTTTTATCGATCCAGGGATGGGGCGATATTTGGGGTGTGCAAGGGAATAGCGGAGTATTTTGATTTTTCCCTGTTCTGGGTACGCTTTATAACCGTTGTCCTCTTCTTCCTTACGGGGTTCTGGCCGACCGCGGTGATCTATTTTGTAGCCGCCTTTTTGATGAAGCCCGAGCCCATAATACCCCTGGAAAACATGGATGAAAGAGAGTTCTATGACAGCTACGTACGTTCCAGAGAAATGGCAACCGATCGCATCAGGAGACGATACGAGAACCTCGAACGCAGGATCCAGCGCCTGGAACATTCGGTGACCAGACCGGAGTTCGACTGGGAGAAAAGGCTTAATTCACAGACATAACTGCCCACCGGCAAGTGAAGCTCCCCGCGCTTACGCACGGGGCATCCTAGCGAAGGCGAGTGATTATGCATTGTGAGTTGACAGGATCAGGGGGGTCACTTACCGGTTTCCATAATATTCCCTAAGAGCTCTTGCGAGGTCTTTTCCCACTCCTCGTCCAGGAGCCATCTCATATGGAAGGGGTTAAAACTGGTTACTTCAAGGAAAGAGCCCAGGGGTACAATACCGACATCCTTCATTACAGGCCTCTTGGCAATATCACCAAGGCTGTGCGCCTTATTTAAGGTCCATTCCACCCATACCCATTGATTATCGGATTCTCTTTTATAAGCAACACTGGCATGCATCCCTTCAGAAGTCACAACCGGTGCATAGACCCTGACCCTATCACCGGGCACACCGGCGCTCACGGCAAAACACATGATAAGAATCGCCCCGTCTTCACAATCCCCTTTCCTTCTCTGGAAGGTTTCCGTGGGCATCGTCCAGCGCTCATCCATGTTAAACTGCTTATTATCACTGTAAAACCGGATATTATCTCTCACCCATCTCTCAATCTTGAAAACCTTTGTATCATTTGGATCTCTTTCTCTTATTATTCTTTTAACCTGTCTATCTATGGTTG
This sequence comes from uncultured Desulfobacteraceae bacterium, assembly GCA_964418945.1. Lineage (GTDB taxonomy): Bacteria > Desulfobacterota > DSM-4660 > Desulfatiglandales > HGW-15 > CAYUYB01. Next base: position 31,784 of record CAYQNR010000025.1, read on the forward strand.
TTTCCCCTTTCACGTCACTAGGGGAAGAAAAGATCAGCAAGGGAATAAAACAGATCAAAAATCTCTTCATATTGTCGTTCCATGAAATAATAGTGTTAATGGGCAGTCCGGCTCACAGGGATTGTATTGTCGAAGATCCTGCATTCCAGACGCCAATCCGCCTTTTGTACGCCTTCCTCCAGCAGTTTGCAAAAAGAATGTAATAGCGTGGAATCAAATACGAGTTCCAACCCCTGGCCCTGCTCAGGATGAAGGCACAGCACCTGGGTATTATCAGCTCCGGGTTTGATCTGAATCTTGGATACAAGGACTGGTTGCTCGCCCAGAGGCCGGCTGATTCCAGGCTCTTCTATGTATTTCGTCTGGAAATCCACCCGCGACAAGACCTCTTCATGTTCCAATGACATTATAGCCTGTCTGGTATGGGAGTCAGCGATAGTAGTCGGTTGAGTGTTGTTAAGCATCTTCTGAAGGGCCTGCCAGAGCAATTTAACGTAGCGGCGAGTGAACCATAATTTGAATTCTATCCCGGCAGTAGTTCGCAGTCGGAACATCAACCGATCCTGAACAGGGATGAAGGTAATCTGCATCTGGTGAATCTTCTGGCTCATTTCTTTTTGTTTCCCAGTTGGTAATAATTAATTTCCCCGGCGGATATGTCCTTCAATTTGGTTAAAGATTACAGAATACAATGAAAAATGACAAGCAATTATTAAAGGCACCGCTACGGAGGATAGGTTGGTTGGTGATAAGGACTTGACAATCCTTTAGCGAACGATTATGTTCTTTCACCCTAGTTTCAATAATATCAATCGGTTGATTATTTATTGTTTTTGAGGGATGGTACCATGCCTGCGTCCAGGAATAAAAAGTATTTCGAGAAATTGCTGAACGAACACCTGCAAACCCTGTTGAAAAAAGACCTTGAACAACCCATGAGCACCTTTGTGGAAGGATCCGGCCAGTCCCCCGATTTTACCGATCAGGCCACACTGGAAGCGGATATGGATCTGAACATCCATATGAAAGAAAGGGACAGCAAATTGATCGCCAAGATAAAGGACGCCCTTGAGCGTATCAAGGACGGCACCTACGGCTTTTGTGAAGAGTGCGGGGAGAAGATATCCGATCAGCGATTAAACGCCCGGCCCGTAACCACCGTGTGCCTCGCATGCAAAAAGAAGCAGGAAACCCAGGAGAGACTGAGAGGTCTCTGAGTTTGTAGAGTTAGCTCCTCTGGCTGTCTCAAGAACACCCTCCGGGGATCCGATGAGATTTTAGATGGCCAGATCAACAGTCCAACCCAGATCCCCATCATGATGACATTACGGCCGCTCTCCGCGGGGGAGCCCATACCGCCCACATTCAGGGCAAAGCAGTGGTGTCCCATTACAAGACCATGATCTTCTTCTTCTAAAATTAGTTCTTATCCCTCATATCAAACAGGAAAAAAGAGGTTTATCCGGTTAATGAGTACGCTAGTTAATGATATCTGACTATTTTGCACTATATTTCCCATGGGGTTCTCTTTTAAGCGGCGAACTCGTTTATGTGCTATGACCCTGCACAAAACAAGACGAGGCGGGCGGGTAGCCTTTTCCAGACTTGGCCGGACTCCAGAATTTTCTGTTATCTCATAAGTACTCCGGTCACGGCGGTTCTTTTCAAGACGACATCTATAGCATTCCGTGGACGTGGTCTTATTTTCAAGGGTTTGGCAAACCTTTTCCTGGTGGCAATGGCATATTCTGCCAGGGCTTCTGGTGGAGCAAACCCTTGAAAACAAGACCACTGCAGGGCTTGGGTGGAATTTCTTTTGAGATGTCGTCTTTCCAAGAACAGCCGTGACCTCAGGTCTTGATGCTTTTCGAAATGATATCTAAATATTTTGGTCCATTAAGGTACTTATAATGGAGCCTCACGGGTAAACCCGTGGTCCCATTAAAATACCCGTCTTTCCATCCTCCGTAGCCCGTCCTCCGCAGTGGCCTGCTACGGAGGATGGACAGGCTACTGCGGAGGACGGGCGCCTCCGGCTACGACGCGTTATCCGCCTAAACTGGGGGCGACATCGCGCCGTAGCAAGCAATCATTTGCGCATTCAAGCAGGTGGTCTTCTGCGAAGGCGGATAAGGTTTAATCTTTCGGAATGTCCTAGTTTAAGGTAGGTCTTTTTTTAAACCAATTCCTATAATTGCGACATCATTAACGATATCAATTAATTCAACAATGAGCCGATGTTTACCCATTTTTATTTTATCAAATTTTGCGCCTCTTTTTTTGGGAAGTATGAACGTCGTATTTATAAAAACAGTATTTAGGTCCTTATATTTTATGTATGGGATTGTTATACTTATTCTGTTATCTGTGGGCTCTGTTACGCTGGCGTTTTCCCAATTAACGTATAGGTTGCCATTAATAGGATTATGAGGTTTAACAATTTTTTGATTGTAAACCCCATAATGTACAGTACCTAGGGGATATTCTTTTTGTAACAGTGGTTTTAGTTTATCTGATAATTTATTTACTATTTTTTCAATATCTTTATCAGAAAGTTTTGTGGGGCTTTGATCTGTAAGCGTTTGGGTGAATTGTTCTTTGGGTGTTTCTTTTGTAGATATAGGCTTAATAAATAGTTCAATTAATATGAGTGCAACCGTTGATGCCACCCATATAACGGCGATTCCTCTAACCCACCAAGAAAAATCTGAAAATCTGGAGATAACATCTAACATATGTTAGCTTTATATAAAATATCGGGAATTAGATTAATTATTGGTTTAAGTAGCACATTTATTGCTGGAACAGTAATAGGCTTAATAATATCAACTTTTTTTTGATAATAGCAATAAAAAACCCCACCTGAAAAGATAGGGGTATTGACATTTAAAATGGAAGAAATTAAAAAGAAAGTGCCTGGGTACGCTATCAATCACATTGGGCTATTAGCCACAACGTGGATTGACCGGCCTAGTTCTCTTATAAGATTTGACTCTTACAGATTTAGGCCCCGGCTTGTTCCCTTTACGAACAAGTCGTTGTTTACAACTACCTGCCATAAAGAATCTCCTTTCTACGTGGCTAACTGGTTGTTGCCACGTGTGCTTTGCATGGCTCACCAGAAAAACTACAAGAAAGAAATGCCGTTACGTACCCAGGCACAAATATTTTATAATAAATATTGTGTAATATCAAGTATAAACCCCGTTTTTAATTAGATGGGGTATGTTCTTTGAAAATTGAATATAGATTAGGTTTTAGAGTCTTCCATAAACGGCATTTCAAGCTGTTCGTGTGCATCCTTACTAAATGCCCTTTGGAATAGGCTTTTAAAATTTCTCCAATTAGCTGCTGCCCTCATAAGCGTTGTTACTGAGGCTATATGTCTTTCTAAATGTGGATTACCTATGTTTTCAGTTAAGAATTGATGATGTCTATGTTTTCGGTATCCCTTTGGGGTTTTTGGGTTTTTGTTACGGAGTTCATCAAGCACACCGTTAGGTAATTTCTCATAAACAAGTTCATTTGTTAATCTGCCCACATACTGAGGGCGTTTAACGGAGAAGGGGCTATATTGCCAACCACGGAGCCTAAAAAGTTGCCTATAAAACTCATCAGGAAAACGCTTTGTCCAGGGGAGTAGTTCTTTAGCTATATATGCTTCAAGAATTTTATTTAGTTCATCACGATCTCTTTCATATTGATAGCCTGTTGCTTCATCTACCAAGGCGATAATACCAACACGAGCGAAACCACGAACCAGAATTTCGCACCGTGTAGCAATGTGTTCTTGTTGCCAATGTAATTTACCTTCTTTTCGGGCGACAAGAACTGCTTCACATATGTCAGCCAAAATGGTTGCTTCATATCCATATGCAATTCCACCATGTGGGGGCTTGAACTTGATCGGATTTTTGATCATATCCGTTAAGCTATCGGAAATCCTTGGTTTAATACCTTTTGTTGATATAAATTTAGTAATTCGATCACCGACTTCTTTTTTGGCGGCTGTACCTGGTTTCATATCAAGGGCTTTGATCATACCCGTCATTACCAGAACACGCTTATTATCCTCGATAACATAACAAGGAATCTCTATGTCACTACCAATTCTAAGTGGTCTGTCTGGTGCACCATAAATGGCCTTAGGGACTTTTTTTCTCATTTTATACCTCCCACTGCTCTTTGAAGTGTTGAAAAGAATAAAGTGTCATTATCTGCTTTACGATGATTCCATTTATAAGCGAATTCATCTATATATTTAGAAAGGTATCTGAGGCTAACTTTATGATATTGTCCGATGATACCTCGTTTAAGCAAGGCCCAAAATGATTCGATAGTGTTTGTATGAATATCACCATCAACGTACCATTGGGCATGATCTATAACCTTATGAGGCATAATTTTTTTGATTCCAAAATACCCACCAAATTGATCTGTAAATAAGGTGGAGTTTTCTATATCAATATTTCTGCGAACAAGAGAACTAAGGCTTTTACTATCTAACTTACGATTTTTAATAACCTTAGCTTTAACATTGCCATTACGCTCAACCATGCCAACAACAGGGGTTTTCTTAGTACCACGACCCTTTTTATTGGGGCCAAAGCCTTTACGAGGCTTACCCCCTATATATGTTTCATCCATTTCGACAAGGCCGGTTAGTATTTCACGCTGTTCACGTTCCATCATGGCTTGACGGATTTTCATATCAATACGCCATGCAGTATCCTTGTTGACATGGAGATCACGAGCAAGTTGTCTAGCCGCTATTCCTTTCTTTGCATTAAGGATAAGGCAGATAGCCAAGAACCATTTTTGAAGGTCTAAATGAGTATGATGAAAGATGGTTCCAACAGTAACGCTATAGCTAGTATTACAATTATTACAGTGATGCCGTTTTTGTTTCGGCAATGGGGTAGAATTAGAAGATTTACAGTATGGGCATTTAGGTTTATTGCCCCATCTAACAGATTCTAAATGATCTCGGCAACCATCATTGGTGGGAAAAAGTTCATAAATTTTAACTATATCCATGATTATGCCCCTTTCTTTGCTACCGTATTTAGGGACAGTAAATCATAGATTTAAACCATTGTCAAGGAAAATCGTACTACCCTAAATTGGGACATTCCGTAATCTTTTACTTCTTTACGTATTCATTAACCGGATGAAACAAAAAGAAGACCCG
>CAYQNR010000026.1:0-36913 GCA_964418945.1 uncultured Desulfobacteraceae bacterium
CTTTCATTAAGATTATGCTTGTTTTTGAAGGTGTGTTAGGATTAGTTGAAATTTTGAAGTGGCTCCCCATATAATACAAAAAAAAAGAAAAACATTTAAGAAAGGAGGAGCCACTTATGAAGAAAAAGATAATACGAATCGGAACAAAAAGGAAGCCAAAACTAACGAAGAAAGAGAGATTTTTGACAGTGAACGGGTCAGGTCTCCGTTTGATTTATGTACGTTAAGTAAAGGGTTCAGGGAGTCGAGGGGTCAGGAGACAGAGGCCTCTGGTTCCTTTATCTGAAATCCAATGGTCTTGTGCGGAGGTCCCGGTAAATTAGGTGGATCAATAATGTCCATTATGCGCTGGAGGATGCTCACTATTGCCGATTCATGCACATCCAAGCGCTCTTTGAGTTCCTTCTCAGGCATAGACAACGGCAATGTCATTGGTCATAATGCCGAGCTTCAGGGACATCATCTTTCCCCTCAGGTGTTGTTAAAGGAAAACGGCTTTAATTCAGAAAAGATAAATACATTCGCCAATTAATTATACGATTATCAATAAGGAGACCAATCTGGATATATCCGCAGAAGAACCCGCTGAATATGTAAAGAGACTAGGCATTAGGAGAAAGGAAAAGATTAATATATAGGGGATGTCCTTGAAATTATTCCATATGGAAAAATAGCGTGCCTGCCAGTCAATCTGTGACGAACAATTTACTACCAACCTAAGATTTTATACCTGATAGGAATTATATGTCCTAAGATTAAAGCACTCAAAGAAGTCTCCTTCTCTTTCATTTTCCCTGCCACACCCTGCCAGATTTTGCCCTGTTTCTTTGATTTTCCTGTCAAAAGCAAAATATCGAGGTGGATACGAATATCGGCAAGAATAAGAAAGATGCCGAATCTTTTCCGGGATGAGAACGGGAGACCATGGAATATGAATCTAATACAGGAGCTAAATAGGGGAAGAAGGCCGGACATTCTCCAATAGATTAATAAGCATTCTTGCGTTTGTTACCCGCCTTCGCAGAAAGCCGCCGACTTCAGTCGGCGGGGCTCCACTGCCTGGGCCTTGGCGTGATTGTTAAAGAAGACGAAGACCTTTTTTGTCTTATCCGCCAGATCCCGGATCTTTGGGACCCATTTCTTCAATTCGTCCTCAGAATACAGATAATCATACCTCATCCTGGAATCCGTGCCGTACCAGTTCGCCTTATTACGGCCGTGAAAACGTATGTAACCCTGATCCGATGTATTTATGACAAGAGGCGGGATAAGAGACGGCAGAGAGGGTTCATCCACGCACACGAAACCCGCTCCAAGTTGGCGAAGTGTCTCAAAGACGGAATCCTTTAACCATTCTTTTTGGCGGAATTCGATTGATACAGGGACAGGACACATGGCCTCGATCAGAGATTTGAGATAAAGCCTGTTGGAAGGGGTATAATGAAAGCCCTGGGGGAATTGCAGAAGCACGGCGCCTAACAGGGCTTCTTCCATAAAAGGAGAAATGCCTTTGATGAAGAGGGGCAAAAAATCCGTAATGGAATTATCTGAGATCTCATGGGTCAGCTGGCGGGAGGCCTTAATAACGAATTCCATTTTTCCGGATGACCTTTTGATCATTTCCCTGGATTGGCGGGCCTCGGGTATCCGGTAGTAGGAAGAGTTTAATTCCAGGACATTGAACCTATGCGAGTAATACTCGATATAATCCTTTTTGAGGGTCTCTTGGGGATAGAACTCGCCCCTCCAGTCGTCATAATAATAACCTGATGTTCCTATAAGTATCTGTGTCATAGGTCCATATTATTGAATCATCTCTGAATTAGCGTTCCTATCGGGGATGGTTAAAACCCCTCACCTTCAACCGAAACAAGTTATTGATTGTTGTAGAGCGACTTGTCATTTCCGGCATAGACGGGGAAACCATCTCAACTGTCATTCCGGCGGAAGTCCTTCGATAAACTCAGGACCATGAGTCCCTCGACTTCGCTCTGGACCATGAGCCTGCCGAATGGCTTGTCGAATGGCCGGAATCCAGTCGTTTGATTTTTTATCTTCTGGATACCGGATCCCTGGCCCAGACCGTAACTAAAGAACGTTCGTTTTAATGTTGCGTATATATAATAAAATACAATTTTCATTTACCCACAAGTCGCACCAGGGCGGGCAAGTCCGCTATGACGAACAATTTAATTTCAATTAACAGATATTAGAGTCCCTCGTCTTATAGACGAAGGTGTTCAATTGATCGATGATCCGGGGTCAAGGATTCGAAGGCGCCTACAGTTGTAAGGCTTTAGATTATTAGACTGTAGGCTTTTAGTTCTCAGGCTTCAGACTAACATGCTTCAGCCTAACAAGCTTTCATCTCCATGCTCTTTGCTCTATGCGCCATGCGCTCTGCCCTGCGAGCTGTCAGCTATGAGCTAATTGGCTTTGCTCACTGCCCCAGCATTTCCATCGCCCTCTGGACAATATTCTCGGGTGTGAACCCGTATTTTTCCATCATTATTCCACCAGGCGCGGAGGCGCCGAAACTTGAAATGCCTATTATTGAGCCTTTTTCCCCGGCGTATCGCTCCCACCCCATGGGCAGGCCGGCTTCTATAATAAGACGTAACCTTACTTCAGGCAATAGGACCTTATCCTTGTATTCCCGGGGATTCCTTTCAAAAAGTTCCAGGCTGGGCATACTGACCACCCTCACTGCGATCCCCTTTTCAGTAAGTTTTTTTGAGGCTTCCAGAGCAATATGCACCTCAGAGCCTGTGGCAATCAGGATTATATCAGGTTTGGCTTCGGAATCGGCAAGGATATACCCGCCCTTTGCCAGACCCTCTGCCGCCCCATAGAGGTTCCTGTCGATCACCGGCAGTTTCTGCCTGCTCAGTATGAGAGCCACAGGTTGTTCGTAAGACAGGACGGCCTGCCTCCATGCCTCAGTGGTTTCAGACGCATCCGCTGGTCTAATGACAACCAGACCAGGTATCGCCCTCAAAGCGGCCAGTTGCTCAACAGGCTGATGTGTGGGGCCGTCTTCACCCACCGCAATACTATCATGGGTAAAGACATATATTACATGCAGCCCCATCATGCTGGCCAGCCTAATTGAGGGCTTCATGTAATCGGAAAAGACAAGGAATGTGCCGCCATACGGTATCAGGCCTTTATGAAGGGCGATCCCAGATAATATCCCTCCCATTGCATGTTCCCGAACTCCGAAACGGATGTTCCTGCCGTCATAGGAGTTTTTCTGAAAGTCGTGTGAGGATTTAATAATGGTATTATTGGACGGCGCCAGGTCTGCGGAGCCGCCTATAAGCTGGGGCAGCTTTTCAGCGATCGTGTTAAGGATCCTGCCTGATGCCGCACGCGTAGCTAAGGGGCTATCGAAATCGGAAAAGGCCGGCAATTCCACCTTCCACTCCTTTCTCCGTTTCCCTTGTGTTGCGTCTAGCCATCTTTTAGCGAGGTCAGGGTATTTTTTTTGAAGGGAGGAAAATCTTTCCAGCCACCTGGATTCCTCATCCGCACCCTTTTCAATACATTTCCTGAAGACTGTCAGGGCTTTTTCAGGCACGTAGAATCTTTTATCTTCGGGCCATCCGAGGTTCTTTTTAGTGTTGACTACCTCCTCTTCACCAAGGGGCGCTCCGTGGGCATCACACGAATCCTGCTTGTTTGGGCTGCCGCAAGCTATATGGGTCCGCAGGATTATCAGAGAGGGCCTCTCAGTTTCATTCTTGGCCGCTTTTATCGCCTCGATGATTGCTCCTATATCGTTTCCTTCGTCTATCTTCAGGACATGCCAGTCGTACGACCTAAATCTCATGGCGACATCCTCGTTGAAGGCAATTTCTGTCTTCCCTTCTATGGTAATTCCGTTATCGTCATAGATACATATGATCTTTCCCAGGCCCAGGTGTCCGGCAAAAGACGCGGCCTCGGAGGTTATCCCTTCCATGAGATCTCCATCACCGCATATCACATATGTAAAATGGTCCACTATCTCATGGCCTGGACGGTTAAAGACCGCGGCGAGGTGTCGTTCAGCGAGTGCCATGCCAACCGCGTTTGCGAATCCTTGCCCCAGGGGTCCCGTGGTGGTTTCCACGCCCTGGGCGCATCCGAATTCCGGGTGCCCCGGAGTTTTGCTGTCCCACTGGCGGAAATCCTTTATGTCATCTAAGGAGAGATCATAGCCGGTAAGATACAAGAGGCTGTAAAGGAGCATAGAAGCATGGCCGCATGAGAGGATAAAACGATCCCTGTCGTCCCATTGAGGGTTGCGGGGGTTATGTTTCAGGATATGGACCCACAAGGCATAGGCGGCAGCAGCAAGCCCCATCGGCGCGCCGGGATGGCCGGATTTTGCCTTTTGAATGGCGTCTATGGCGAGTGTGCGGATAGTGTTTACGCACAAATCATCTATGGGAAATTGTTGGCTATTTGACGCGCCTTTTTCCATTATATTATCTCCTTCCTTATATGGGATTAAGGTGGTTTAAAAGGATCTCCGCCGGACATGTATGCGATGAATTAATAATGTTGAAAGCTAACCGGACACAATTGGCTGTTAACAGGATTTAATAATAATATGCTTGTCTGTCAATCAAAAATACTCGACCCTGATCCACCATCTAGATGTCATCTGCTGTGTTGCCTGTGGTCGCTCCTCCCTGCGGCGTATTCCATATACGCCTCACTCGTCGCTCCTTGGCGCCTTGCATCTAACATCTATATGGTGGCCAGGGTTATACCAAAACCCTGTGCTAATATGAATTATCTGCAAGTTTGATGGTGGATTTTGACTCGGCCGGAGCCAATATCAAGTGATTGTCTACTGAGCGACGGCCCTTCTCATAGTTCCTCACATATAGTTTTGAACATTATCAATCTTTTACTTATTTACGTAATAATTAAGCGGATCAACCAAAAAATATGATTAGTGGATAAAGGTATGGGTAATATCCGGTCACGGCGGTTGTTTTCAAGGCGACATCTATAGTATTCTGTGGACGTGGTCTTATTTTCAAGGGTTTGGCAAACCTTTTCCTGGTGGCAACGGCATATTCTGCCAGGGGTTCTGGTGGAGCAAACCCTTGAAAATAAGCCCACTGCAGGCCTTGGGTGGAATTCTTTTTGAGATGTCGTCTTTCCAAGAACAGCCGTGACCTCACGCCATGATATTTTGCTTTGTATGGCCTATGGGGCTCTCTTTTAAGCGGCGAACTTGTTTATGTGCACTGACTTCGCACAAAACAAGACGAGGCGGGCGGGTATCGTTTTCCAGACTTCGCCGAAATCGAGAATTTTCTATTATCTCATGAGTATTCCGCCCGCCTGGGTGGCACCTTACGTAGTTAGCATGCTGTTAATGTTTTCGTCGCTTAAAAGAGAACCCCATTGGCCATTAAGGTACTTATAATAAGGTTGAATCTTTTGGTTCTTTAGGTAATCATTGACCGGATGAACTTTATTTTCTGCGGGCCTTGGCCTTTATCCCCAGGCTCTTTGGCTTTTAGGAGGAATTTTGAGTGTTCAACCCTTGAATAAAAAAATCTTCTTGCATTGAATTGAATGATGTTCTAAAAAGGCCATGAATCCTGGTGGTTTTTCTGTTAGCAAAAGAGATTGGTAGACCCCCAAATACTCATATAAATCTAAAATATATGTGTATATTATCTATATATGAAAAGAGTAGAAAGCCATGAACATATATGAAATTACGGATCTGTTTCGAGGAATTTTGCACACCACGGGGGTTTTCAATTTTCAATGGAAACTTATAATCATGTGGGGTGTGGGCTCCCTTTTCATGTACCTTGCTATTGCCAAAAAATATGAACCTTTGCTGCTCCTGCCTATCGGTTTCGGTATCTTTATAGTGAATTTTCCTCTTGTTCCCTTGATGGGTTATAGCGACGGCCATGCCCAGCTTATTGAGGTGTTTTATCACTACGGACTGGAGTGGGAGATTATCCCCTGCATCATTTTTCTGGGTCTGGGGGCCATGACCGATTTCGGTCCGCTTATTGCCAATCCGAAAACGCTCCTTATAGGAGCAGGCGCCCAGCTGGGTGTCTTTATTACTTTCACCGGCACGGTACTGGCCGGGTTTACCCTTAAGGAAGCGGCCTCGGTGGGTATTATCGGAGGTGCGGATGGTCCTACGACCATATACCTCACTCAGCACCTTGCCCCGCAGTTGCTTGGTCCGAACGCCATCGCGGCCTATTCGTACATGGCTATGGTGCCCCTGATACAGCCGGGTATAATGCGATTAATGACGACCAAAAGTGAAAAAAGAATTCGTATGAGACAATTGAGGCCGGTTTCAAAACGGGAAAAGATCCTTTTCCCACTGGTGACGGTGGGCATTATCGCCCTTCTTGTGCCGTCCGTTATACCTCTCATGGGGATGTTCATGCTCGGCAATCTGATGAAGGAGAGCGGCGTTGTGGAAAGACTGACTGAAACAGCCCAGGGGGCGCTGATGAATATCGTGACAATATTCCTGGGGATCTCGGTGGGAGCTACTATGCATGCGGACAGCTTTCTTAGCTGGAAGCCGCTGTTTATTTTCAGCTTGGGTCTCATTGATTTCGGGGTCTGTACGGCCGGGGGTATCCTGACCGTAAAGATCATGAATCTGTTTCTTAAGGAAAAGATTAACCCTCTTATAGGATCTGCCGGGGTTTCAGCGGTGCCTATGGCATCCCGGGTTTCACAGATTCAAGGACTAAGGTATGACAAGAATAATCACCTATTAATGCATGCGGTGGGTCCGAATCTGGCAGGAGTTATAGGTTCTGCCGCCGCCGCCGGCATGTTCATTGCCATGTTTGATTAAGGGTAAAAAAATGAAGAATCATACTATCCTAATGCCAGCTCTATTTCTGATGTTATTTCCGGCCGTTACGATAGGCGAGGACTTTCTGGGGGCTCCGGTGGTCCCGCACATAAGGACCATCCAGAAGACGGAGACACGTCTGGAGATTCTATCCGATCTGACTCATGATGATGCCCTAGCGTTTTACAGGGAGGCCCTGAGGGAAGAAGAAGACATTAAATTCCGTGATTGGAAAGATGCCACTTATATTGAGGATGACGGCAACAGGGAATGGCATTCGGTGACAATATCAAAGGAAGGCAAAGAAGGGACAGAGGTAGTTATTACAAAGGACAGCTGGACCTGGATAATAGGTACACTTATCCTGAGGTACGTAGGTGTGTTTGTGGTTCTCCTCTTGCTTTTTCTGGGGTTGAAGATTTCCGGCGCCTTTATTTCAAGGGCAATAGCAAAGATGGACGTAAAGAAAGATGGAAGTTAGGGGTTATTATACCTAAGAAGCCCTTTCCTCAAGGAGGAAGGGCTTTTTAGTGTTTTGTTAATATTATTCTGTCGGTGATTGGTCCCCGAAACGGGCAGCACACAGGCCTTTTCTTTTACTCCAAGACGACCAGCACGGCATCGGCCTCTACTGTATCACCCTTATTGCATTTAACCTCTTTAACTGTTCCCGATCCTGTGGCTACAATAGGTAATTCCATTTTCATGGCCTCAATGATCAATACTTCATCATCTTCGTTTACGGTATCACCAGGTTTTACCTTTACGTCTAACACTTTTCCTCCCATAGGGGCAGTAATTTCGATCACGATAAGATCCTCCTTAATCTTTTTCTTTATTTGCCTTCGCCAGAATACCCTGCGGCTTGCCGCAGGGATGATCAGCCTTCGCCGAAGGCTACGGCTAGACAAGATGGCGGGGTGAACGGCGCCGAAGCTCGTTAGAGAGCGCCCGTCCTCCGCAGTGGCCTGTCCATCCTCCGTAGCAGGCCACTGCGGAGGACGGGCTACGGAGGATGGAAAGGCGGGTTGGCTATGGCGCAATTCCGCTTGATACCCCACCGCTTGCGGTGGGGAGCTTCATTTCCGAGGGCCAGTAGTTTATTACTATTTATAGATTGGTTGTCAAGGATAAAATTCTTATGTTTCACGTAACTCATTAACCGGGTGAACCGAGATTAAGCGGTACTACGGACTTCTAGATTGATCGCCTGGTGACAGGGGGAACCTATTATCTTGACAGACGGACATAAAGTGTGAGAAAATTTGACATAATTTATTTATTTTATTAATATTAATTAGTTTCTTTTGATCTTGGTAACCAATGTTTGGGAAGCCCTTCTGACAATTAGTTGTTTTAGCAATAGACCGGAGGAGAATCAGATATGGTCCAAATGTATCAATGGGTAGCTGAAACCAAAAAGGGTAGAAAACTAAAAGGTGAAATTGAGGCCGCATCGGAAAAAATAGCACAGACGCAGCTTAGGAAGCGGAACCTCAAAATTTTGAAGTTAAAACCGAAACCAAAGGACTTGTTTGCAGGTATAGCCTTTATGCAGCCTAAGGTTACAAACAGGGATATCGTTATTTTCACAAGACAGTTTTCAACCATGATAGATGCAGGGCTCCCTTTGGTTCAGGGGCTCAACATACTGGCAGATCAGGCTGAGAACCCCACCTTCAGGAATGTTTTAAAACAATTGACCAAGGATGTGGAAGGCGGATCCACCCTTGCCGAGGCTATGAAAAAGCATCCCAAGGTTTTTGATAGCCTGTTTGTAAACCTAATAGCTGCCGGAGAGGTAGGCGGTATTCTGGATACTATTCTCCAGCGTTTGGCAACATTCATAGAAAAGGCCGAAGACCTGAAATCCAAAATAAAGGGTGCGTTGACCTATCCCATTGTAGTTATTGCTATCGCCTTAATTGTTATAGCTGTTATCCTTATATTTGTTATTCCTGTTTTTCAGGACATGTTTGCCAGTTTCGGGCAGGCTCTGCCTGTGCCTACCCAAATCGTGGTAGGCATGAGTGATTTTATGAAAGGTAATATTCACTGGATAATCATAGCTATTATAGCCATTGCTTTTGCCTTTAAAAAATACAGGAATTCCAAATCAGGCAGAAAGCTTACCGACACACTTTCCCTGAAATTGCCCGTATTCGGCGACCTTCTCAAGAAGACGGCCGTTGCGAGGTTTACACGAACCCTGGGGACCATGATGTCCAGCGGTGTTCCTATTTTGGATTCTCTGGAGATCGTTGCCAAAACGGCCGGGAACGTGGTTATCGAGGAAATTATTTACGAGGTGAGGGGCAGCATAGCCGAAGGGCAGACCATCGCAGAGCCCTTATCGGAAAATGATGTTTTTCCCGGAATGGTAATACAGATGATATCCGTCGGTGAGGCTACAGGTGCCCTTGATACGATGCTCGAAAAGATAGCCGATTTTTATGACAAAGAGGTGGATACGGCGGTGGACGCTCTGACTTCCATGCTGGAACCTTTGCTTATGTTGTTTCTGGGAGGTTCGATAGGCGGCCTGGTCGTCGCAATGTACCTGCCGATCTTTACTATGGCCGGAGCAGTTGGCGGCTAGTACCATCAGTAGTATGGCCGACGTTGACCTGAAAAAGGACAAACCGGAACTGACGGGACGGCTTCAGAAGCTTATGCTTTTGAGGCTGCTCTTTGTTTCTCTTCTGTTAGGGGCCTCCGTATTTATCCAGGTAAAGGAAACCAGGACCTATTTCGGAGATATTCAGACCTCCCATTTTTTCCTTATCGCGACAATCTATTTCCTCACCTTTATTTATCTTATCCTCTATAAGACATGGAAAGACCACTCCAGGCAGGCTTACCTGCAATTATTGGTTGATACTTTCTTTGTAACCGCCATAATCTATTCAACCGGCGGAATAGATAGTATCTTTTCTTTTCTCTACATCCTTACCATTATAAATGGCAGCATAATCCTGTATAGAAAAGGGGGTATGATTATCGCCTCCAGCAGCAGTATACTTTACGGTCTTTTGCTGGACCTTCATTATTACAATGTCATTAATCCCTTCGGCAGCAGTTTAGATTATGCATCGGGATACCAGGGTTTCAACATTTTCTATATTATTACAGTAAATATTGCCGCTTTTTATCTCGTAGCCTTCCTCAGTAGCTATCCGTCCGAGCAGGCCAGGGAAAGCCAGGTTGAATTAAAGGCTAAAGAGGATGATATTATTAAACTTGAGGCATTGAATGAATGGATTATCCGCAGCATAACCTCGGGTTTGATCACTTTGGATGGGCAGGGAAGGGTTATCCTCTTTAATCCAGCGGCAGAGGATATTTTCAATATAAACGGCGATGAGGTCATAGGGCAAAAGGTCACGGATGTTTTTCCTTTTTTGAAGGGGTATTTCAAGAAGATAGATGAAGAAGCCCCACATTGGGAAACAAAAAATCCCCCCGGCTTTATAGATATGCAATATTCGGGACGCAATGATAAAGAGCTTTCACTTAGATTCTTTGTCTCGCCACTCAAGATTCCTAACGGGGATCAGAAGGGCCATATCCTCTTTTTCCAGGATATAACGGAGATGAGAAGGATAGAAGAGGAGATTAAAAAGGTGGAGGGTCTGGCGCTTATCGGCGAATTAGCGGCAGGCATAGCCCATGAGATAAGGAATCCCATGGCCTCTATTAGCGGCTCCATACAGATGCTGAAAGAAAGTCTGGAAGGGGATGAAATAAACAAACGGCTTACGAATATCATTCTGAGAGAGATCAACAGACTGAACAACCTGATTAATGATTTTCTCCTGTTCGCCAGGCCCAGACCGTTCAGCCAAAGGGAATTTGATCTCAACCAGTTGATAACCGAGTCCCTGGAGCTTTTTAAAAACAGCGGGAAATGGAATGACCAAATAAAAGTGGAAACTTTTATAAATGGCAGAATAGCAGTTGTCTCCGATCCCGAGCAGATAAAACAGGTATTATGGAATATATTCCTGAACGCGGCTGAGGCTATGCCTGAAAAAGGAACTCTCAAAGTGAGCACCGAAGTTGTCGAAGAGAACGCAATTCATGAATCGGGAAAGGAGATGGTCAGGATTAGGGTAAGAGATACTGGAGAGGGCTTCACCGAAAAGGCGCTTTCTAATCTCTTTACTCCTTTTTTTACGACCAAGGAAGGGGGATCTGGTTTGGGTCTTGCCATTGTCAAACGCATTGTGGAGGGATTTAAAGGTTGTGTTTACGGGGAAAACCATCCGGATGGAGGTGCTGTTATAACTGTCATGCTTGAGAAACAGCCTTCGTAACCGAATGAGGTTCTATTAATATTCGATATTCCCTTTTACACTTGTAATCCTGATTATCGATCAACATATCCTTCGCAGCACTAGGAGGGGGGATCGGTTTTGGGATATGGGCTAATCTATACTATATGAAAATATCAGATCAGAATCTGCTTTTGAAGGTAAAGCGTCCCAGCCGTTATCTGGGTGGTGAGATAAACTCCGTAGTTAAAGAGAATGCCGATATAGAGGTTTCGATCGCCCTGGTTTTTCCAGATGTTTATGAGGTGGGCATGTCCCATCAGGGTCTAAAGATACTCTATCACATTCTCAACAGTCATAGATGGATTGCAGCGGAAAGGGCCTGTTCGGTTTGGATCGATATGGAAAAGGAGATGAGAAGCAGCAAGGTATTCCCATCTACACTCGATTCGGGCAGACCCCTAACGGATTTCGACATTATAGGATTTAGCCTCCAGCATGAACTTTCCTATACCAATGTCCTAAACATGCTGGATCTTTGCCGGATCCCGTTTCTTTCCAGGGAAAGGGATGATAACTTTCCCCTGATAATAGCAGGAGGTCCCGCATGCTTCAATCCCGAGCCGGTTGCCGATATCTTTGATGTTGTTCTGGTAGGCGATGGGGAAGAAGCCGCCCTTGATATCTGCAGAGCTGTCAGATATGCCAAAAGAAACACTACCGATAAGCAAGATATATTTGATGAACTGGTAAAAATAAGAGGGGTATACATCCCGTCTTTCTATAATCCCCTTTATCATTCCGCTGGCCCCATAAGTTATATTGAGACGTTGAAGGAAGGTTGCGGACAGGTGAAAAAGGCGCTGGTTCCCGATATAGAACAATATCCCCCTCCATCCGATCAGGTAGTTCCTTTTACGCGGCTGGTTCATGACAGGCTTGCCATAGAGATCGCAAGGGGTTGCTCAAGGGGTTGCCGCTTTTGTCAGGCCGGCATGATATACCGCCCTGTGCGTGAACGTAATCCGGAATCAGTTATTAAAAACGCGGATTATGCCTTGCTGTTAACCGGTTTTGAGGATCTTTCTCTTCTTTCCCTGAGTGCCGGTGATTACGGATGTATCGCCCCTTTGATAAAGATGTTGATGGATAGGCTATCGGAGAAGAAGATCTCGCTGAGCCTTCCTTCTTTGAGAGTGGACACCCTGGATCCTGCCTGGTTCGAACAGATCAAGCGCGTGAGAAAGACAGGCTTTACCATTGCACCTGAAACCGGCAATGACAGACTGAGAAAGGTAATCAATAAGTCATTATCTAACAGGGATATTCTGGATACGGCCCGGGAGGTATATGGGGCTGGGTGGAACCTGATTAAACTGTATTTCATGATCGGTCTTCCGGAGGAAGAGCAACAGGACCGAGAGGATATCATAAACCTTGCGAAAAAGGTGTGTGATCTTGCAGGACGCCGTGGGAAAAAGGATGTGCTTAACGTGAGTATCTCCACGTTCGTGCCGAAGGCCCATACCCCTTTTATGTGGGCGCCACAGATGAGCTTCGAGGAAAGCTGGAAACATATTAATAATATCAGAAAGGCCCTGAAAGGCAGCCGTATACGTGTAAAATGGAATCAGCCGGAGTTAAGCTGGCTGGAAGGCATCTTCTCTCGCGGGGACAGGAGGTTGATATCGCCTCTGATAGAGGCCTGGAGGCTGGGAGCCAGATTCGATGCTTGGCAAGAACAATTAAGTATGGATATCTGGAAAGAGGCGTTTGAGAGATCAGGGGTTGATCCCGGGTTTTATCTTTACCGAACAAGGTCGCTCGACGAGGTCTTTCCATGGGATCATATAACCTCGGGAGTAACCAAGGATTATTTAAAAAGGGAATGGGAAAGGGCCCATGAGGGAAAAGACACCCCGGATTGCCGCGACAAATGTCTTGAATGTGGGGTCTGTGACCATAAATACGTTGATCATGTGCTCTACGAGGACTGGACTCCACCTCAAGT
Organism: uncultured Desulfobacteraceae bacterium; assembly: GCA_964418945.1. GTDB lineage: Bacteria > Desulfobacterota > DSM-4660 > Desulfatiglandales > HGW-15 > CAYUYB01. The sequence goes on from CAYQNR010000026.1 coordinate 13,139, forward strand.
GGTTGAGAAAGATCCTGTTGATCACCCGGATGCCGGTAAAAAAAAATACAGGCTGATCTTTTCTAAAACAGGTAACTCCCGGTATCTTAGTCATCTGGAGCTTATCCGGGTCTTTACGAGGGCCTTCAGAAGGGCTGGACTGAAAATGGTATTTTCCAAAGGCTATCATCCCTTGCCCAAGGTATCATTCGCGTCCGCTTTACCCGTAGGGACGGAAAGTCTTTATGAGACGGCGGATATTGAACTGTATGAGACGATACCTGTCCACGAGATTAAAGAAAGGTTAAACCAGCAGCTACCTGATGGTCTGAGGGTAAACCTTTCCGAAGATATTAGCCTTATGACTCATGGTCGAGACCTCCTGGAGAGCTACTTTCAGGTTACCATTAACGGTATAAAAATAGATGAGACGCTTATAGATGATTTCTTGGATTCAGAAAAATTCCTGGTTATAAAAAGGTCTAAAAAGGGAGAGCGGCAGGTGAATCTCAGATCCCTTGTCAAGGAGATGACATATACACCTCCCCATAGACTGCATCTGGTGGTAAAGCATGTGCCGGGACCCGAGATAAGGCCGATCCGAATAATTCAAGAGATACTTCATTTGAAGGATCAGGATTTACAAGGAGTAAAGATATTGAAGACCAGACAGGTAATGGGTTAATGAAAGCAAGGAGTTAAGGTCTCGAGAATTCCAGATGTCAAGGGGGCAGGCGTTATGACAAATGAATTGATTATAAACACAAGGCCTCACGAGACCAGGGTGGCCCTTGTTGAAAACGGTGTGGTTGCCGAAATCCACATTGAGAGGAGGACCGGGCAGGAAATTCAGGGGAACATATACCGAGGCCGGGTGGTGCGCGTCCTTCCCGGGATGCAGGCGGCATTCGTTGATATCGGACAGGACAGGATGGCCTTTCTCTATGTGTCGGATGTTCAAAGGGATATGTCGGACTTGGAAAAGCTGATGTCCCGCAATAACATGGGCGAAGAATACGCGACATCAGATGCTGATTCCAATGAAATGATAAGCGATGCTTCGGCGGACAGAACTTTTAAGATTGAGGACCTTGTAAAGGAAGGCCAGGATATTATGGTCCAGATTTTAAAGGAACCCCTGGGATCTAAAGGTGCCCGGCTCACTTCTTATATCTCTCTGGCTGGCCGGCACCTTGTTCTATTGCCAACGGTCAATCATTTGGGGATATCCCGTAGGATCGAGGACAATAGCGAAAGAGAGAGGCTTAGGAATATTATTGAAGAGATCAGGCCTGATAATGTTGGGTTTATCGTTCGTACGATCAGCGAGGGAGCTGATAAGGAGAAATTAAAATCCGAGATGGATTTCATGCTTAAACTATGGTCCGATATACAGGCCAGAATGGAAAAATCATCCAGTCCCGGATTGTTATATATGGATTTAAGTGTATCATTGAGGGCCGTGCGTGATCTTTTTACACGGGAGGTGGACCGTCTAGTTATAGACTCGCGGGAGGAATACGAAAGGATTATGGACTTCGTAGATAGGTTTGCGCCCGCATTGAGATATTCTGTAGAACTCTACAGTGAAATTGACCCTATTTTCGACGCATACGGTATTGAAATGGAAATCTCTCGAGCCTTGGCGAATAAGATATGGCTGAAGTCAGGGGGATATATTGTGATTGAATCTACCGAAGCCTTGACAGCCATAGACGTAAATACCGGGAGTTACGTGGGCAAAAGAAACTTGGAAGAGACCATCCTGAAAACCAACCTTGAGGCGGTAAAAGAGGTGGCTTACCAGTTGCGTTTAAGGAATATCGGCGGCATTATAGTTATAGACTTTATAGATATGGAAAAGTCGGAGAACAGACAGAGGGTTTTCGTGGCGCTGAAGGAGGCGGTAAGGAAAGACAAGGCCAAGACAAATGTCCTTCGTATGTCTGAACTGGGCCTGATAGAGATGACCCGCCAAAGGACCAGGGAAAACCTCAGCAGGGTATTGACCGAACCTTGCTTCTATTGTGAAGGGAGAGGGATTATTAGATCCAAGAAAACTATATGCTATGAGATATTCAGAGACCTGGAAAGGGAATCCTCCCGGTTTTTCAATAATAGAGGAGATATCTGTGTGCGGGTGAATCCTGAGGTGGAAAATGTCCTTAAAGAGGAGGAACAGGGATTCATTATGGAGCTTGAAAAGAAAATAAACAGAAGGATTGTCATTTTATCCCAAAAGGGTTTGCATATGGAACAATATATCATAAGCGCGTGAATTTTTCATGGAATGACCAGCGGTGTTTCATTATCACATCCGGTTAATGAGTACGCAAAGAAGTAAAAGATTAAACCTTATTATAACTATCCTAATGGCCCGTGGGGCTCTCTTTTAAGCGCCGAAAACATTAATAGCATGGTAATTACGTAAGGTGCCACCCAGGCGGGCGGAATACTTATAAGATAATAGAAGATTCTCGAGTCCGGCCAAGTCTGGAAAAGGCTACCCGCCCGCCTCGTCTTGTTTTGTGCAGGGTCATTGCACATAAACGAGTTCGCCGCTTAAAAGAGAACCCCATGGCCCATAGAGCACAATATATCATAACGTGAGGTCACGGCTGTTCTTGGAAAGACGACATCTCAAAAAGGATTCCACCCAAGGCCTGCAGTGGGCTTATTTTCAAGGGTTTGCTCCACCAGAACCCCTGGCAGAATATACCGTTGCCCCCAGGAAAAGGTTTGCCAAACCCTTGAAAATAAGATCACGTCCACTGAATGGCATAGATGTCGTCTTGAAAAGAATAGCCGTGACCGGATATTAGGGATACCTTTATCCGGTCATGATATTTTTTGTCCATCCGGTTAACGAGTACGTAAAGGAGTAAAAGAGAACCTCATGGCCCATATAGCGCAAGATAGTCAGATATCATTAACCAGATGGACCTTAATTTAGCCTGAGCGCTTTTATAACATCTTTAGAAATATTGTTTTTCTTTTGACATTAGATTGCTATTTTGATACATATTTTTATAAGTATTGTAGATTAAAAAATATACTGTAAAAATAATCGGGATAGATTTATCAGATAGATGGCGGAAAAGAGTATAAGGCTGGATATAATTATGGGGATTATTATAACCCTGTTTTTCCTGATTATTTCCAACCGAGGTGTCTCTTGTATCGATGGGATTGAGAGGCAGCTTTATGATATCGGGACGGGATTTGCCGTCGCCGATTATTCAAGCGCTGATAAGATCGTTGTTATAGATATCGATGATAAAAGTCTGGCCGACATCGGACCATGGCCATGGCCCAGACACATTATAGCGGAGATGATAAGCCTCCTACATGAACAGGGGGCAGGTTTGATAGGTGTAAATATCCTCTTTAGCGAAAATGAATTAAACGAGGGTATTAAGGAAATTAAGAACTTTCGTGAAAAATACAGCGTCTATCCCCCTGCTGATGAAGACATTTCTCTTAAAAACTGGGTTTTGGACAGTCTTGATCAGATTAAGAAAAGACTGGATAGCAACTCCATTCTTGTTGATAGTGTTAAAAGGAGTGGGAATGTTATCTTGCCGCTGTCGTCAAAAGATGTAACCTCCCAGAAGGATTCCGAGAGTGAGGACCATCCATTTTTGGTAAATAATCTTCTGAACAGCTCTGATATGTCTTATTCCTTTAAGAAAGATATTGAGATAAAAGCACCTGTATTCCCCTTCAGAGAACTAGCGCAATCCGCTGCGGGTTTAGGGCATGACAATCTGTCATCCGATAGCCTCATGGACGGCAGATCCCATCCCATTTATCGAAGCTATAAAGGCGATATTGTGCCTTCTTTTCCCCTTAGGCTGGGTATTGCCTATTTCAACCAACAACCAGCGGGAGTAATTGCGGAAGAGAATTGGATTAAACTTGCAGGCAGGTCCATACCCCTTACCGGAGGTGAGATGCTTGTCCTTTTTAAGGAAAGCCAAAAAGTTTTTCCTAGGTTCTCTTTTTCGGATGTTTTTGGTAATAAACAAGTGCAATCGAAGGTGAAAGGAAAGGTAGTCATAATAGGTTTTAATCATTCAGGCAGCAGTGTAGCGGATACTCCCATATCTCCCCATATGACCGAATCAGAGCTAACCGCTCACATACTTGCGAACATAATCAATTTCAGCCCGGTTGCCCGTCCCGGTTATATGTTATACATTGAAGCCCTGGCTATTCTTTTAACCGGGATAGGGGCATCAGTGTTTTTGCCCGGGCGGGCGCATCGGCTAACAGGGATTATGGTGACAACAGGCTCCATCCTTCTTATTCTTTTAGGAGGGGTCATAATACTTTCCTTTATGGGGGTATGGTTTAAGACCGTCTATATTTCAGGTTGTATAGCTGCCATATTCCTCTACCTTTTTGCCAAGGCGGCGTTTGTATCCGGGGCTTTGGCGAACGAGCCTCCCGAGATCAGCCGGTTATTGGGGCTCAACTTCCAGAGCCAGGGGCGACTTGATCTTGCCTTTGAGAAGTTTAAAAGACTCCCGCTGGATAATGAAACAAAAGACCTAATTTACAACTTGGGGCTTGAATTCGAAAAGAAGCGATTTACCAGAAAGGCAGTTACAGCATATGAATATATCAACAGAGGAGGAGGCTTCAAGGACCTTGACGATCGTATCCCTAGGTTGAAGGCCTTGGATCAGTCCTCTACCTTGGGCAGTTACGGTTCGGCCAGGGGAGCGAGTCCACTAGTGGATTCCGGAGGAGCAGCAAGAACCATAATCGGGCGTTACAAGATATTAGACGAACAGGGGAAGGGCTCAATGGGTATTGTTTTCAAAGCACTGGATCCTAAGATAAACCGCCTTGTAGCGCTTAAAACCATTCAGTTCTCCGAAGAATTCGATGAGGATGTAATCCAGGAGATCAAGGAACGATTCTTCAGGGAGGCGGAAATAGCAGGCCAGTTATCGCATCCATCTATTGTGACCATCCATGATGTGGGGGATGACGGCGATATTACCTTTATGGCCATGGAGTTTTTGGAAGGGGAAAATTTGGACAGGTTTATAAATAAAGAGAATCTTCTCCCTTTAAGAAAAATTCTTGATATTGTGACCAGTATTGCAGGAGCGCTGGATTACGCACATAAGGAAAAAGTTATTCACAGGGATATTAAACCCGCTAATGTCATGCTTCTAAAGAATGGTAATATCAAGGTTACTGATTTTGGTATCGCAAAGGCTATTTCGTCGTCCAGAACAAAGACAGGGGTTATTCTGGGGACCCCGAACTATATGTCTCCTGAGCAGATTATGGGACAAAAAATAGATTTGAGATCTGACATCTTTTCTTTGGGAGTGCTGTTCTATCAGCTGTTAACCGGCGAATTACCGTTTCATGGCGAGAATCTCAGCGGCCTCCTCTATCAGATAACACAGGTAAGGCATCCTTCTCCTAGAAATTTTAACCCTAAGATCCCGAAAGTCTGTGAGCAGATACTTAATAAAGCCATGGTCAAGGATCCTAATAAAAGATTCGGCTCCGCCGGAGAATTTGCAAGGGTTACAAATGCGCTGGGACTAAAAATAGATCAGATAAGAAGAAGGCGGTCTTTTGGCAAATAATATTAATAAAAGGTGTTGATTTGCCTTTGGGTAGGGATAATTTTGAATATAAGATCATGCGGCATAACAGATGTAGGTTTGAAAAGGGATGGGAATGAGGATGCATTCTCCGTAGAAGACTCTCTAGGATTGTATATAGTGGCAGATGGTATGGGAGGACATCTTGCAGGCGAAGTGGCTAGTCGGGTTGCCGTAGAGATGATTAACGGGGCTTTTCGTAAATGGATTGAAGAAGAAGCCGGTGAAGAAGAGATTTTCGGGGAACCTGATGCGTCCCTTTCTCTAGAGGGCAACTATCTGTTAGGGGCCATAAGGCTTGCTAATCGGGTGGTATACGAGATGGCTCTGGAGCGAAAACAGTATCAAGGAATGGGGACAACCGTTGCGGCATTGTTTGTTACTCCAACCATGATCATCTCCGCAAATGTGGGTGACAGTCGCATATATCTGACGCGTGATGGAGATCTGGAGAGGTTATCAAGGGACCACTCCCTCGTGGGAGAACAGGTTGAAATGGGAATGATGACCGAAGAGGAGGCGGACAATTCCTCAATGAAGCATGTACTGACGAGAAACCTTGGTTCTTCAGAAGACGTAGAACCGGATATCTTTGAAATAGAGCCTTCAGGTAATGACTGTTTTGTTTTGTGTTCGGATGGTGTTACCGATCTGTTGAATGATGAAGAGATACTTAGTCTGACTATGGAGACGATCGCCCCGGAAGATCTTTGCAAGAAAATTATCGATGCAGTCCTTAAACGCGGTGCCCATGACAACACAACTATTATTTCTCTGTTTTTAACGGAGATAAAAAAGCGGCGTGTAAATGTTTTTAAAAAGATTGGGCTGTCTATTTCCGAGATATTTGCCATGGCAATGAGGGCTTTAAAAAAAATTGTTTCCTGAGTTTATTTCATCTTGTATTTTTTTTAAATTCGAATAATATATCATTTATTAACCATCAGGGGGGATCTCATGGCCAGACTTATTCTTATGTTCAATAAACAGGTGGTTAAGGAATATCCTCTTAGTAAGGAAAGCATTACCATAGGCCGTAATGAAGATAATACTATCAGAGTGGATAATCTAGCCGTCTCTGGTTATCACGCCAGAATAGATTTAGCTGGCAATGATTATGTATTAACAGATCTTCAGAGCACCAACGGTACCTTCGTAAATGACAAAAGGGTTGTCTCCCACAAGCTCTCCCACGGTGATAATGTCCTTATAGGCAAGCATTTACTCCTTTTTGTGGGCACCGGCAAGGAGGCCCAGCTCAGGCCGGAAGAGAAAAAGGTGGATATGGACAAGACAATGATGCTGGATACGGCTAAACAAAAAGAACTCCTGGCCAAACAAAAAGGCGTTGCCCAGGCGGGGATGGGTGCGCAAAAGATAGGCGTTGTAACCTTTATTGAGGGGATGGATATCGAGGACATCGAATTAAAGAAAAAACTTATCAAGATCGGCAAGGCTGAAACTTCGGAGATAAGGTTGCCCGGTCTATTCATGCCTGCCACCGCCGCCACTATAAGTCGAAGGCCCTCCGGATATGTGATAACCAATATGGGGATAAAATTAAAAGTAAACGGTGAAATAGTTAAAGACAATGTAACGCTTAAAGAATTTGATACTATAGAAATCGGCAAAACAAAGTTTCAATTCTATTACAAGAAGCCCGGGGAATAATATTAGGCCCGACGGCCCCTTGCCTGAAAATCCTGCTCCGACATAGGTCTATAAACCACGATACAGGTTTAATCCGAAGATGCGTTTTTATGCTTTTCTTTTATCTTTTGTAAGCCTTCGTCTATTTGATCTATAGTAAAAGTCTTTTGGCATCCGGTGCATTGGTATATCTCATCAACTAACCTGTCGTAAACCAATTCATCGGAAAAGTTGATGCTATGGAACCGAAGAGAGAAGTTACAGATCCGCCTGAAATCCTTGCTCCCGCACCTATCACATAAGAAATACTCGTGGATAACATCCATATTATGCAAACTCCTTATGGCTAAGAATGTTAATAGTCAGGGATAACTCCTTTTATCTTTCCCTTTATTCTTTTTCAATGTTTTTTTCATAGAGGAATAGATTCTTTGGATGATCGTAGTTTAATTCTATGACCTCAGGACATATAAGGCAAAGGGTATTTGGAATTTTTCCCTACGGGCTGTTTGTCGGGATAATATTGTTAGACAGGGGTTATGAATTCTGATAACCTGGAAACCGGTCTGCTACGGGAGGTTTGAGTTAGAGAATTTGAATCGTGAGGTTGACAAATGAAAATACTGGTAACCGGGGCGGCTGGCTTCATCGGATCATTTGTCGCAGAGAGACTGGCTGAAAGAGGGGATGAAGTAGTGGGCCTGGACAGCATTAACGATTATTATGACGTTAATATTAAATACGGCAGGCTCCAAGAGGCCGGTATACAGCCTTCAAGCGCTGCGACAGGCAGTCTTGTCAGGAGCCTAAAATACGAAGACTATTGGTTTATAAGGATGAAACTTGAAGATCAGCAGGGCATTGAAAAGCTCTTTTTAGCGGAGGCTTTTGATATGGTCTGTCACCTGGCGGCCCAGGCGGGTGTCAGATATTCGATTAAAGATCCATATGCCTATATCTTTTCCAATATTATCGGATTTCAAAATATTCTGGAGTCGTGTAGAAATAATAACGTAAAACACCTGGTATACGCTTCTTCCAGCTCGGTATACGGCTTGAATGAGAATTATCCTTTTTCAACCCATGACAATGTTGACCACCCTATATCACTTTACGCAGCCACTAAAAAATCAAATGAACTTATCGCCCACACATATAGTTACCTCTATTCCTTGCCGACAACAGGCCTAAGATTTTTCACAGTCTACGGCCCCTGGGGTAGGCCGGACATGGCATTGTTTATCTTCACGAAGGCCATTCTGGAGGGAAGGCCTATTGATGTCTTTAATATGGGCAAAATGGAAAGAGATTTTACATATGTGGATGATGTTGTTACCGGGGTTGTCAAAGTGATGGATCTTGTTCCAACTGGAGATTCTTCATGGAGCGGTAGAGAGCCAGATCCATCCAGGTCCCCTGCGCCGTACAGGATATATAACATCGGAAATAATTCTCCAGTAAAACTGATGGATTTTATTGAGGCAATTGAGAATTCACTTGGGAAAAAGGCAGAAAAGAATTTTTTACCGATGCAGGCCGGCGACGTACCGGCTACATGGGCGGAAGTGGATGATCTGGTAAAAAATATAGACTATACGCCCGGCGTTGAAATACAGGAAGGTATAAACAGGTTTATAAAATGGTATCTGGAATACTCTAAGATCGATTGGCCTTAAACAGCATATCTTATAGGGGAGAAAGTATGGGGTTTGAAAAAAATATTTTGTGTATAGGGGCGGGGTATGTGGGCGGACCCACTATGGCTGTAATTGCGGCTAAGTGTCCGCAATATAAGGTTACATTAGTGGATATAAATGAAAAAAAGATCAGTGAATGGAAAAGCGATACCCCCCCCATATATGAACCTGGCTTGGATGAGAAGGTCAGAACAGCCCGTGATAGGAACCTCTTTTTCTCGACTGAAATAGAGCAGGGCATCAGGGAAGCTGATATTGTCTTTGTGTCGGTCAACACACCCACCAAGAGCTTCGGGCAGGGCGCCGGTATGGCGGCCGATTTGCAGTATTGGGAAAAGACGGCCAGGCAAATCTTGGCCAATTCGGATAGCAGTAAGATCATTGTAGAAAAATCCACACTCCCCGTCAGGACTGCCAGGGCCATGGAGAGGATCCTTAATACTAAGTCGGGAAAGATAAGTTTTGAAGTAGTCTCGAATCCGGAGTTTCTTGCGGAGGGAACAGCGATTAAAGATCTCGAAGAACCCGATCGTGTTCTTGTCGGATCAAGGGATACGGAAGAAGGCATTAAGGCCAGAAAACAGATAGTCGAAATCTATGCTAATTGGGTTCCTCGTGAGAGGATAATTGAATCCAGCGTATGGAGTGCGGAACTATCTAAACTAATCTCTAATGCCTTTCTGGCTCAGAGGGTTTCTTCAATCAACTCCGTTTCAGCGCTTTGTGAAAAGACCGAGGCGGATATCGATGAAGTGGCCTATGCAGTGGGGATGGATTCCAGGATCGGTCCTAAATTTCTTAAGGCAGGCGTTGGGTTTGGCGGATCATGTTTTAAGAAGGATATCCTTAACCTTGTATATATATGCCGGAATTACGGTCTTTACGAAGTGGCCGATTACTGGGAATCGGTTGTCAAGATAAACGAATGGCAGGAGACAAGATATGTCAGGGCGATCCTGTCCGGTATGTTTAATACAGTGGCCGGGAAGAAGATAGCAGTATTCGGGTTTGCCTTCAAGGCGAATACAGGTGATATCCGTGAATCACCGGCAATATATATCACCAGGGCATTGTTGGAGGAAAAGGCGCTAGTCGTCATATCCGATCCCAAGGCACTGGAAAACGCCAAAGAAGAACTGAAAGGGGTAAAAGGGGATGTGAGTTTTGATATAGACCCTTACAAAACGGCTGAAGGAAGTCACGCTATTACCATCTTAACGGAATGGGATCTCTATAGGCACCTGGATTATGAACGTATTTTCCGGACAATGGTTCGCCCGGCTTTTATCTTTGATGGCCGGAATATTCTGGATCATAGAAGACTTTTTGATATCGGCTTCAATGTCTTTGCCATAGGGAAATCGCCCCTTAAACATGTTTGAAGATATTGGTAATAAAAAGTGTTGATATATTATTTCCAGATCTCTTCCCAGACCTTTGCCCCCGGCTGAGTGGCACCGGTAAGGTCCACTCTCGGTTTCCACCCCTCCTTAATCTCTTCTACGATCTGGCCCTGCGGCTTGAGTTCTTTATTTGCCAGAGCGGGATAGTCTGGTCCGTAACGATGGGCCCTGAAGAGCATGTTATTTCCTTCGAATCCCTTGTCTTCCAGCCAATTCTTGGGTCCTTCGCCGGTGAGGGGATTGATATACTCCCAAACAACTTTGCCTTCGGGCGTTACTTCGAACAAATGACCACAGTTCCCGGAACAGATAAATGTATTGCCGTTGGGCAGTCTCTGGGCACCTGAGATGTGGTGTGAAGCAAAACCGGTTTCCGAATTAGACTTATATTCCCATACTATCTCACCGGTCTCGGGATCCATTTCAATGACCGAAGAATAGGAGATAGGGGGACGACCCCAGCCGTTATTGAAAATGAGCATATTTCCGGCACCAGGAAGCCCCTCTTTGATCCAGTTGGCGTTATGGGGACCAAAGAGAATCTGATCTCCCGGTGTACTGAAGGTAGGCGGGTCTCCTGCGCCGTAGGCACTGGGATTTCCCCATCTGTAAAGGATGTCACCTGTTTTGTGGTCAATGATATAGAGTTCGCCGAACTCGCGTGAATCGACCAGGATCTGATCGGATTCAGGATCATAATCGACATTGTTGAAATGCGTCCAGTCCGGGTTGTTTTCTTCATGTTCCGGTAGCACATAGGTAATGTGATTTACATCAAGATGAGATTCGGAATTAGTGCCTCTGTGTTCCCATGCACTCCATCTCCACACTATTTTACCGCCGGGATCGATTTCATAGATGACATCAGTGGCCACGCCCCTCTCAGTAGTCTGATCCGCCCGTCGGCCGGCCGCGATAACCTCTTCATATGGAATCATCTCCCATGCGTTGACCAGAGTATTGCCGTTGGGCAACCTGACAAAATCATGGTGCAGTTTTCCATCCGACTCGGCCGGTTCGTATTGCCAGACGACATTCCCATCCCAATCCAATTCTATCAGCCCCGTAACCCTTCCACCGAATGTGATATCTTTTTTGTGCCCTTGGGGAATCGCCAATTCCTGGTCACTTTGTTCCTCAGTGGGGCCTTTCCCTGTTATTAAGCCAAAGTTACCCAGGATATTCCCGTTTTCCAGCAAGACAAAGTGCAGACCGGGGGGATCAGTCTTGTGGTCCCAGGTATGCACAACATTCCCCAGCATATCTATAAGGTACGTTTTTTTGGTATCATCTGAGCTGAAAAGGCTATATCCTTCATAGGCCTTGGAGGCATTATACTGGATCAGCTGGGAAGGACCGTTAAGTATTTCATAGGCATGTGCGGTACCCAAAGCGGTACCGGCAAAGATAAAAAGCGTGAAAAACACAGTGTATTTTTTCATCTTGCATTCTCCTCATCTTGTTATTTATCTCCAATATTTTCTTAAGTATCTATAACAAATATATCCGGATAAAAGAGATATTGAAGAATATTAAAAAATGCCTGCTATTTATGTGTCATAGCAAGTGGCAAAAAGCGATAATCAGGATCAATCAAGGCAGCTAATAATACAGTAAGGAAGACTTATATTCAAGAAGACATTGGAAAACCAAATCCTTTTGCCGTCCTATTTTATGGCTCATCCGGTTAATGAGTACGTAAATAAGTAAAAGATTAAACCTTATTATGAGTACTTTAATGGCCCATGGCGCTCTCTTTTAAGGGGCGAAAACATTAAAAGCATGCTAATTACGTGAGGTGCCACCCAGGCGGGCGGAATGGTTATGAGATGATAGAAGATTCTCGAGTCCGGCTAAGTCTGGAAAAGGCTACCCGCCCGCCTCGTCTTGTTTTGTGCAGGGTCATTGCACATAAACGAGTTCGCCGCTTAAAAGAGAACCCCATGGCCCATATAGCGCAAAATAGTCAAATATCATTAACTAGCGTACTCATTAACCGGATGAGACTATTTTATTTGGTATTTTAAAAAGGCCGAGATGTCAGCATATTTTTCTTTTGGGTATATTGATAGTGTAGGGATTAGACGATACCCGGGGTTGATGCAAATATATTGACGATACCTTGTTTTATCTGCTAGAAGATATCAGGCCTGAAACAACCTATAATTACCAAAAAAGGAGATATGTCTTTTTGGAAATTACCACGATAAAGGGTTTCAAGGATATCCTGCCTCAAGAGGCGGCGATATGGCAGTGGGTGGAAACACAGGCAAGGGAAATATTCAGGGCCTTCGGCTTTAAGGAGATCAGGCCCCCTTTGCTGGAACGGACCGATCTGTTTAGTCGAACTATCGGGGAGGATACCGATATAGTCTCCAAGCAGATGTACAGCCTTAGCGACAGCAAGGGCAGGGGGGTTACGTTAAGGCCGGAGGCTACGGCCTCGGTGGTAAGGGCCTATATTCAGCACAGGCTGTACCACGATATGCCTATACAGAAACTTTTTGTCATGGGCCCCATGTTCAGGCACGAGCGCCCTCAAAAGGGCAGGTTCAGACAGTTTCACCAGATCAATGCGGAGATATTCGGTGATCCCGGTCCGGTCTCCGACGCCGATATAATAAACATGGCTGTACATTTTTTCGATTCCTTGAATCTGGAGCCGCTTACCCTGATTATCAATTCCCTGGGATGCACCAGGTGCAGGGGAGGATTCAGGAAAGACCTGAAAGACTACCTTGTACAAAGACGGGACCTTCTGTGCCCCGACTGCCGGAAAAGGGCTAAGGTCAATCCCCTAAGGGTATTTGATTGTAAGGTGGAGGGATGCAGGGCCGTTGTAGCCGAGGCTCCGTCCATCCTTGATTATATCTGCAATGACTGTCAAACGCATTTTGGTGGACTCCAGGAATACCTTGAAGGCCTGCAAATACCCTTCGCAGTGGATCATACCCTTGTACGCGGTCTTGATTACTATTACAGGACAACCTTCGAGATCCAGAGCGACCGGCTGGGTAGCCAGAACGCGGTTGCTGGCGGAGGTCGTTATGATGGTCTGGTCAAACAAATGGGCGGCCCGGATCACCCCGCAATAGGCTTTGCAGTAGGTGTGGAGAGGATGATGGAATTACTGGATGGATCCACAAAAAAGGTTAATGAATGTCCCGAATTATTTATTGCGGTGTTGGGAGATAAGGCCGGGGAAAAGACCTTCCCCTGGCTCAGCGAACTGAGAAGATCAGGCATATATGTTGAGATGGAATACGGTTCAAAGGGTCTTAAGGCCCAAATGAAAAGGGCGGATCGTCTGGGGGCAAAAAGGGTGCTTATTGTGGGAGACAATGAACTAGCCTCTGGCAAAGGGATACTTAGGGATATGGAAACTAAGGCGCAGTTTGAAGTGGACCTGGATAGTCCGGTGGAGGCGCTGAAGAAAATGATAGCAAGTAAGACTGAATGTTGATGGCTGTGGAGAACAAGATATGCAGATAGATGCTTTAGACGACTGGAAAAGGAGTCATGACTGCGGCAGCCTTAGGGCTGGCGATGCCGGGCGCGAGACCTTGTTAATGGGCTGGGTAAATAGCAGGCGGGATATGGGTAGTCTGATATTTATCGATCTTCGGGACAGAGGGGGCATTACCCAGGCAGTCTTTGATCCCCAGGTTAATAAGGGGGTCCACAAAAAGGCGCATGCGCTCAGGAATGAGTGGGTGATCGCGGTAAAAGGAAAGGTTTTTCCAAGGCTTGAAGGGCAGGAGAATCCCGAAATGCCGACCGGCGACATCGAATTATCTGTAACAGGGCTGAAGATACTGAATACCGCCGAAGTGCCGCCATTTCAGGTGGATGGGATAGTTGACGCATCCGAGAATTTAAGACTCAAGTATCGATACATTGAGTTGAGGAGGAACAAGGTGTTCCGAAATTTTAAGAAGCGACATGCCATCGGATCCTGTATAAGAAGATACCTGGATGAGAATGGTTTTATAGACGTTGAAACTCCTTTCCTTACAAAGAGCACCCCTGAAGGGGCAAGAGATTATCTTGTGCCAAGCAGGGTAAACAAGGGTTTATTTTATGCCTTGCCCCAGTCACCTCAGCTCTTTAAGCAACTCTTGATGGTAGCGGGTTTCGACAGGTATTATCAGATTGTTAAGTGTTTCCGTGACGAAGATCTGAGGGCTGACCGTCAGCCGGAATTTACCCAGGTCGACGTGGAGATGTCCTTCGCGGATGAAGATAGTGTGATGGATGTCTTTGAAGGGATGATGAAGGATCTTTTCCAGAATATTATGGGTAAAGCTATCAACACGCCTATACCGCGTCTCGAATACAGGGAGGCAGTGGATCGATTTGGAATCGATAAACCGGATATAAGATTCGGAATGGAACTCAGAGAGATTACCGATCTGGTTGAAGAATCGGATTTCGGTCCCTTTAAAAATGCGTTTAAGGAAGGAAGGACTGTAAAGGCCATCAAGATTGAAAAAGGGGCCGCCAAATTCTCACGGAAGCTTTTGGATGAGTTGACACAATCAGTTATTTCCTGGGGCGCCAAAGGTCTCGCCTCAATCAAGGTCACTGACGAGGGCTGGCAATCTTACCTGAGCAAATTCTTCCAAGCGGGTGAAAAGGCGCTTATAAACCGGAGAATGGACGCATTGCCCGGGGACCTGCTTTTAATCGTTTCCGATAGGCCGGAGATTGTTAACCGCACATTGGGGATGCTGAGACAGGAAATAGCCAGTAGGCTGAATATCATCAATAAGGAAGAATACGCCTTTTTATGGATAACAGGGTTCCCCTTACTGGAATATAATAAGGGGGAAGATAGGCTTGAGGCGGTGCATCACCCCTTTACCGCTCCCCTGGAAGAGGATGTCCCTCTCCTTAAAGAGACCCCCGAGAAGGTAAGGGCACGTTCCTATGATCTTGTTCTGAACGGGGTCGAGGTGGGCGGTGGAAGTGTAAGGATCCATAATATATCCATGCAGGAAGAGATTTTTAGAATTCTAGGAATATCAAGGGAAGAGGCTGATCGGAAGTTTGGGTTTTTCTTGGAGGCCCTGAGATACGGTGCCCCGCCACACGCAGGGATGGCAATCGGCTTTGACCGCCTGGTGGCGATCATGACAGGAGTGGATTCCATAAGGGATGTGATAGCGTTTCCGAAGACATCAAGCGCGACCTGCCTATTGACAGACGCACCTTCCAGAGTGGATGATTCTCAGCTCAGGGAATTGGCCCTTCAGCCGCTTTCCGAATAATATCCGTTTTATCCGTCAGTCCATAGGTCCAGGATTTCTTAACAGATACATATCTCTATTCGGGGATATATTTATCAAGCAGATCATATAATTTATTTGGATCGATCGGTTTTGACAGATAGTCATTCATCCCAGCTTCCATGCACTGATCACGATCTCCCTTCATCGCATGGGCGGTCAGTGCGATTATGGTAACATCATGATTTAACACCTTTGATTGAGGGTCGCGTATGATTTTAGTGGCCTCAAACCCGTCCATCTCGGGCATCTGGATATCCATCAAAACGACATTATAGGGAATCATCTCAAGGGCCTTGACCACCTCATGCCCGTTCGCAACGGCATCGGCTCGGTAGCCGAATTTTTCAAGGAGACGCAGGGCCAGTTTCTGGTTGATTATATTGTCTTCCGCCAGAAGAATTCGTGTTTTTTTCCTTCTTACGTCCAGGATAGTATGGCGCGTGACAAGTTGCTCTTTATGATCATCTGCCCGCTCAGGGCTTTGAGAAAACACCGTAATGATACAATCATGGAGCTGGGAGCGTCTGATCGGTTTTGTAAGATAGGCGTTAAACCCTATCTCCTTCACCATGGCGGCATCACCACGAATGCCCCTGGAGGTGAGCATGATTAACAGGGTATCTTTCATGGCCGGGTCGGACTTGATCCTCCGCCCAAGCTCCACTCCGTCAATCCCGGGCATCTGCATGTCAGTGATAACAAGGTCATAGGGGGATCCTACCTTTGAAACCGCAGTCAATAATTTCAAGGCCATTTCCGCGCTTTGGGCTAAATCGAAATCGAAACCCCAGGCTTCAAGGTAACCGCCCATGATCTTGAGGTTGGTATTGCTGTCGTCTACCACGAGAATCCTTTTGTCCTTTATGTCCTGGGGGATATGATAATCCTCTTCCTTGGCAAGGGGCTGTTTCTCAAAGACCGCCGTGAACCAGAATGTGGATCCTTTGCCTGGTTCGCTCTCAACGCCGATTGTGCCTCCCATCATCTCCGCCAGCTGTTTTGAGATGGAAAGACCAAGGCCGCTGCCTTCGTATTTACGGGTTGTCGAGGCGTCCACCTGGTGAAAGGACTTGAAAAGACGGTTCAGGTCGACCTTGGAGATGCCTATGCCCGTATCTTTGACGGAGAACCGTATGGTAACGTGGGTTTCGGTCTCTTTTTCCAGAGACGCGGAGATGATGACTTCCCCTTTTTCCGTAAATTTTATGGCATTATTGGCAAGGTTGATGAGGATCTGACGCAGCCGTCCGGGATCTCCTTTTAGCAGAGACGAGATATCATGATCAATATGGTAGGCAAATTCCAGACCTTTTTCGTGCGCGTCAACTGCCGGGAGGTCCACGGTCTCATCTATCGCGCTCCTCAGGTTGAAATCCAGTATCTCGAGTTCCATTTTTCCGGCCTCGATCTTTGAAAAATCCAGGATATCGTTTATGATTGAGAGGAGGGCGTCAGCGCTCTTTCGTATTGTATTCAGGTACTCTTTTTGCTCGGCGTTCAGCGGTGTGTCGAGCAACAGCCCGGACATCCCGATTACGCCGTTCATTGGTGTCCTTATCTCATGGCTCATATTGGCGAGGAATTCGCTTTTGGATCTATTGGCGTCTTCCGCTGCCTGAATGGCCTCTTTGAGCTTTTCCTCCGCCTGTTTGCGGTCCGTAATATCACGAATAATACCCACTATAAGCTTGCGGCCGTCTGATTCGTATGTTGAATAGCGGACCTCAACCGGAAAGCTCATCCCGTCCTTTCGGCGATGAACACCTTCAATTGTAATAGGCACGCCGGGAACCATTTGCTTCCACTTTTCCTTATGCTCTTCGGATACGTGAAGGTCGATATCTTTTATACTTAGAGACAGCAATTCCTCGCGAGAGTATCCCAGGCTGTCACAGGCATACTGGTTTACTTCCATGAGTTTGCCGTCCACGCCATGCACAAAGTAGGCGTCTTTCGAATATTTTAAAAAATTCTGGAATTGAGCTTCATGTTTACGAAGTCTATCCTCTTCCTCCTTTTTTTCAGTGATGTCTTCCAGGATACTCAGCAAGGCCTCCTGCCGGTGATAGGTGATTTTAGCCTGATATATCCGGGCGAATATTGTTTTTCCGTCAGGACGCAAAATAGGCACTTCAAGATTATTCTTGGGTTTATTGTTTGAGATATCCTCATTTATACTCTTTATTTCAGGGGAAGAGATATGCGGGGCAATATCAAACACTGATTTCCCCACAATATCCTTGACATCTGAGATCCCAAGCAGTTTCGCGTATCCCTTGTTGGCGAACATGACCACTCCCTTATCCATGACAGTAATCCCGTCCGGAATGAGATCGATAATCGTTCTATAGCGCTCTTCACTCTCTTTTAATGCCTGATCGGTCCTTTTGTGCTCCGTGATGTCAAACTTTATATCCTGAAGGTATTCCTTGTCTTTGATTCGGATCGCCACGATGCTTGACAAGATATTCCGTAGCTCATTGTCCTTTGTTCTTTCAATATCTTCAAAAACACCTAACCCTTTTACTGAAATTATGTCATGTCTTTTTCTATGCTCTTCCTCTGTGATTGAGGGAGTGATGTCGAAAACGGTGAGTTCCTTAAATTCTTCCCGGGTGTATCCAAGGTTCTCATGCGCTTTGCTATTGAATTCCACATGCTTATGAGTATCGGTATCAATGAGTGTAATCCCAACGCCGGCGTGTTCGAAGAGCTTGTGGTATTTTTCGGAATCCTCCACCAATTCCTTATTCAGGCGTTCCAGTTCCTTGACTTTTTCTTCCAGATCTTCGTAGGTAGGTTCTTTGTCCATCTGTTGTGTTACCTCCAATACAATCTAAAACAGCTTTAGATACTCATAACGCAACTGAATGACAGCAAAACATTGCCTTCAATGTTTATGCTTGGCATGTTATCATATAAGACAATAAAAGGATAGACAAGTGTGGTACTTTACAATTAGTGTGCCATACATAGGATTGATTCCGGATGTGACTTTGCCTGTTAAAGATCCTAAAACCTGACTCTGCAAGGATTCCCGGGGATATTGTTTAGATAATTCATAAGAAAGGCAGGTGAGAATGAGAGGACTCTTGAGTAAAAAAGCACAAAAAGAAGTGCATAGTGCACTGTTTTAGGTGCACTATGTTTATAAGCTTACCCTAATTATTGGTGGAGTTCCTTTATCTCCCGTTATGGAAGAACCTGTTAAAACATCACAATAACAGTAAATTATTCTTAATGTAGTATTATTCAAATAAGAATCAGATATAGGCTTTTGCCGGTATTATAGTGAATATCTTAAATAACCAAGCATGTTGACTATTTTCATTCCCACAGGTGTCCCTAGCGGGGTATCTATGGGCTTGCTATTTGTTTATAACGTTCTCTATAGAGTTTCACTGCAAGTAATATAATGTATCAAAAGCATGAAATGAAACAATTAAAGGTGGGATCAATTATAGAATAGTTGTATGGGTATCATGAACCGGTCCGGTTCATGATACCCCTTTTTCCATGAAGGGTTTATTCCCATACATTGAGCGTTATATAGAAAGTGGAACCTTTGCGTTTAACCAGGACGAGGATGGTGTCATCAGCCTTGTAACCTTCAATCTTTCGATTAAAATCCCTGATGTCTTCTATCTGCTCCTGGTCAACTTCAAGGATTATATCACCTGTTCTAAATCCCGCCTCAGAGGCGGCCGAATTTCTATCTACCCGAGTGACAATTATGCCGCTTGTCTCGGATAGACCGTATCGTCTCGCGAGGTCAGGAGTTGACTCCTGAACGTAAAGGCCAAGGGAAGAGGGACTGGAGGAGGGCTCACGGCTTGCTACCACAGATCCTTCCTCTTCCGGAAGCTCTCCCAGCTTGACTTTAATGGTTTGTTTCCTGCCGGCCCTCAATATTTCAACGTCTACGGTTTTTCCGACGGGTGTCGATGAAACGATATAGGGGAGTTCGCTTGATTCATTGATATCCTTTCCATCAAATGACAGTATCACGTCACCGCGCTTAAAACCTGTCTTTTCCGCCGGGCCGCGCGTTATGACATCAGCCACCAAGGCACCTTTATTATCCTTCAGCTCGAGTGCATTTTTAAGATCAGTGGTGATGGGCTGGATCATAACACCAAGCCACGCCCTTACCACCTTGCCTTTTTTAAGCTGAGGCAGGAAATCTCTGGCCATGTTGCTGGGGATGGCAAAACCAATGCCGATGCTGCCACCGCTTTGGGAGGAGGAGAAAATAGCCGTGTTTATGCCGATTACCTCCCCTTTGGTATTCATCAAAGGCCCTCCGCTGTTTCCGCGGTTTATAGATGCATCGGTCTGGATATAGTTATCATATGAGCTGTCTGTAACATTACGCCTGTATTTCGCACTGACGATTCCTGCGGTAACGGTATTCTCCAGCCCGAATGGGTTCCCGATGGCCACTACCCAATCCCCTACCTCTAGCTTGTCGGAATCGCCCAAGGTTAATGGTTCAAGGTCCTCAGCGCCCTCTATCTTTAACAGGGCAAGATCAGTCTGGGGATCACGGCCTATTATCTCGGCCTTGAACTCTCTTTTATCCACAAGAGTGACATTAATCTCCTCTGCTGATTCCACGAGATGGTTGTTTGTCAGGATGTAGCCGTCTTTATCTATAATAAAACCAGTCCCCAGGCCGGTTTGTCGATAATTCTCAGGAACCTGTGGTATCCGGTATCTGAAAAAATGGTCAAACAGATCCCCGAAAGGGTCATCTCCAAAAGGGTTTTGAAAGGGCATTTGCCGGTCGGTACTGACCACGGTTACGGAATTGATGTTTACTACCGATGGTGCCGCGTTTTTCACAATCTGTGAAAAAGAGGGCGGAAAATGGGAATCGGTAGGGCTTGCGATAGCATTGACCTCAGAGGCCTGATTGACCAGCATGACGAACGTGAA
The DNA here is from genome assembly GCA_964418945.1 of uncultured Desulfobacteraceae bacterium. Classification (GTDB taxonomy): domain Bacteria; phylum Desulfobacterota; class DSM-4660; order Desulfatiglandales; family HGW-15; genus CAYUYB01. The sequence continues at coordinate 33,730 of CAYQNR010000026.1, forward strand.
GACCAAGGTCAAACAGATCAAACCCCAGGCCCTTATAATCTTCTTCCTTTTAATAATGCTTTTGATGTCCATGAATCTCTCCTTTGTTTTTTTATTCCTGGATAAAGACCGTATTAACCTCGTTCTTCATCCATTTGTGGTTTATGATGAACCAGCGATGGATCTCCATCCTCTGGAAATTGCCTGGCAATAGTTCCGGAATATACGGAGAATGGCTTTCGTACCGGGAAACGAGCATGGTGTTCTCGCTTTTTTCTTGTAGGTGTTAGACAAATGAAACCTGAAAAAGTTCCCCAAAAATCTTGGTTTCAAAAAGGATTCCACGCCAAACATTAGGCCAATGGGACATTGCTGGGCTGAAAGTGCCTTTTAGGGTTTATTCTGATGATCTAAACGTATCCTGATCAGTACCGGTTCCCTGTATTGTTTGGCTAAGGCAGGAGCCGGTGTTTGAAGCGTACCGATCTCCTTTATATTTTCAATAAACGGATCATATTCAACAGCGGGTATCTCGAACGTAAGGTATTCAAGGGTATCGGTTCCAGGCTTAAATTCCCTTGATACAAGCCTTCCCCCGGCCAGAGATACAGCCTCCAACATCTTGGAAACAGGATTGGCTTTAATGACTGTGCTCGACTCCTGTTGTTGTCCATCATTGAATAGCAATTCAGGGATATCATTATTACTCCTTGCGCGATTTCCTGAAGCTACCAATAAAACATTTGCTGAAGGTAAGGCCCTTGGATTTTGCTGTGTCTCCAATGAGAGTGCCAATTGAATCGTGTCTGTTCCCTTGTCGGGTTGCTTGGTTGCAACGGCTAGGTCCGAGGGGGCTTTTGCTCCTGTGCCCGGTCCCAGTGAATCTGAAGATTCAACAGATGTAACGGGTTGCTCCATGATTTGGCTTTTATAGTGGACGGTGTTGTTAAAGACAATCAACGCAAGGGCAACGGCAGCTGCGGTGGCTATCAGACCCTTCGGTACCCAGCCGGGAAAAGGGAAAAACAGGCGCTGCAGGGATTTCTTGGCACGGGAAGATGTATCTATGCGTTCATGGACCTTTATAAGGAAGTCCGTTGGTGCTTCAAGGCGCTCCATGGACCTTAGGTCTTCAACAAGGTTATAGAGGGAGATATATCCGCGTCTGCAATCCTTGCAACTCTCCAGATGTTTTTCAACAACTGTCGCTGTTTTCTTGTCAAGGGTACCGTCAATGTATTCCGAAAGGAGTTTTTTTATACGATAACATTTCATCCTAGATCATTCTCCCCAGCTTTTGTCGCAGGCTGGCCCTAGCCCTCGCCAGTTTGGATTTAAGAGTGCCGAGCCTGTATCCTGTAATACTGGTGATCTCTCTGTAGGAGAGACCCTCTATATCCCGCAAAATAATCACGCCTTTATGCTCGGCGGGCAGGGAGTCTATGGCCTCCTGAATCAGGCTTATCCTCTCTTTTTTTTCAATTTCCGCCAGCGGGTCTTTCCTTTCATCGGATGGCTCAGCATACCGGCTATTTTTATCGCCCTCTTCGGGGTTCTTGATAGAGATGTGCTGTTTGAGGTTTCTGTATTCGGCTGATTTCAACCTGTTCTTGCATGTATTCACCGCTGTCCGGTAAAGCCATGTGTAGAATGAGGATTCAAATCGGAAATTCTTGAGGGACCTGTAGATCTTTAAGAACACATCCTGCGCGCAATTTTCTGCTTCCTGGTAATCACCCAGGAAGCGAAAGCAAAGGCTGAAAATACGGTCCTTATACCTCAATACAAGCTTATCAAAGGCGGTTGAGTCACCCGATTGGATGGCCCTGACCAGAGCCTCGTCTTCACTGATTTTATTCCCTTTTTCCTTATTCATTTAGACAATTTTTTTCTTGAAATGTTCCAAAAAAGGAACAACTACTCAAAAACTATTGATTTATATCATAAATCCCCTATTTGGTTTAAAGCCTAGACAGCCTGAATAGTCGGAAGAACCTTGTAAATGCCAGAAAGCAACATGTGGAAGTGTCAGGCTCGTTTAAGCCCTGTATAGGTTGATCTCGTCACGCAGGGCCAAGGCGGCATTCCTTGCCGCCTCATCGAAATCCTTTCCAGGGCTAGCATATATTATGGCCCTGGAAGAATTTATGATCATTCCCGTGCCGTTGCGATCCCTGCCGTTTATGACCGCTTCCCTGACATCCCCTCCCTGGGTGCCGATTCCGGGGACAAGCAGGGGCATGTCGCCTGAGATTGTACGGATTTCACCCAACTCCTCCGGGTAGGTAGCCCCGACAACGAGAAGTACATTTCCGTTGTAATTCCATTCAGCAGACGCCTTCTCCGCTATTATCCTGTAGATTTTTTTCCCGTTTGATTCCCGATCCTGGATCTCCCCGGCCCCCGGATTTGAGGTCCTACATAGTATTATAACCCCTTTTTCTTTACGATTCAGGAAAGGACTAAGTGTGTCACTTCCCAGGTAGGGATTCACGGTCACGGCGTCCGCATGGTAGCGGTCAAATGCTTCCATGGCGTACATCTCAGCGGTAGAGCTTATATCCCCCCTTTTAGAGTCGAGGATAACGGGGATTTGAGGGTAATGCTCGTGTATGTAGTCTATCGTCCTTTCAAGGTCTGATTCCGATCCCCGGGCTGAGTAGCAGGCGATCTGGGGTTTATAAGCGCATACCAGATCATGTGTCGAGTCGATGATGGTCTTGTTAAACTCGAAGAAAGGGGCATCCAGGTTTCTTATATGTGAGGGTATTTTTTTAAGGTCCGGATCAAGCCCGATGCAGAGAAGTGTGTTTTTACGCCGCCATGCCGCCTTTATCGCTTTCAAAAAATTCATCTTTTATTCCTTTATTTCGGTCTTTATTTCTGCCAGCTCCTTCTTGAGTCGTTCATTCTCAATTGCCAGCTCTTTTACTTTGGAGCTGAGGTTTACGGCCTTTTGCTGAGCTGATTTCAGTTTTTCCATGATATCGGTACCCATCTTGGAAAGCTCTAAAGACTCTTCGAGTTCGGCTATCCTTGAGTTTGCCTGTTCCAGCCCAGCCTTTGTCTTTTCTAATTCAGCCACAACCCCTTCATACTCGTTCTCACTGACGCCGCACGCCGAGATGGCAAAAACGGTAAGGATAGACAAGGATATCAATATTAATCTCCCGCTCTTTTTCATTCTCCAACTCCTTTCTTTATG
>CAYQNR010000027.1:0-36179 GCA_964418945.1 uncultured Desulfobacteraceae bacterium
GTTAGGTCCATTTGACACCTTTAACATAGGTGCCATAACCTAATCAATTACCAAATATTATTCTATAGTTAAATATTCAGGATCAAAGTATTCCTGTTTCTTCATAAGCGTCCAGGCTATAATCAGCATCTTGGCAGCCAGCTTTACTCGCATCTTGGTCTTGATCCCTTTCTCTTTCTCCCTGCCTCTAAGTTTTTCTGTATAATATCTCATAAAATTTGTGTCTTTATATGAGGCTATCAAATAAATAGAGACGCTGTTAGGTTATTAAGTTGATAATTTTAGATTTCAAAGCACATTTTGGATTCAGGGAGGGTTGCCGCGATATTAACGACAAGTTCCGCCACTTCTTCGGGAGGAATTCCAATGGCTTTTTCGCCGGTAAATTTCGCGTTCAGGCCGGTTTTTACCGGCCCCGGACATATTACATAAACTTTTATCCCTTTACCCGAAAGTTCTTCGTTTAACGCCTCGGAAAATCCTCGGACCCCGAATTTTGTGGCACAATAAATCGCCATTTCACTGTAGCCTTCCAGCCCTGCTTCCGAAGACATATTGATTATTACCCCGGATTTCCCTGCAAGCATACAGCCGAGAACGGCCCGTGTCATAGATAGAGTTCCTTTCAGGTTTGTATCAACCGTGTCAGTTATCTGGGAAAATTTATTTTTTGAAAAATCTCCTCTTCGCGGCAATATTCCAGCGTTATTAATAAGAATATCCACTCTTCCATAATGAGAAATTACTTGCCTGGCAAACCTTCGAACTTCTTTTTCACTGCGGACATCCGCGGTTTTCGCGAAAACCGCGTCGTATTTTTCCAGATCTTTTTTTGCTTTTTCAACCTCATTTTTCAAAAGATCGCAAAAAGCCACTTTCGCGCCCTGTTTCAAAAATAATTTTGCATCGGCAAAACCGATGCCCTTTGAAGCGCCGGTAATCAAAACCACTTTGTCTTTAAGATAATTTTTCATAGATTGATTTTATCATCTTGACGAACATGGTGTAAATAAAATCTCACCTGGAAACAGGGGACGCACCTCAAAATGTCAATTGACATTTCTAAAGAGAATGAAAAGGGGTACTGATTCCGAGTTGCTTTACTCATTTCTGCTCAAAGCTGTTTTGGGCAAATTTTAAGAGACGACAAAAAAGGATTAGCTTTCTGTTTGAGTTATGGATATTAATTCAGAAGAAAGTGGTCTAGGATTCGAGGAGTCAAGGATTCAAGTGGTAAAACGGAACGATGATGAAAAGGCAAAGGGGATACCGATATAATCTCCTTTCTTGATCATTAGGAGGCCATATTATAGGTAGAGAAAATGGAGTTAATACCCATACTGATTTCAATAATCAAAACATGGTGGTTCCTTATTCCCATTGCCATATTGGTGGCTATTGTAAAGACGCCGTGGTTTAAGGGTTTTATAGGCGAGGCAATGGTTAATCTTGGCTCCAAAATCTTCTTAAGCAAGGATGAGTATCACCTTATAAGAAATGTTATCCTCCCAACTGAAAACGGGACAACACAGATTGATCATATAATAGTTTCAAGGTATGGCGTGTTTGTTATTGAAACAAAAAATATGAAAGGCTGGATTTTCGGAAGCCCGAATCAAAAGACCTGGACACAAAAGATACACCGCTACACTAATACCTTCCAGAATCCCCTCCATCAAAATTACAGGCATGTAAAAACTCTTGAAACGACTCTTGGTATTGACTCAAATAAGATCCATTCGGTAATTGTTTTTATTGGTGATAGCACCTTTAAAACAGAGATGCCGGATAATGTCACCTATGCAGGCGGATATATTAGATATATAAAATCAAAAACAGAAGCTGTATTCTCCGACGCGGAGGTCAAAACAATCGTAAATAAGATTGCTTCTGGGAGGTTGACACCGTCGTTTATAGCCAGCAGAGAACATGTAAGGCATGTCAGAGATATCGTGCGTAAAAAACGGCCTTAAATTTCTAAGTTTATTGAAAATCAACCAAAACAGAAGGGTGTCAGGTCTTGAATCTTGACCCCTTTTCATATAATGCTGTATGTGAAGCGCAACATCCTTTTTTCATCCTCTGCAATTTATAACCTCTTTTTAGGCTCATCTTATGGCAATTATGAAAATATTCTTCAGCACTCTACCCCGCAATATTATTTTCTGCTTCAAAGGACGGAATATTCTGTGGCAACTTGCCGCAATTATCTTGACGGCAATTTCAGTAGCATCTGGCTTCGATTGGTATTACTTCGTTTGGACCAGAGGCATAGGTTGGAAGCCATTTATCATCCCTGCTATGGCCCTGGGCAGCCTTCTACCACTCGCCGCACCGGTTCTCATGATCCTAGTCGGCAAGGCTTTTCGTAATGCCAAGACAAGAATCACCGGCTGGACCATCGGCCAAGCCGCGCTCATCGGCCTTGTCATATCATCGTTCTACAAAGCTTTCACCGGACGGATTCATCCTCCCTTCACCATTGCTGTGGACACAAGCCACGGGTTCCGATTCGGTTTCATGCGTGGCGGTATGTTTTGGGGCTGGCCGTCTTCGCACACCACCATTGCCTTTGCGATGGCGGTCGCGCTAGCCATGCTCTATCCGAAGAATAAAGTCGTTCTCTACTGTGCCTTGCTTTACGCTCTATATGTCGGCTTAAGTGTATCTACTTCTATCCACTGGTTCTCTGAGTTTGCCGCAGGCGTCATCATCGGGTCGACCATCGGTTTTGTTGTCGGCAAAAGCTTCTATTCTTTGCTCAAAGATTGACCCATGAAGACCTTTCTCCCCTTGTGCTACAACCTTTTAACTCTTTGAATCCTGCTTTTTTTAAATCTGTTTTTGGATGGGGAAACAATGGCCCTCGGGATATAAATATGAAAGGGTCAAGTCTGCCTTTGACTCTTATTAACTATACTCAAAAGTCAACAGAAGATTTGACCATATAACATGAAAGTCTAGGTCGGTAGTTTTAGAACCTGCGGTTTGGGACAAAATATGAAAGGGTTTTTGGCATGAAAAAAGTGTTGATCGTCCTGAGCATTTCCATCGGCGGTTGGATAGGGTGGTGGCTTGGGAAGTATTTTAGCTTCATGACATCCTACTTTCTCAGTGTGGTCGGTGCAGCAGCAGGGCTATATTTTGGTCGCAAGATCATGAGTAATTATATGGAGTGAACAATAAAACTCAGAAATCTGGAAAAAAGATGAGTCATGAAGGGGTCAAGTCTCCGTTTGACTTTTATTAATTTTAATCAACGGTCAAACAGAGACCCCTTTACTGAGTTCACTCCGATTTGGAGCCTCCTTTATACTGTAGATCGACTTATTTGTCCGGATCGACGCAGGTGAAATTGGCGGCGTCGTTGACATCGCCGCTTCCTTTATATCTGGCCTGTTTGGGATAGGCGCATACCGGCCGGGTCCGGTAGACTTCTCCTCCGCCGCCCATCATGAATCCTCCCTCTGTATGAGGGTAGATGGTTCTGTCCGGGACTTTGCCTTCCTCGACCCAATCAACCAGGGCTTCAAAAACTTTGAAACCTTCAGGATTCGCGAATGCGGGGCAACCGCTTGAGGCCGGCACCACAAAAAGGCGGGCAAAATCCTGCGTCTGTTCGTAACCACCCATTACCTTTGCCACCTCTTCGTAATATTTGACGAGCTGGCGCGGCGGGAGGCCCATACTATTCCAGGACGCGATCATAATGATCTTGCCGCCGGCCTCCTTGAAGGGCCTCAGGTCGGGATCGTTCGCGTCAACCGCGGCGGATGACTTTTCTATACCCAGACGGGTGTCCCCGTCCACATCGAATGTACGGAAATCCCAGTCAGGATCTTCAAAAACCATACCCTTGAAATAATGGAGATTGACCGAAAAGGGTTCCTTCTCAACCATAAAGTTCCATGTCAACTCACTTCCCCGTTCAAACCCTGTATATATGGGTGTCCCGTCATTGAACTTCGCGCCTTCATAGATCTTCCTGACGGTATCCGCCTGAGCGTCCGTGAGGCAGGACGGTTGGTCCGGGCCATGGCAGCGGATGCTCGCGGGATCAAAATTACAGCTTGTGGGATCTTCAATAATACCGTCGACGAGTCCGTCGCTTCCGTCACAGGCGTCGAGCACCGCCCGATTGACAACAGCCAGCTTTGCCGGCGGGATATATCCGGGACCGTCCACGCCGTCCTTGAGCGCGACCCAGCTGATATACAGGGAGCCCGGCTGCAGGTGGGATATGTAGAAGGCCGGGTCCTCGGCGATAATGCCGTCAAAGTCTCCGGGATAACGCTGTGCTTCATTGAGTCCCTGGTTGCCGCCGTTGTGGCAGCTGTTCCAGTAGGAATATTTAATGGGTTTTCCGTAATACGCCTCAGCCAGCGTCTTGGTTACCACAACCATTTCATGGACGGCGCGATGGCCCCAGTCCGCCCATTTTTCCGGATGACCGATGGCCCACTCGAATCCTTCGTCCACATGTCCTGTGTCGGTTCCGCCGGCCACATACCCCCGTTGCATGATGCTGGCGAGGGCGCCGCTGGCCATAGAACCGATAAAGCCGGGATTGCCCGCCGCCAGAAAATTCCCGTTCCAGTTGGAGGCATCGGGAAGCCAGACCTCGATTCCGATATGGGAGTCGCTGGTCGGCTCCAAAAATGCCTGTACCCTGCAGAAAGGCGCCTGGACTTTGGCAAGCGGCGTGTTTAAAAACCCGCCCTGGCCGGCCAGTTCATATCCCGGGCTCCCTTTTTCCACGGAAGTGATGGTGACGTTCGGGATTTTGATCGACTTCAGGCTTTCGCAGGACTGCTGCGCTGCGGCAGGAAGACTGAAGATAAAAATCGCAAGGAAAACCGCACACAGGATGGAACCTACAGAATGTTTCATAGTGATGCCTCCTTTTGGGTTTATAAGAAGCCATTTATTGAGAATGAACTATATGAATTCCAGGATTGTATGTCAATTAATAATGGCCTTTGATATTGTGGGGTTCTCTCGTGAGGCCAAAATAGAAAGATCGTTCCACCTTGCCATCCTTTGACTTATATAGAGATTCCCCGGCACTGAGCGATTAGCCCCAATCTCTCCTTACTTGATAGTGATTGGTACACTTTTACTATTGTGGACGACTTAAGTAATTTGGCATCGCGCATTGAGTCATTCCCACAAAGCCTGCCCTCGCGAAAGCGGGGGGCAGGAATCCATAATGGTTTACAAAGATTTCCTGGATGCCCGCCTGCGCGGGCATGACGACTTATTTTGGACGTTGAGTATAGTTAATTCCATTATTACAGGCCTGGGAATCTGCTGTTTAAATATTTGGCATAGGTGCCAGTCAGATTCACTCTGCGTACAATATCTGTGCGCGCATGTCTCGCATGATGGATTGACCGATTTCACGGATGTATGGATACACCTCAGGTGTACACAGCCCTCGCGGTGTTTCGACCACAAGGCGTCGTTCCACCTTAATCGTTTGCCCGTCCTGTTTGTAAGTTGCCCTGTAACTACCGTATTCATTCCGGATGTTTACTTCCTTTGGCAGTTTTGTGATTATTACGCTATCGGGTAAGTTCACCGTGGTTATTTCAGCTTTTGCATACCCGCTAAAGTACCTGGGAAGTGTCCTTTCAGGTAGATCGGTACCGCGCAATAAAAGGGCAATCTGAGATGGATTCGGGATCCCAGCCGGTATTATCAGTGCGCCTGGTCCAGGCAATATCATGGCATTTTTGACTGTAAACTCCGTTTCAATTTTAAAGTCCTCGTCGAGATTGCGCGGATCGCCGCCTGATATGGTGCCCTCACCTTCCTGACCCGATCTCGTTAAAATTGTACGTGCGACTTGGTCTTCCTGGCCTGGTGGTATGATAGCCATAAACCTGCGCAGTACTAAATCCATTTCTCCGTTAGCTTGCATGATTGATTTGCCGCTTGCGGTTCCGTCGTCGTTGATTGCCATTGTAGTGACAGTTTCGAGTTTCGACTTCTTGGGAGAAGGGTCAGGCGTCATCATTATACCTGAGCCTTTTTCGAGTACGCGGGTAACTAAAGCGTATTTACCTCGTTCTTTAAGTCCTAATGTGCCGAAAGTTGCGAACTCGATTGTTGGATCAAGGAAAAGATCGAACTCTGGCAGATAAGTGATCACGTGGTTATAGACGCCTAATGGTAAAGCCACTTCAGGTTGCCAGTACACATCCGCTGAATTGATGAGTACAGGTGCCGACTTAATGCCTTTGGCAGTGAGTAGCGCGTTGAGCAGTACGACCTTGTCCTTGCAGTCTCCATAACCCGTTTGAATGATAGTGTCGGCGTCGCGCGGCACGACACCGCCAAGTCCAAAACTCAGAGCGACGTAACGGATGTTCCCGGCTACCCAGTTGTAAATGGCCCTGGCTTGGTCACGTGAACTTGTCAAGCCGGTTGTGATCTTATCGGCAAGTTTGCGTACCTCATCCGTAACCATCTCCTTTTCAGCCGCACGCTTCAGATAGGCCTCAGCAACTTCATTAAAGTCGGCAAAGGTTGTCGCGGCTATGCGTGGGCAATAGTTTGCGATGCTGATTGCACCGGGCTCAGGCCTTTGACCTACCTGATCTTTGATTGTCCAAACCCATTTGGATTGACCGGGCGTGTCAGACTCAACTCGGCCGCCTTCGACATCAATAGTCTGAAGATAGATTTTCAGGTCTTCTGGCGTAATAAGTGTGATTGATGCAGATTTAATGTCAACGTTTTGTGGAATCATTTCGAACATTGAGAAATGATTCTCGAAATACGGCTTCGTTTGTGTAAGTTTGGAATGAAAGGATTTGGCAGCGCCTGCTGAGATCTGTGGAAACACGATTGCCATAATCTTGATGTCGTCAAATGCAGGCGCGTTGGTACTAATTGGGCTCTGTTGTGTGATTATCTTATCGTCGGGGACGATAATATGTTCTCCCTCAGCCGTATCCGTATAAGCTTCCAGCACCTCAAGAGTTTGAAGGGTTTCGCTGAACGCCAAATAGGTTTGCGCCTGTGATTGCACTGCCTGATCAATATTGATGCGGACTTGCGCCTTTGACTCCTGAGTATACGTGCCGTCCGCATTCACCGTGTAGGTTATTTCCATTTGCTCAATTGTGACTGGTGATTGGTATTCCGGAGTCGCAATCTGTGCTGCGGCCGGTCCGACAGTGACAAGGATTAAAAAAACAGCCCGTACAAATGAAGTCAGTTTCATCTTCCTTCCCCCTTTTTTATTAGGTTATTTGATTTGTTGTTTCTACTCAGGAACGTTTGCTTCATGCAGGACCGTTTCGCGTAAATAAGTAGAATTTTCTGAAAAAGATGTTCGGCCTCAAGCCACTGGGTTCGCGCTTATTAATGATCTAAAAAGAGTTAAAATTGAATTGATAAGAAGTCCCTTTTTTGGGAATGAAGTATACGGATTCACGGGTTGTATGTCAATAAATAACAGCCCCATTCTATCGTGGGTTTCTCCAAATTGACCTTATCTCGCTTCGAAACAATTGACACTCCAAAGGGGTAAGTGGTAGTTAGCATCTGTATTTGATGTGGACCATCCAGGGCCGAATTGGATAACCCAACTCATGGTATTCGGACATAGAAGGGAGGAAGTGAAAACATGTCAAGAGGCTACGCGGGAAAGATCCTGATGGTGGATCTTTCCAAAAAAGAGCTGAAAGATGAGGTGCTGAATGAAGAACTTGCACGCCAGTTCATTGGAGGCTATGGCCTGGCTGCCAAGATACTCTTTGACCGTCAAAAGGCTGGTGTTGACCCATTGGGTCCGGATAGCATTCTTGGTTTTACCACGGGCCTGCTTACAGGTACACCCGCACTCTCGGCCTCAAGGTATATCATGGTAGGGAAATCACCCTTGACAGGAGGTTGGGGTGATGCCAATTCAGGGGGTTATTTCGGCCCGCACATGAAATTCGCCGGATATGACGCTGCCTTTTTCAGCGGGATATCTGAAAAGCCGGTTTACCTCTATATTGATAACGGTAAGGCTGAGCTGAAAGATGCTGCCCATTTATGGGGTAAGGACACCTTTGAAACAGAAGCCATTGTCAGATCTGAATTAGGCAAGGATGTGGAAATAGCATGCATCGGCCCGTCAGGAGAGAAGGTCGCCCTCATCTCTTGTGTGATAAACAACAAGGGCAGGGCTGCCGGCCGTTCCGGTTTGGGAGCGGTGATGGGTTCGAAGAGACTCAAGGCCGTGGCTGTGAAGGGCAGTATGGATATCCCTATGGCCGATGAGGACAAAGCTAAAGAGCTACGCAAAAAGTATCTGAAAGAACTGACCGGGCATTATGACATGATCAAGAAATGGGGCACTCCGGGCATTTTTATTAATTGTGCTGAAAGCGGTGACACACCTACCAAGAATTGGGCGGGGACATCGGTCATAGACTTTCCAGAATACGCGCTTCTTGGGGGCGACGCCGTGCTTGAACGCCAGACCAAGGCCTATGCCTGTTACCGGTGTCCCATCGGGTGCGGCGGGCATATGAAGGAAGGGACGGGAGAGTACAAATATGGGGCCGGCACCCCTAAACCGGAGTATGAGACCCTTGGCATGTTTGGGGCCAATTGTCTCAATAGTAATCTCGACTCTATAATCAAAGTCAACGATATCTGCAATCGTTACGGGATTGATACCATCTCAGGCGGTGCTGCCATCGCCTTTGCTATCGAATGCTATGAGAATGGGCTGATTACAACGGCGGACACGGATGGTATCGAGATGACCTGGGGCAACCATAGATCTATCGTTGCCATGACGGAAAAACTCGTCAAGAGGGAAGGTTTTGGCGACGTTTTGGCCGATGGGGTAAAGAAGGCGGCGGAAAGGATCCGCAAGGGCGCGGAACAATACGCCATGCACATTCAGGGTCAGGAGGCCCCGGCCCATGACCCGAAGTATGGATACCATTGGGGAATCGGCTACAGGATGGACCCTACTCCAGCCCGTCATACCCAGGGCCCGGGGATGCCTATCCCGGGACTACCGATTCCCGACTTCGACCCAAAGTCCTTCAGCGGCAGAGGCGAAGCGCACAAGATAGGAAGTAATTTCACCCATGTTGTGAACAGTACGGGGACCTGCCTATTCTTATTTTGGGCACTGCCTCATATTGATGGCCTCATTGATTTTATGCGCGCGGTCTCCGGTTGGGACCTGACGGTTGATGAACTCATTCAGACAGGGGAAAGGATAGCCAACATTCGGCATGCCTTCAACATTCGTGAGGGGCTTAATCCACTTGAATACAAGATACCAGGCAGGATAACGGGCAATCCGCCGCCGAAAGAGGGGCCATTGGCCGGTGTAACCGTTGATGAAGAGACACTTGACCAGGAATTCTTAGCTGCCATGGATTGGGATTCCAAGACAACCAAGCCTAGCGGAAAGAAATTGGAGGAACTGGGTCTGGAAGACGTTGCCCGGGAAATCCTGTCCTAATACTAGCAATCTTCTTATTTCTTTTCCTGCCCGCCATAGGAGGTGCCCTGCATTGTGGCGAAGTGAAACACCGGTCTTGTGATGCTTAAAATATTCAGGGGACAATGCACGATCCCGGCCGGGATATAGGCTAAAAAGGTTTCCGTGATGATGTTCCTTTCGTTGTCGATCCAGAATTCTATTTCCGCGCCCAAATCTTTCAGATCATGGGGATCGGTGCCGAAAAAACCGATGACTTCACCGAAATCATGGGTATGTGGCTCGGGGCTGGAGGTATCTTTTTCCTCTGTCGGCCAGAACCATACGACCTCACAATAAAAAGCGCCCGGCCTGACTTCACTGTCCAGATAAAACATGCGGGTGCTGCGGGTATCGGACAATGATCCTGCCCATTTGGGTATTACCAGGCCTTCCTTTGGTTGGGTGATAATGTACTTGCTATTGTATTGGGAAGTGGTCATGGCTAATCCTGCTCCTTTCAATTTATGAAATTAAGGTATTGTTCCATATGTTCGAATGACAGACTGCGCGGTTAACTTATCAAAAAAGATATATGGTTCATCCGGTTAATGAGTACGGAAAGGACTTTATATAAATACTTGGTTTGGCCCATGGGGTTCTCTTTGCGACAGGCGAACTTGCTTATGTGCAAGGCGCGGGCAATAAGCCGGAGGAGGCGGGCGGCGGGCTATTGGAATAATATACCAGGACCGGAAGTCCGGCTATCATCTCAGAACCTACCCGCCCGCCTGGCAGGCACCTTATGCTATTATCTTGCTTCTAACCTTTTCGCCGCTGCAAAAAGAACCCCATGGGCCGTACATCACCAATCTTGCTATAGTTTTATCATTAAGCGTGCTCATTTGCCGCATGATCCAGATGCATGAATTCTCCGGGAGAGATGTCAACCCATAGAGGCGCCTGAAACATCTACAATAGCAGCCCCACCGTCCGCAACCAGCACGGCACCCGTCATAAAGGATGAATCGTCTCCTGCCAGAAAACTGCATATGCCTCCCATTTCACTCGGTTTTGATACGCGCCTGAGAGGTACATGAGAAGAAAAGCGCTTGAAAAGGGACTCAATATCGGTTGCCTTTTCTTCGGCAAGTTTGCCCACGGATTCTTCGAACATGCTCGTCCTGGTGGCCCCCGGACAGATCACGTTGCACCTGATATTTTGGGGACCGTACTCCAGGGCCACCTGTTGGGTGAGCATAATCAATCCGGCCTTGGAGGAACAATACCCGACGGATTGGGGCATACATCTTAGACCCGCCAGAGAAGCAATGTTGATGATAGACCCTCCTCCATTAGCTAACATATGTGGGATTGCCGCCTTCATGGTTGCAAATGGACCGGTAAGGTTGGTGTCAAGAACCCTCCGCCATTCGTCCATGGAGGTTTCCAGAATGCTGCCGTGGGAATCCATGGCGGCATTGTTGACCAAAACATCCAATTTCCCCCCAAAGGCCACAGTGGTCTCTATCATTTTGGCTACGTCGTCAGAGCGGGTCACATCTCCGGGGCAAATCACAACGGATCCCTGTAGAAAAGAACGCGTTGTTGTTTCTAATTTGTCCTTTCGCCGACCGGTAATACACACTCGTGCGCCGTCCTCAATAAAACGCTTGGCGATAGCGGCACCGATGCCTGTGCCGCCGCCCGTGATCAATGCAACTTTACCGCTTAATTTCATTTGGTTTCCCTTTCCTTCATTAATAAATAGAGCCCCTCCCGATAATCAGCAATGAGTCATAGAGATTGATCAGCAACTTCCGAATCCTTTATGAACGTAACAGTTTAAGTTTTGAGCACTATGGGTGTTTTACCTGGGGTGGCATACTTGACAACAGCATCTTCATTCAGATCGATTCCCAAGCCGTTGCCTTCCGGAGGATAGAGATAGCCGTTCTCATACCTGGGCATTGTCATCCCCAGATCATCGGTGACTGCCTCGCCAGTGGTATCAATCAGATCGTGCAAATTCAGTGGGCCGATGGACTCTTGTTCGATTCTTCCCATCCATTCGGTAGCGGCAAGGAAATGAGCTTCCACGGCCGCTCCCAGACCGGAATTGATCATGCAGCCGCACATCACATTGAATCCAAGAGACTGGGCGATTGCCACCCACTTTTGACTTTTACGGATACCGCCCGCTTTCGCCATTTTCAGGAAAAAACCGTCAATGGCGTCAATCCTGGCCAATCTATGAAGATCGCTCAATTCGGATGCGGCTTCATCGGCGAATATGGGTACATCCACCTTACGGCGCAACCGGGCCAAACCGTCAATATCCCATCGCGGTATGGGTTGTTCGGCAAGGAACAAATCGTACTTATCAACTTGGGTAAGAAACTTGAGAGCCTGCATGTAATCCCAACCGCCGTTGGTATCCGTCATGATCTTAACATCGTTGCCCACAGCCCGGCGAACTTCGGCGACCATCTCGATATCCTCTTCGATAATATTGGCGCCGACCTTGAGCTTTAAACCTCCATATCCGGCTTTGGCCAGTTTTACTGCCTGTTGCGCCACCTCTCGGGGTGTCCCGGACGACATCACATAGGCCAGACGAATCTTTTCATTGGATCGACCGCCGAGAAGCTTGTAAAGGGGCACACCCAAGGCCTTGCCAATCAAGTCATGCAAGGCGTAATCGACCACGGCCTTGGAATGGTTGTTACGCGTAACCGCTTTATCCATGCGGGCGATGATGGTTTCAATATTAAAGGGATCTTCTCCCAGCAGAATCCGCGGTCCATAAATGGTGCTGATATTGTGCAGGATGGATTCCTGGCTTTCTCCCATATACCACATGGACGTATCCCCGCTTTCGGAAATACCGGTCACTCCCTCATCTGTATGCAGTTTGAGCAGAACGGCGTGCGCCCAATTGACCGCAGCGCCGGACATAATAATTGGTTTGGCAAACGGTAGAGAAACAGGAATGCATTCAATTTGGTTTATTTTCATAGGCAATCCTTCATATATTTAGATTGGTGTCAAAATGATTGTGGAACCAACCAATCCGGTTGGGAACATTTTATTAAATGAGGTTCTTCTCCCAATTAGTTAGTAGAAAATTGACCAGGATACGAGGGTTCATAAAATTCTGACCAAACTATGCCCATTACTAATTCCCTCCTCCTTTTAGGAGGCTCTTATTTCCTCCACCTCTTAGGAGGAGATCAGGAAGGCATTTACAACCTCCCCCTCTTAGGGGGAGGTTGGAGGGGGTCTTAGAATGGTTTTATGAGACCCCACCTTATTCCTCCCCTAAGAGGGGAGGAGGTAATGATGATCCTTAAATGATAATAGAAAGGTTTTTCAAACAATATATTTTTTATAATATATCCATTTTTTTGTCAAAAGTAATATAATAGTTAAGAATAATCAGGCAAAAGGAGATACTGATGAAGAACAACAAAAGGCTCTTTACGGATAAAGAACTCGAGGAAATGGGAAAACGCACTCTGGACCTGGTGCTGGAAGCCATCGATGCCGGGGACAAGGAAAAGGCTAAAAATCTGGCACAGCGTATGTATAAAGAATTTAATTACCTCCATGACGGTTATTTCACCTGGGTGACCGGTCTACAGACGTATATCTATCAGAATATGGGAATTGAAGCTGTTGAAGAGGCCGAGCGGCAGGCGCATACCATAGAATCCAGAATTGCTTTCATACCCTCTGGGGAAACCGATTTCCGTGCCCGTGTGGAGAATCTGGTTGGAGCACTGCGCGGTCATCTCCAGCCGATTACCTTCGCCGAGGATGATGAAAAAGTGACTATTACCATGGAGCCTTGCGGTTCCGGGGAGCGGCTCATACAAAAAGGCGGATATGAGGAAGGACTGGCAAGGGTCAAAGAACCACACCGCATCACCTGGGGAATGGAAAACTTCCCCCTCTACTGCGTCCATTGCCCGGTCATGGAAGCACTGGATATAGAAAATACCGGGGATTTCGCATTCTGCCATTTTGTCTCTGATCCCATCGGCAAGGAGCATTGCCAGTTTGTCTTCTACAAGGATCCAGCGAATATTCCGGAGGTGTTCTATACACGGATCGGCAAGAAGAAACCGGTGCGTTAGAAAAGGAGTTATTATAGGTTCATCCGGTTAATGAGTACTGAAATAACTTCATGCTACAAATACCTGATTCGGCCCGTGAGGTTCTCTTTGCGACAGGCGAACTTGTTTATGTGCAAGGTATGGGCACTAAGCCGGGGTAGGCGGGCGGCGGGCTATTGGAATAATATCCAGGGACTGGAAGTCCGGCTATCTGCTCAGAAGTTACCCGCCCGTCTGGCATGCACCTTATGCTATTATCTTGCTCCCAAGTTTTTCGCCGCTGCAAAGAGAGCCCCATGGGCCGAAAATCAGAAATCTTGTTGTTATATAACATTTTATTATTAAGCGTACTCGTTAACCGGATGATCCTTATTATATAATCGAGGGATCGGGCTTAATCCATGTCATTCATTATTAACACCGGTTTTATTGTAATACCAGCCTTGGTGTCTTCAAACGCCTTGTTTATATCACCAAAATCATATGTAGTTATCAAACGCTCGTAGGGAAACTGTCCTTTGCGGTTGAGTTCTATCAACTTTGGTAAAAAAGATCTAGGAATTGAATTGCCCAGCAGAATACCCTGGATTGAGGAACCGCGATCCAGTATCTGTAAAGGAGAGAAGGAAAAAGGTTTACCAAAATTGGGGGTAGTCACAATACCGCATGTACCTCCCATTCCCAGGCAGGTAAGAGCGTCATTAAATGCTTGTTCATTACCTGATGTTTCCAATGAAAAGGTCATCCCATGAGGGGCAATCTTTCGTATCTCTTCAGCTATATCTCCATCACCGGCATTTAAGGCATGCGTTGCTCCCAGTTCAATGGCAAGTTCAAGCCTTGATTGAACGATGTCTACGGCAATTAATGGTGAAGCACCTGCAACCTTTCCGGCCATTATCGCGCTAAGACCCACTGAACCGACTCCAAACACAACAAGGCCTTGATCAGCTTTAACTTTGAACAGATTAAAAACTGACCCCGCTCCTGTTTGAACTCCACAGGCTATTGCTGCCATCATAAACGGCGGATGATGTTCCTCAACCGGAACAACAGCTCGACCCAGGGCGATAGCATGGGTGGCAAAAGAAGATTGTTGGAAAAACGCACTTGATATGGATTTCCCATCAACAGAAATAGTCTGGCTTCCGTCCATTCGAGTGCCCGCAAACCCTAAAGATAGTGCTTTTTCACAAATATAGGTTTTGCCCTGCATACAGGTAGGACAGGTGGAACAGAAAGGAGCGGAAATTATTACACGGTCACCTTGTTTAACACCATCCACCGCAGGTCCCACGGCTTCCACCACTCCACATCCTTCATGCCCGAGTACCGCGGGCAGGGGAGTCATATTCTGGGCGATAATGTCAGTATGGCATATACCGCAGGCCTCAACACTTACTAGAATTTCATCACTTCGTAAATCGTCCAGTTCGACGGTCTCAATTACGAATTGACTGTTAGGTTCACTGATAACTGCTGCTTTTACATCTTTCAACATTTTATTTATCTTTGATTTGATAAGAACTCGCTTTTTGATGACCAGAGTATAGAGAATTTACCGTTGTATGTCAATTTACAACCACATCATAAAGCAGCGCCCGATAAAACCCTGCCTTTAATGTCCGATGGTTTATGCTGACTACTTCTTCCCACCCCTCATTCCTCTCTCTATGTTTAAGAATACCAACTTAAAAACTGCATTCATTTAAAGGGGTCAGGTCAATTGTAGCTGGCGATCTTTGTCAACTTTGCTTCCTTGGTGAGTATTGATTGTAGGTATTTGATCTTGTCCATGTGGGATAGGGAGCTTTGATAGAATTTGAATTTCATTATCACGTAAAATGTTTTGGTATGCGGCATCTTGCTTTTGTATAGATCCAGAGAAGTAAGCCTCCCGAGCTCAGCACAAGGTTCATTATCCCCAGTATGATGATACGATTACTCCAGCCATAGGAAACAAAAAGCATTCCCAAACTACCGGATAACATAAAGGAGGCCTGAATCAGGGAAGATGCTGATCCTGTATCCTTATCCTGCTGCTCCAGTAGTAAACTGCTTGAAGGCGGTCGGCTGATGGCGACAGATAGATAACCAAAGGCAACTGAAATGGCGAAAAGCAGCGGACTCATTTGTCCGATTGTCAACATCAACATCCCGCTGATAAGGGAGCCTGTAAAACATGCCGTGATGATGGTTAAGGGTTTAAAATATCTTTGTAAAAACAGATATATGGGACCGCCAATTATAAAATTCACGGCTATCGCACCAAAATAGATGCTATAAGCTTCTTTGCTGACGCCAAATCCTTTAATAAAAATGAAAGAAGAAACACTGATAAAACCAAGAAGCGGTATTGAGATTACTGAAAAAACTATTAACAACCGCCAGAAATAAGGATTTTTCAAGACGACAAATAATCTCAAAGTGGTTTTAAATGTACTGACATCAGTATATTCCCTGTTTGTTTCTTTCAAAAAAAGAACGAATATCCAGACCAGTATTCCAATAATAATAAGCGCGACGAAGGTCCCCCGCCAGGAAGTAAGTTTGATGATCTGAGACCCGATCGAAGGTGCAATCACAGGTATCATGCCATTTAACACTGTAACAAAAGCAAGTGTACTTTCCCTTTTCTTGCCTGGGAAAACATCTTTCACAATTGCCAGATTTACGGCCATGGCGGCACCGGCACCGATAGCCTGAAATATTCTGGCCGTGATCAACTGAAAAACATTTTGACTCAGCACGCAAAAAATACTCGATATGATATACAGCGGAACACCAATCAGTAAAATTCGTTTGCGCCCATATTTATCAGATAACGGTCCCCAAAAAACAGAACTGGTACTTACGAAAATAAAAAACACAATCAGTGATGAAGTCACCCAAAAGCCAGAACAGTTCAGCTGTTCACTCATTGTTGGTAACGCGGGTAAATACAGGTCTGTTGATAATGCCGGAAAGGAGGCTATTAACGCTATCAGTAGCATTATCATAATATTTGAAAGTTGTTTCGGTTTATTTTGAGCTTCTTCAGGAGTCCCGGATTCAGTTTTCGTCATTTCTTTTTTTTAACCCAGATTTTGAAATAGGCATCGTAGCGAGGTCTGAAAAAGCTTGCTATTCGCAGATGCTTGTAGTCCTTCTATATTTTTTGCTAACTCGTAATTTGTCAATAAAAATAATGCTTGCCACATTGTTAAATCGGATTCTATCTGATTCTTCTTCAGGAAGAGATTGAGAAAGCTAAAAGCAAGTTTAAGCTCAAAGAAAATGCGAGATGTGAAAAACGACCAATAAAATTTATCATCCAAAACAAATAAGTGGTTGACAAAAGGAATCCACATAGAAGCAGAATTATTGAATACAGACTCAAATCATACTGACACAATATATGGGGTATCTACAAAAAGACTAAGAGCGACAGACCAATGAGTGTAATCCCAGAGATAGCGCTTAGTTTGTTTGACGGGATGAATTCTCGCATATTCATGATTTCAAGCCTCTTTACGCTTTAATCTGTCTCAGTGCCATCCATGTTAAGAAATAACATATTCTCTCTGTCTTCTTCTTTCACTAGTTTTTTAAAGGATGTTTCGGTCATTTTAGACGCATATTGAGATTGGATGAATATAAAAGGTCTATCTAATTTTGTAACTCTGAAAGGGCAATGTAAAAAATTTGCCGGAATATAGACCAGTGTAGACTCGGTGATTATGTGTTTTTCCATCTCTTTGCCCATATATAACTCAATCTCAGCTCCCAGATCCTTTGGGTCATCAGGATTCATTCCGAGCGCTACCAGGATTTCGGGATCCTTGTGTATGTGCGGACCGTGTGCCACTTTTAAAGCGGACTCATTCATCACCATAACCGAAAAACATTGGCTTCCCTTAATGATATCATCATCTGTCCATACAACAAATGCGGGATTACGACCAAACCCGCGTTGTCTTACTTCCGGCACGAGCTCGTTTAAAAAATACTTTCCATATTTTGTTTCAGCCATTCTTAATATCCTCCATTTCTCGCTTCCCTCGAAATGACATATGGAACAAATACCCCATTAGTATACAGTCTCGGATACCAGGATCTATGACGCAAATCACTCATACTAGGTAAAAGGTTACCCAAGTGCTTATGATTCTCTCTCACCTGTCAGGGAAACGGCCATGACCAGGAAGGGCTGCTCAATCCTTCTGGTAATAATTGGGCAATGAGGTACTCCTTTGGGGACTACGACGGCTGTGGGCTCGGTGAATGTGTACTTTTCCTCCTCATCCTTGCCGATGGCTATCTCGACTTCGGCGCCCAGATACCCCGGGTTTTGCGGATTGGAACCGATGAAGAATATGGCTTCATCGTATTCGTGTACGTGTGGTTTTTTAGACAAGCCGGTTATGCCCGTCTTGTATGCAAAGGCATATATAATATGGCAGTTAAAGCCGTTAAGGACATCAGCTCCCACGGCCATGAGCTTGCCATCCATCACAAAAGGGAGTTTGACAACACAATCTTTATATTTTGTATTGGACATATTAATATTCTCCATTCCTTTGATAACTCAACAGTCTAAAGCTTTAATTGATTTATGGTATCTCAAGCTATTGTTAATATTGATAAGTTCTGTTGTATGGGTGAGGTGATAAGACCTTGCTTTTTGGTTGAAAAGTATAGAGAAAAGCAGGTTGTAGGTCAAGGGGAAAAGAACCACAATATCTGTGGTATTGTGGCGGTCGCCTCACGCCATCTTGTCGAGCCGTAGCCTTTGGCGAAGGCTGATCCTCCCCATTCTCCCGCACGGGGCTTCCTGGCGAAGGCGATTTCTACGGTTATTCCCTATCATAGCGGGATGTGAGCATAACTTCCAACCACATAACCGGTTTCCCGACTCTCTTGAAGATCAAGGGACAATGGATTAATCCTGCCGGAACAGTAACTATCGAGGGGGCGTCGATTATCTGTTTTTCTCCACCCATGTAAAATTCGATTTCAGCATCAAAATCATAAAGATCTAGGGGGTTGCTTCCAAAAAAGCACATCACATGAGGAAAATCGTGCTTATGGGGCTCAGATTCATCGCCCTCCAGATTTGCTTTTACTATTGTAGAGAATAATATCTGGCAATCAACTCCCAATCTTTCGGGAGTGGCTAAGAATCCATCAAATACCGTCCCGTCATGTAATTTCCCTTTAGGTTCCCTTAATACATATTTGGCATATTGTGATTCGACCATTTTATCGTATCCTTTCTTTCCGCATTGGAATAAATTATGAACTCAAAAAATGAAACATAATTTTAGACCATATGTTTATGTCAATCAAATACTTAGTTTTCTGAGGTTGAAACCAAAGAAGCTGAGCTTTTCGCAATGCTCTACCGGCATCCCGTCTTCAACTGCCGCTGTTTTCTGTTCGATGGCGGGTTTCGGTCCCATAAATCCAGGTGTTTGCAATGACCTTTATGTAAATGGGACCGGTGCAATTCTTGACTTAAACTGTGCGATAAAGTATATTTTTTATAATTCGCTAAAATTATCTAATACATGATGAAAACAATAAAACAACCTTAATCAGAAAGGAGAGGATATGGGTCCATTACATCTTATTGCCAGACGGTATTTGGGTTGGCTTATGGTTGGCGCGTTCATGTTCGCCTCATTTATTGGTTGTGAACGCCTGGATAAATCAGCCGGTTCAGGAGCGGGCGATGTAAAATTTACTGTTCTTGATCCCAGAGGACAGCCATCAGGAATATTCGGTAGCCGGGGTGAACCTGGCTCGCATATGATGGCGATTTTTGATCCCGAGACACAGCCCACTGTTTCCCGTGATGAGCTGGCTTCCCTGCGGATGGCTCCCAGGCTGGATAGCCTGGAGAATAAAACGATTTACCTGGTGAATACCGGTTTTGCCGGCAGCAAAGAATTTTTTGAAGAAGTGCATGGGTGGTTCAGCGAAAACATGCCTTCTGTCAAAACAGTGTTGCATGACAAGCAAGGCATGTTTTCAGACAGTCCCGAACTCTGGGCTGAACTCAAGCAAAAGGCCGATGGTGTGGTCTTCGGTGTCGGCGGTTGAGACGGCTGTTCGGCGAGTATCGCCGATTTTGCCCGAACCATGGAAGGTGAATACGATGTGCCCACCGCCCCCATCGTCACCGCACGATTCGCGGATTATGTCATACGGGACGGTCACTCCCATGGCATGAATCTGCGCTGGATCTTTCCCCCCTATCCGGTTGGCTGGGTTCCCAGGGAAACCCTGCATGAATATGTTCAAGGGGACGATCCCGTAACCGGTGTTAAGTTAATGACGGAAATAATCGATGCGCTGACAAAACCATTAACCGACGCTGAGAAAAACCCTGAAATGTCCGAAAGGCCCAAAAGGCCCCGCCTTCTGGAGCCGGATACTGAGGCAAACCTTCATAGGTTGTTCCTGGAGAACGGCTGGACCGACGGTTTACCCATTGTACTGCCAACAGAGGAAAGAGTTGCTGAAATGCTTACGGGAACCGACCACGATCCCCAGGAGGTGGTTGGCATGATGTCGGTCACCCCGTATGAGGAACTGAATGAATATACTGTGGAAAAGGTGGCCGTAAACGCCGTTATGGCCGGTGCCAGGCCTGAACACCTGCCGGTCATCCTGGCCATAGCTTCGACTCAGCACCCCTCCTGCCCCAGTTCTACCGGGTCTTACGGGAGTATGGTGGTAGTGAACGGCCCGGTCGCCAAAACAATCGAAATGAACAGCGGCGTCGGCGCACTTGGGCCGTTCAACTATGCCAATTCCGTCATCGGCAGGGCCTGGACACTTATGAGTATAAACTTCGGTGACGCGCGACCGGATATCACCTTTATGGCGACTATTGGCAACGGTTTGAGTTTTACCAACCAGTGCTGCGCCGAAAACGAGGAAAAGAGCCCATGGGAGCCGTTTCATGTGCGTAAGGGATTCAAGGCCTCCGAGAGTACAGTCAGTATCTTTCGCGGCTGGAACGTCATGACACTGGGTATGGGTGGAGCGGAGAGTCTGCTGCAGAGGATTAAAACATTCGGGATGATGGGCACCTGCACCTTCGTGGTGGACCCGTTGGCAGCGAAATCCCTGAAAGACGAAGGCTGGAATGATCCGGGCAAGCTCAGCGAGTGGCTGGCCGAAAATATAGGGACCCCCTTTGCCAGACCGGAAGGTATCAATTTCGTGGTAGTGGGTGGTGAGACCAACCCTATCTGGCAGACGACGGATTTTGTCCATTATGAGACTGCATCAGTGGACAAGTGGATGCCTGAAAAAGGGATCAATCTTGATGAGAACCCCCTCCGAATGCCCGCAGCTCCCCCCTGTCCGGATAAATTATGTGGTATTGGGGGGTAATTGATGACTATTTATCGATCACAGCCCCTTGAAACACACCCGTCGGGGCTGCCGTGAAGGTCAAAACATAGTGATTTCTAATCTTGCATTAAGGGGACGTTCTGCATGAACGTCCCCTCTTCTATGGGTCCATAAGAAATTAAGAAAATTAAATATCTATAATCACTCTTACCAGGTCGGTTTACCGCAGCGGTAATTCTCCGCCTTATTGATATCTCCCTCCCCCTTGTAAATTGCCACTTCCGGATACGCGCACACTGGCCGGGTCTTATAGACCTGACCGACATTGCTGTAGTTGGCCTGGATATGATCCGGGGCAATTCCCTCTTCCCGCCATTTCTGCAAAGCGCCCATGGCATCGAAAGTACCCGGAAACATGGCCGGACACATAGCGAAATCCGGCACCACGAACAGGCGGAAGAAGTCTCTTGTTTTACCCTTTCCTCCCATGGTCTTGACAACGTCATCGTAATACGTGGTGACAGTACGAGGCGGAACCCACGTTTCATTCCAGGACTGGTAGATCAGGAGCTTTCCGCCGTTTTCTTTGAAGGCTTTGAGATCGGTCGAGATAGAGTTTATAACGGGACCCAGGCGGGAATCGATCCGTCGGGTATCCACCTCCAGATCAAAGGTTCCAAAATCCCACTCAGGATCTTCGAAGGCTATGTACCTGAAAAAATCATTGTTGATAAACAGCGGCTCCGGGCCTTCAATCATGGCTCCCCAGAGCAGTTCGCTTCCCGGTTCAAAGCCCGAATAGATCTGTGTGCCGTCTGCAAATCTTGCACCGGCATAGAGCCGTCGTGCCGTGTTTACCTGTGCCGGGGTCAGGCACGAGTTCTGTTCCGGGCCCGGACACTGGATGGAAGCAGGATCGAAATCGCACCGGGTCGGGTCTTCTATCGCATTGTCTTTTACCCCATCCAATTCATCACAGGCGTCCAGCGCCGCCCTGTTGAGCGCCGGATATTTGCTCGGGGGAATATAACCGGGGGTATCCACCCCGTCTTTCAGAGCCACCCAACTGAGATATTCCGATCCTGTTTGCAGATGCGTGAGATAGAATGCCGGATCCCCGGACAGGATACCGTCGTAATCCTCCGGATAGCGCTGGGCCTCTGCCAAACCCTCGCGGCCCCCGTTGTGGCAGCCGTCAAAGTATGAATACTTAGGCGGCCTGCCGTAAAAAGCTTCGATAAGATACTTGGCAACCACCGTAGTCTCATGCACGGCTCGATGCGTCCAGTCAACCAGCCTTTCAGGATGTCCCATGGCCCATTCGTGGCCGGGGGCTTGGTGGCCGGTATCCGTGGAGGCAGTTGCATATCCCCGCTCCAGCGAAGAAGCTAGTCCTGCATATTTGATTGCTCCTTCAAAGGCAGGATTGCCGGTCATAAGAAACCGGTCGTTCCAGGCATTGGCCGGAGGCAGCCAGACTTCGAAACCGATGTGTGAATTTTCAACAGGTTCGATATAGCCGATCACCCGACAGAATGGCACAGTGACCTTTAATCCCGAAGGGGTCCCGAATATTCCGGGTGTTTTGGGAGGCAAAAAACCGAGCGGATCATTCATAAAAACGGCACTGCTGATTGTCACATTCGGAAGTTTCTCCGACACCAGGGCTGTACAGGACTTCTGAGCCATTAAAGGTTGCGCAGCCATTATTCCGGACAATATTACCAAATAACTTAATACAAAACGCCACGCTTTCATACCAGTTTCCCTCCTTAGATGAGATGATCAAGACTCGCCTTTTTGTGTTTGGACTATATAGGATTGCCCCCTGCCACGCAGCATGTTTCTTCCGGCTTCATTCAATCTATGCCAGAAGCCCCTGCGCCCGGATCAGGCGATCCTGTACGTGTACTCCGTTGGGGCATTGAATGGCACACTCGGAACAATCACTGCACCGTATATCCCTGATCTCCTTCGGCAATCCCATAAAACTCATGCGCGCCTGATGATAGTTGCCGCAATAATCATGATAGGCCAGGAAACGCAACACGTCCGTCACGGGCATGCCCTTCGGGCATTTACCGCTGCATTGGTAGCACATGCGGCAATAGGAAGGCCGGATTTTTTCATTCAGGACATACAGCAGTTTCTCATCTGAAGCCGTATAAGGTTCAGACATAGCCCGGAAGTTCATTTCAAGCTCATCAATCGTCTTCATAAACGGTACTGTCGTTCCGATTGCGGGATTCTGCAGAACCCATTTGATCCCTGCGAGCGGCCCGTCCCCGGTCCTGGCAGGCGGATTATCAAACCTGGTTAAATTCAAGCCGGTCAACGCGACCACAACCTTCATTGCTATGACACCGATACCCGCATCATGCAGCTTTTTGATCGCCCTGTCCCTGTAGTAGCCTCCAATAGGAAAGCTGTAGGTGGTCTGCATGACATCGAATGTCTTTGTTTCCAGAAGAAAATCAACCATCCTGTTCGGATCATGGCAACTGAATCCAACAAAGCGCGCCTTTCCCGATTTCTTGCACTCCTGCATCGCTTCAACCGCTTCATCCGGAATCGACTCCGGTACATCCCTGGCATGCAGATGCCAGATATCAACATAGTCCGTACCGAGAGCCTTAAGGCTGGTATCCAAATCCTTCAGGATGTCCGCTTTCCTTCTTGAAGGAGACTTGGTGGCAATGACAATTTTGGTTCGATCCCGGCCTTTTATAATACCTGCAAAGATCTTTTCGCTGTCGCCGTAATCCCGGGACGTATCGTAATAATTAACTCCCATGTCCAATGCACGGGCGACCACCTCAGTCACGGGCACGAAACCGATCCCGAAACCTACCCCCGAAACCTTAAGCCCTGTTTTGCCTAAAGTTCGATAGACAACCTTGGGAGACTCTTTAGACGCAGCTTTAAGGCCTGTCGTTGAGACAAGCCCGGCGGCAGGCAGCGTCAACCCAGCCTTTAGAAATCTCCTTCTTGATAGATTGATACCCATAGGACCTCCTATTAACGCCATTCATCTACCGAGGCGCTGCCGGAATAACCATATTCAGAAGCTTTCCATAGAGGGCTTGTCTCTCCGCCCACAACAATCAGGTTTATATTCTCCGGGATATAAAACGGGGCTATCAGTGCATCATCAGGCAATGATTTCCAGGAAGCAAAAGGTTCCACACCTAAGTTAGCTTCAGATGTCACCAGCATATCAATATGGTCGGTTTTCCAATAATTTCCGGCAGACATCTTGATATTCTCGGAAAGATGGCGACAGTAATCCATTTTGGTATTGAAACCTTCGTTGTTTTTCAGATTGGCAGCTATAAGCGGATCTATGATTATAGTAGCCCTGGAATTAAGCGGAGGTATTGCTGCAAATTGGCGGGTCAATTCCTCGGCAAGCGAACGATTAGCAGCGCAACAGATACTGTTAACCACCGCCCACCCTCTGAAAGTACTAACTACGCTTTCCTCGGGTTTATAACCTTTATCAACGTGGAAAGGCGACCAGACACTCCTCTCCTCGTTCTCGGCGACGCACATATTGTTGTATAACTCGTTACATCCTTGTGAGCTCCAGATGGTTCTCTTAACCTTGGCATATCCCCAGCAGATACTCATTAGGGTCCATGCTCTGCCAATAACAGAGTTAGCCTGGTTTATGGGGCTGAATGCTCCTATTCCTGAATTCATTCCAAGCTCATTACGAATAGGACCGTTCACAAGAAGCATACTGCCAAAAGCTGTGGTCGAAGGCGCAATTGATGATTGTCCCATGGAAGCTATAGCAAGTATCACGGGGAGGTATTCCGGTTTAGCCCCGGCCATCACCGCATAAATGGCGATATCACGCACAGTGTATTTTATCATTTCATGATGGTCATGATCATAGGCCTGACTGACTTCTTCATCGGGAGAACGTTTTGTACCTGTAAGCATTTTTTCCACGCGCTCTTCGGTAGGAAGTATGATTGGCAGTCCATCTGTCCATCCCCTGTCATAAAAGAGCTGCTGTAGATTATCCTCCGTATCAGGTCTTAAAACATCCTCAGGAGTTTCCTCAACAGTAGTAGGGGCAGGCTCAGGTTTCTTTATTTCCTGCGGTGTGGTCAACACCTCGATTATTTCATCGATTACACGTCTTTCTGTTTCAGGATCATTACCTTGGACTATTTTTTTGTAGAGGGCCTCATGAGATAAACCGATAACAGGAGTCGGGGTAAAGATGAAGGGCAAAGCGATGGCTTTCGGATAACTCTTCGCTACTGATTCCATTGTGTAAGCAGAAATGGGTGCTACTGGAATTCCGTAATTCTGTTCCAGGTTGAGTCCGGCTTCAGCAACTGCTGAAATGCAGCCCGGTCAACCAGCCACGCCAAGAATCACGGCATCACCCCTTTCCTTTATTTCATCCCAGAGATCATAATTATCATCCGAGAAAACATGCCCAGGCTTCCGTCTGGGAATAGTTGTTATGGAAGGCATGTGCTGAGCAAACCATCTCTGCACTTCCAGCATGAAGTTATACCCTCCACCGAAACCAATATCTACAAGATAGAGAGTCTTGTTTTCCAGAGTATCCAGCCGCTTTGCCAGCTTCATAGAAGAAGGCGCGAATCTGAATATGCCAGGCGGGCCAGGAAATCCAGGTGGCGGCTCGTCTGGAGCCAGTTCCTGTCTTTTAACTACAGGACTAAGTACGGAAATAAGCTTTTCTTTTGCCAATTTGTTCCTCTTTGAATAGTCAACATTGGGAGACTCCTGCGACGCGGCTTTAAGGCCTGTCGTTGAAACAAGCCCGGCGGCAGGCAACGTCAACCCAACCTTTAGAAATCTCCTTCTTGATTGATTCATACCCATAAGACCTCCTCTTCTGGTGAAAGGTGAGGTGAAAAGAACTTCCTTTCTTATGGCGCGAGTATAGAAAGATAAGCCCGGTGTGTCAAGACAATTAAAAGTAAGGAGGATTGAAAGAGATAAAAAGCTTAAGAGGAAAATCGATAAGAGTATAAAGAATCTGGATCTGTCAAGAATGAAGACCGCTTGGCTTTCTCAAACCTTTTCAGCTGTTTCTGATAATACTCTTTACCCTCTTTTTGCAGGGAAATAGCTTCGTTGATAGTGTCGATAGCCTTTTGAATGGAGCCGTTTACGTAATAGGCCTCTGCCAGCGTGTCCAGGATTACCGGGGATCTCTCATGGTTTACCGCCTCTTTAGCCAATAAAAGGGCCCTTTCAGGGTCCCTTAATCCCTCGTCCGGCACCGTCAGCAGCAGCCAGGCCAGGTTATTCAAGGCAAGAGGCTGTTCCCTGTCAAGCTCTAAGACCTGCTCATAGATCTCTATCGCTTCTCCGTACCTTTCCCCCTCATGGTAAAGCATGGCCAGGTTGCTGAGCAACATAATATTGTCCGGATCATCAGATAACCGCTCCTGAAGCGCGTTACTTATCAGTCTATACTTGAGGGTCTGTTTCATTGGGCTGAAGTTCAGATAATACCCCAGTCCCATGGTGCATATAAGATACACCCCAAATGACATATAGATCAGCCTTTTGTGGCGATTCACCAACCCCGGGTCTTTCAGGAGTCTCCAGAGGTAATCCACTCTTTCCTTTATGCTGAAATGGTGCCAGCTGGGGAGATTTCTGCTCTTTCCGCTGAACACGGCTATCTTTTCAAGGGCGCTGACTGTGGGCGCCGGGCCTCCCATGGTCACCGCGGAAAAGGTATCAGCCTGTCTTTCAAAATTACGCATAAAGAATCCCATTAAAAAACGGAAGTAGACAAACATGGACAGGATAATAGGAATTGACAGAAAGAGATAAAATAGGCTCGTTGCCTGGGACCCTGTTTTTCTGAGAAGCCCTGCCACAAAGGTGTTTGTCGCCAGGAAGTCGAAAAAGATATCAAAGGAGCCGAAGGAAAGTGCAACGTATCCGAGAAAAAAAATCACATAAAAAAACATATGTCCGTACTTGGCATGACCGACTTCATGGGCTATTACGGCCTTCAACTCTTCAACCGAAAGGATTTTCTCGAGGGAATCCGTCATAAGGATATATCTGTATCTGGGTATGATACCCATAATACCAGCGGTCATCATGAGCCCTTCCAGGACAGGCCATCTCATGAGATCCCGGTATCTAAAACCCAAATCCCTTAGAAATTTCTTGAGTTCATTTATCCGATCTGATGTATCAAAGGGTCTGCAACCCCACCAGTATTGAATTAACGGAGGCATAAATATCATAAATATGATTAGAAAGATGCTAAAGAATATTATCTGCCCCTCGGTTCGCACAAAAAAACCCTCTACCCCGCGCCATGGACTGATCGATATCAGGTCATACACCAGGGTAAGAATCAACCATGGGAAAAGGATGGGAAAATTGAGCTTAAGCTTCGATATGACAAAAGATCGCTTTTTTATCCCTGTCCCGGATAGCATTACGTAAGCTGGATGTGAAAAATACCAGATGGTGGCGAGATAGAATAAAAAGAGAGAAAGGGCCAGTAAACCCTGCAAAACAGATAAGTGTCTAACTGCCGGAATGGCTTGTATCCAGTACTTCAGTTGAAACACGTAAACATCCAGGCTGAAGAGGAGGATGGCGAAAATGGAAAGCCGGAAAACAAGGTTATGATAACCCCTTACCAGTTTGCCCTGTGTATTGTTTCCAAAGCGAGATACAAGACGCCGGAAGCTCAGTCTGCAGAAGAAGAGAAAAACAGACCAGCATATGAACATCATCGCGATGCAATAGGGCGGGGAGTTTCCATGGTTGTTGTCAGGATAGCTGATATTGAAAACCAGGAGGACAATAATAAAATAGATAATGTTGTTGAACATAAAAAAGCCGGATAGAGTGGATTTCCTAATGTCTCTTTATTATCGGGGTCTCCATTAAGAGATATCGTCCCCTTCCTTAATAAATTCGAGTTTTCCTCCGCCCGGGGGGAGAGAATAATCATCGCTTATGTTTATGGTGACTCCGTAACGTTTCTCAAGATCAGCCAATTCGTTACGTTTGCGGTTCTGGATATAGTTGGCCACATCCACAGGCAGGACCACATCCGCCCTGACCACATCTCCTTTTGAGACACCTTTCCATATCCTGCGCAGATAGGAAACAGCAGCCGCCCCCACCGAAATCACTATTCCTCGGCCCTGGCATTGCTCGCATATCTGATAGCTCTTTGATTCAATCGACGGTCGCAGTCTCTGTCTGGACAACTCTAAAAGCCCGAATTTGGATATGGGTGAGATATCGGTCTTGGCACGGTCTTTCTTTAGCTCTTCACGAAGTGTCTTCTCTACCTCCCTGTTGTGTCTACGGTCTTTCATATCTATAAAATCAATTACCACCAGGCCTCCAAGGTCTCTTAAACGTAGGTGTCTGGCGATTTCCTTAGCAGCCTCGCGGTTTATTTCAAAGATCATACTCTCAATATCCTTGCCCGATTTCGCCCGCCCCGAATTGACGTCGATAGCTGTCAACGCCTCGGTGGTATCAAAGATAATGGAACCACCCGACTTAAGCGGCACACGATTTATATATATGCTCTCTATCTGCTTTTCTATATCATAATAGTCGAAGATCGGACGCCTTTCCTTGTAAAGTCTGATCTTTCTCTGATCCCTGGGCGACACGATCTTCATGTACTCTCTTATCTTGTTATAGGTTTCCTTGTCATCGACTACTATCTCGGACACATCGCCTGTGTAGTAATCCCTGATAGTGCGGAGGCTGAGATCCTGTTCCTTATGAATCAACGAATAGGGGGGGCTTTTTTTAACCTTCTTCCTTATATTATTCCATAGCCTCAACAACCGGTTAAGATCTCTGGACAACTCCCTATTATTCTGTCCAGCTGCAACTGTTCTGATAATATACCCTACCCCTTCCGGGACTTTCATCCGAGACATTATTTTTTTCAGCCTTTGTCTCTCCTCCTCGTCCTCTATCTTCCTGGAGACACCGATTAAAGTACGGCCGCCCGGGGTCAATACAATATAGCGTCCAGCTAAAGAAACATATGTGGTTAGATGGGCGCCTTTCCGTCCCGGCATCTCCTTGACAACCTCAACCAGGACTTCCTGTCCTTTTTTTAAGACCTTTTCGATAGGGGGAAAGGATTGACCCTTTGGTATCTCCACATCCTCCTTATAATACTCGGGATGCACGCTATCCAAGGGCAGAAAACCGTTCTTTTCAGATCCGAAATCGACAAAACACGCCTGGAGTCGGGGTTCTATTCTCTCCACAATACCCTTATAGATGTTGCCCTCCTTCTGTTCAGCCGTGTCTATATCTATGTGAAATCCTTCAAGCAAACTGCCCGAGAGAAAAGCAATCCTGTGCTCTTCGGATTCCACGGCATTAATCACCATTATCTTTTTCATAATTCTCCAATCTCTATCTCTTTTAGGGATACGATCAATTGTTCCTGGGTTTTGTGTTGTTATCCTTTGTTATACTATAAGTCAACGACCCCAGATCAATAGAGATGTCCCTAAATAATTTATAATCTATTACACTGAAATACTAACTTAAGTCAACTTTGATCTATTATTTCTATCTGATTATGGGCCTTCACCGTGACATACCACCAATTTGAAATAACAACCTTAAAAAGGTTTCATCCGGCTAATGAGCACGCTAGTTAATGATATCAAATATTTTGCGCTATATGGCCCATGGGGTTCTCTTCTAAGCGGTGAACTCGTTTATGTGCACTGACCCTGCAGAAAGGGAGACGAGGCGGGCGGGTAGCTTTTTCCAGACTTGGCCGGACTCGAGAATCTTCTATTATCTCATAACTATTCCGCCCGCCTGGGTGGCACTTTACGTAGTTGGCATGCTGTTAATGTTTTCGCCGCGAAAAAGAGAGCCTCATGGGCCATTACCTTCTCCTTTACATACTCATTAAGCGGATGAACCAAAGAATATGATGACTGGATAAAGGTATCGCTAATATGCGGTCACGGCGGTTCTTTTCAAGACGACAAGCACATAGCGCGGGGCGCAGCCGCCTTCGCCCCTTCGACAGGCTCGGGGCTACGGCGAGCCAAGTAGCGCAAGGCGTAAGGCGCAGGGCCGGAGCTGTGACACCAGAGCGAAGGGCTGTTCCTTTTTGGAGAGACTATCGGGAGGGCGCTGTTATTTCAGGAGGTTACGGGTGGGGGACCCCCTGGCCCCGCCTGTCCCGCCGAAGTTTTAACGAAGGCGGAAGCGAAGCCGAGGGGAACAGCGGAGGGGGTAGGCATCCCACGGCCGTAACCCCTTGAAATGACCAGCCCGGGAGATCCGGAACGAAGAAAAGGGACAGCCGTGACCTCAGGTGATGAACCTTAAAAAAATCCTTGACAAGCAGGATTATTTGTAATATTTATCTTAAAATACTTGAAGCACTGGAAGAATACTCGGATAAACAAAATGTCCAAACATCACCCCGGCCAAATCTATCGCTACTATTACTATGGGAGGACAGGTCTGCCCGGGGATTGATAAATATCCTGTGATTCATTGAAACCGTGGGCAGCCTCAAAACCCACGGTTTTTTTATTTTAAACAACTTATGGAGGTATTTTAAGGATGAACGATGAAAAGAAATCCCTCAGGAAACAGTTTGCTTGCGGAAAGACATTAAAAAAGCTGATGGCCGATCATTTCTATGAAATGGACGAGGCCTCCAAGACAGGCTCCAAGAAGATCGCCTGGTGCACCAGTGTAGGCCCGGCTGAGCTATTGAGAGGAATGGGGTTTTTGGTCTATTACCCGGAAAACCACGGTGCGATGCTGGGGGCCACGCGTATGGCCACTGACCTTATCCCTTACGCCAACGCCCTTGGTTATTCACCGGATATCTGTTCATATCTTACCAGTGACATCGGTTCTTATCTGCAAAAAAAGACACCTCTAACTCAGGCCTATAATATCGAGTCCGTGCCCAAACCGGATGTGCTTGTCTTCAACACAAACCAGTGCAGGGATGTACAGGACTGGTTCGCCTGGTATGCAAGGGAGCTAAACGTGCCGCTTGTGGGGGTTTTCTCCCTCAGGGAAGTCGGAGAAATCAAGGATTATGAGATTAACGATATCGCAAAACAGATCGAGGATCTAGTCCCGAAATTGGAAGAGGTAAGCGGAGAAAGATTTGACATAGACCGTTTCAAACAAGCGGTAGAATATTCAAGACGCACCTCGGAACTGTGGAGGACATGTCTTGAATCCGCGGCCGCCATTCCTTCTCCCTGGAATTTCTTTGATGCGACTATACACATGGGCCCCGCTGTTGTAGCCAGGGGAACAAAGGAGGGTGTTGATTACTATGAAATCCTTCTTGCTGAATTACAGGACAGGATCAAGCAAGGAATCCCTTCCGTGGAAGGAGAGCGACATCGACTCTACTGGGAGGGTATGCCCATATGGGGTAAATTGAGACCCCTTTCCGAACAATTCGCATCTCTCCATGCATGCATTGTCGCCTCAACTTACTGTAATAGCTGGATATTCGATCAGTTAGACCCGAACGACCCCTTTGGGAGCATGGGACGCGCATATCTAGAGCTGTTCATTGTCAGGGACGAGCCCTATAAGGAAAGATACATGGAGGAATGCCATGAGATGTACAAACTTGACGGGATCATCTTTCACGACGCCAAGACGTGCCCTAACAACTCGAATAACCGTTATGGCCTGCCGCAAAGGATAAGCGAGAGGCTGGGTATCCCTCAGCTTACTATAAACGGGGACCTGAATGATCTGAGGTGTTATTCCGAGGAACAGGCAAAAACAAACATCGAGGCCTTTGTCGAGCAATTGGAAGAGAGGGCGTAATGAGGAGGATCAAAGCATGTTGAACAATAAAAGCCCGGTCTATGCAGGGATAGACATAGGCGCTTCACGTACCAAGGTGGCCCTGCTGGACTCTGAAAAGAATCTGATAGGTCATTGCGTGATAAAATCAGGCATCGACTTCAACCAGACATCCCGTCTATGTCTCGAATCGGCAATGGATATGGCCGGCATTTCCATGGACAGTATCGCCTGCACCGTTTCAACAGGCTATGGTAGAAAGAATGCCCCCTTCAGCAACAGGACAAAGACGGAGATCGGCTGTCATGCAAAAGGAGCTTATCATTTTTTCCCTACGGCCATAACCATTGTTGATATAGGCGGCCAGGACAACAAGATAATCAAACTGGATGAGCAGGGGAGGAGACTTAATTTCAAGATGAACAGGAAGTGCGCGGCCGGAACTGGGGCGTTCCTGGAAGAGATGTCTGCCCGTCTTGATATTCCCTTGGAGGATATGGATCCCCTAGCCAGGAAATCGGTTAAGATGGTTGAACTGGGAAGCTATTGCACGGTATTTTCAGCCACGGAGGTTCTGGAGAAGATAAGGGAGGGTAAAAAGGTACCGGATATAGTAAAAGGTCTCTTTTTCTCGGTCATTAAAAGAATTCTGGAAATGGAGGCCCTGTCCGAAAAGGTGGTAATGACGGGAGGGGTGGTCGCTCATAATCCTTACCTGGTTATAATGGTCAAAGACATTACCGGGCTTGATATACTGACCCCCCAATATCCCCAGTTGACCGGAGCTATAGGGGCGGCCCTTTTTGCCATGGATGGTTAGATATCATTAAAGAATGTTCTTTTACCTTGCGATCATCGCCCTCATCATATCGCTGGCGTTTTCAGCATGATCGGCTATAGACCCTATTGTTTCAACCAGCCTGATCATATGAAACACACTGACGGGGTCCTTTTCAAGGCTGAATATCTTGATCTTGAATTCATCCTCTATCTTATCAGACTCATGTTCAAGCCGCCGTATGTTATTGATTATATCTTTAACAATGATCCTTTGCTTTTGCGAATAGTCCTCAAAGTATTTTTTTGCCTCCTCCACCATTCGACTTAAATCCTCGATAGGCTCCATTACCGAATCTACAAGAAGGAGGAGCTGTTTTTTCAGTTCTTCCTTGTAGGGAAGAACCCTCCTGAAGGATAGCCAGTCCAATGATTTTTGAACACCATCCAGGACCTTATCTTGCTCCTTGGTGTACCAAAAGATCTCAAATTTGGACACCGGCATTCTTGTGCCCTTTGGTATATGACCACGAATCCTGCGTTTTATGGTATCGGCCTCACTTTCCAGTCTGGCCACTTCCTCCCTATATTCTTCGAATCCCTGACACTCCTCTGAACAATGACACTCAATAGCCTGCTGAAAGGCCCAGCCGCATTCCTTCACTTTCTCTGCATGCTCAAGCATGTCGTTAAAAGGTGATGCCCATCGTATCGAAACAAAAGGTATCTTCATATTTGCCTCCTCCGAGAGGGTTTATTGACTTTATCAATGATTGCCCCGGTTAAAAGATTCCTTGAATATGTCCAGAAGTTCTTGAGTGCGTTCAGATATCTTTACGGAATTCCAGAGCAGCCCGTAAAATAGAACATTCAAGTGTGTTTTTGATTTCCCTGTCTGTATCCGTTTTATCTGGTTTTTTTCGTATTGTCTTACCAGGTTCTTGACCTTTCCACATTGACCTTCAATATATCCATAATCAACCTTTTTTCTCCTCAACAGCATAATAGAGGTATTCCATAAAAGGCGGTTGAGAAATCTCTTTAAGCGCCTCAGCTCATCTTTCTGCTCATCCAGAAAGCCTGAATGATAGTTCTCGAAATGCCTGCTGGTGCGCTTCACGATATCCCTGTGACTTTCCGCGATCTCCTGCAGAGAACTTATGGTGGATGAATATCTTCGAGTATCATCAAGATCATCTTTTTCAAGTAAGACCAGAGCCCTGAAGATATTCTCCATAATTGTATTGGCCCATTTCTGAATCTGGCCTGCCTTATTCTTTGATTCTTTTAACCTCTCTCTATCTTCAGCTATGCCGGCCTCAAAATTGACTGTGAGATTGTTACTTAGAGCCATCAAGAATTTTCCGGTCTGCTCAAATGAGGTCCTTACCGCGGTATCCGCATCGTCTGTCGACCTCAGGCTGAATTCCTCTATTTTACTTGTCTCTTCCTCCCTTTTGGCATGGTATCTGTATGTGCTCAGGACCAGAACAACCGCCAGGATAAGCAGAAACACCACAGCGGTTCCTTTAAGCAGGACTATCAGAAACGCAAAGACTAAAGAGATGGTAAAGGCGGCAAAGGCGGTAAAAAACCACCCACTTACAACTGTAAGGACCCCGGTGATTCTGTAAACGGCGCTTTCTCTTCCCCAGGCCTGATCAGCAAGGGATGTCCCCATGGCAACCATGAATGTGACATATGTTGTGGAGAGGGGGAGCTTCAAGGAAGTGGCAAACGAGATGATTGCACTTGCCGTGATCAGGTTTACCGAGGCCCTTAGCAGATCAAATGAGGGGGGCTTTCCATCCAAAGTGTACGAGAGTTCAATCGCGTCAGCATTCAATCTTTCACTAATGGCAGCCCTTATCTTTCCGGGTATAATCCTTCGGCCAATCCCAATCATAAAATACACATTTCTAACTATAATCCTTGATAGTGTGGAGGATCCGAAGCGTTCCATACCATGATACTGTCTTCCCAGATTTACCTCGGTCCGGGTCACGGTGCGCGCCTTTCTGGATATACATAATGTGGCCACCATGATGGCGCCCGCTAATAAGAGCAGAAAAGTACTGGATTGAACGGATCCCTGCAAGGCATCCATTGCGGTCAACGGGTCTCCAGCGGCAGCCGCGACCCTGTACGCGCTTAACCCGGCCAGGGGAACGCCTATGAAATTTACCAGGTCGTTGGACGCAAAGGACATGGCAAGCGCAAAGGTTCCTACCAGCACGATCGGCTTTAGGATATTGATTCTCGTAAACAGTGCCAGGAACTGAAATATAAACGCAAAAAAAAGAAAACTTATAAAAAGTAGAATCCATGTATTATTCTTGATCCAGATTGCGGTTTCCGGCGAGAGGAATGATGTGCTGTTCGCACCCTTTATAAGAATAAAATAGATGATTATGGCAAGGGCCATCCCTCCCCATATCCCGCTGTAAAGACGAAGTCTTTTTCTGTAATCAAAGGTAAACAGCAGGCGTGTGATGAATTGCGCGGACACCCCGAAAAAGAAGGCAATCACCACAGAGAGAATGATCCCCAGGATAATGGCAAGCGCCTTTCCCGTATTAATATAATTAACCAGCATGGAATAGCTGTCACCGCGTGTGTATATCTTCATCAGAGATACGGCAACCGCGGCCCCGA
The DNA here is from genome assembly GCA_964418945.1 of uncultured Desulfobacteraceae bacterium. Classification (GTDB taxonomy): domain Bacteria; phylum Desulfobacterota; class DSM-4660; order Desulfatiglandales; family HGW-15; genus CAYUYB01. The sequence continues at coordinate 35,170 of CAYQNR010000027.1, forward strand.
GGAGTGCAAATACTATGGAGACTGTTGTGGAGGTGGGTAGGCTGAAGGTATTGAAGAGATCCAGAAGAATGATATTTGTAAGCATTACTGCCAGGAACATGGTAATCAGTTCAGGCATCAGGAAGAGTCTGGGGTGAAAAATGCCTTTTCTTGCCACTTCCATCATTCCGCTTGAGAATGTCACGCCGGCAAATATCCCAAGGCTGGCAATGATCATGATTACGTGCCGCGGCGCTACTTTGGAACCGATGGAAGAATTCAGAAAATTGACCGCGTCATTACTCACACCGACAATGAGATTAAAAAATGCAAGTCCGGCAAGTATAATTAACGAAAAGAAGTACAACTCCATGAGATCACCCAATAAAATATCGACTTTTTCGGTTCATCCAATTAATGAGTACACTATAATGATATCTAAATATCTTGCGCTATATGGCCCATGGGGTTCTCTTTTAAGCGGCGAACTCGTTTATGTGCAATGACCCTGCACAAAACCACACGAGGCGGGCGGGTATTCTTTTCCAGACTTGGCCGGACTCGGGAATCTTCTATTATCTCATAACTATCCCGCCCGCCTGGGTGGCACCTTACGTAGTTAGCAGCTAATATCTTCGGCGCTTAAAAGAGAGCCCCATGGGCCATTAAGGAACTCATAATAAGGTTTAATCCTTCACTTCTTTAAGTACTCATTAAACGGATGAACCACTTTTTCCGCTGATTTCTAACAAAAAAATCGGATTCCTACAAGTACTATTTGAGGCCTTGCCCGGAGCCTTATATTCTCTTTCTGAAACCATTGAGATCCTGGCCTTGGCTTTTACATCTAATAAAAAAGGAGGGCTTTCCAACCAGGCCCTCCTTTTTTATTCTTCTTTCCTTTTAACCATTGTGGATCTTTTAGAACAAACCCTTTACCTTTCCGGTCTTTACATCCACGTCGACCCTGCGGAAGGCAGGATTGGAACTGGTCCCCGGCATCAGGCTGATGGTTCCGGCACAGGGACAGA
>CAYQNR010000028.1:0-36029 GCA_964418945.1 uncultured Desulfobacteraceae bacterium
AGGTTGGACATCTCTATAATGTTATAGAGGAGGTAGCCGGACCTTTAGCTGCTGACGGAGGAGATCTTGGTGATGATATTTTTGGAAGTATGCCTCAGCTCGGATGGGATAGACTGACCCGACTGTTTCTGCGCACCTCATAAGAATCAACCAAACCTGAGTGTGAATATACTCCCCTTATTGGGCGTTGACTTCGCCCTGATCGTGGCATTATGCAGACGGAGAATCTGACGGGAAAGGCTAAGTCCGATTCCGGAACCTTTCTTTTTCGTGGTAAAAAAAGGTATGAATATTTTCTCAAGGGCCTCTTCTGCTATCCCGACGCCATTATCTTCAACAGTAATCGTGACTTTGGCTTCTGAGCCAAGATAGGCTGAGAGTATAATATGGGGATCCTCTTGTCCGGTCACTGCGGATATAGCGTTGAGCAGAAGATTTATCATTACCTGCTCCATCAGGTCGGGGTCAGCCGTAACCTCAAGGGTTTCAGGTTCAACAGACCATCTGAAAGAGATATTGTTATCTGTCAGTTTGTGATGCATTAGTTTTTCCACCCTTTTAAAAAAAATCTCTCACGAGCAGGAGCCTGAATTTGGGCTTAGGGATAAGCGTCATGTTGCGGTACGTGCCTACAAAATTCATAAGGCCCTGACTCCTCCGGTGTATGGCCTTCAGAGCGTCGACCATATCTTCGAATTCTTCCGAATTAATACTGTCCCTGACATCACTATTATACTTTTCATCTTTTCCGAGCATATCTGATTATAGACAGGATCATCGTTAATTATCCCTACAGGACCGGTATAAACCCATGGATTTTTCCGCTGACTACATTGTTTATTGTTTTAATCACCTTATTGACAGTCAGCTATCATGTAATATAGGGTATCCCTCACTGATCCGGTAAAGGCATTTAGGTATGAATAAAAAATAAATAGTTCATAGGTTCAGGGTTCAAAGGTTCGGAGTTAGAATCGGACGTCGAAGATCCTGATATTTATTGTTACAGAACGCTGAACGGGGAACCTTGAACCATTCAGTTAACAAAAAACGAAGCAAAAATGATTGAAACCAGTAATTTAAAGAAGATCTACAGGACAGAGGAGGTTGAGACAACGGCCCTGGACAATGTGAACCTGAATGTCAATGAGGGAGAGTTTGTAGCCATCATGGGGCCGTCAGGTTGCGGCAAATCCACGTTGCTGAATATCCTTGGCCTTCTGGATAATCCAGCTGAAGGAGATTACCATTTTGTGGGGGAGGAAGTCTCGGGACGCTCCGAAAGACAGCGGGCTGATCTCAGGAAGGGTAATATAGGATTTGTTTTTCAGAGTTTCAACCTTATTGATGAGCTGACGGTTTACGAAAATATCGAGCTTCCCCTTCTTTATCTGAAGACACCTGCAAAGGAAAGAAAGGAGAAGGTCAATGAAGCCGTGGAACAGATGAAGATGACCCACAGGAAGAACCATTTCCCTCAACAGCTTTCCGGAGGGCAACAGCAGAGAGTGGCGGTTGCCAGGGCGATTGTCGGGAATCCGAAACTGATTCTCGCTGATGAGCCCACCGGGAACCTGGATTCAAGTAATGGGGAGGAAGTTATGAGTCTTCTCACGGAACTTCATGAACAGGGTATAACTCTAGTCATTGTCACCCACGCACAGGCCTATGCCGAATATGCCCAGAGAATAATTCACCTGTTCGACGGCCATATTGTGGGAGAGAATATGGCGGCATGAAATAAGAAAGGTCACTTTCACTCCCGCCTCCCCCTAAGAGGGGGAGAAATATAAGATGAGGATCTTTGATCCTTGCTTGATGCGATTATTATCAGCTTAACAACATGGAGTAAATTAAATGGATAGACCGATTAAAAAGAAAAAATGGCCTCTCAGCAGGCTTGTTTTTATTAGTGTTGCTTGCGCAATTATTATCTTTCTTGCATATCAAGTGTTGACTCGCGCGGGTAAAACCAGGCTCAAAGTTGATCCGAGCAGGATGACCATATCAGAAGTGGAATATGCCGAATTTCTCGAATACTATCCCTTTGATGGTACGGTAGTGCCCGAAACTTCTGTTTATCTGGATATAGAGCAAGGGGGCAGGGTCGAGGAAATTTTTATTGAAGGAGGTCAACCCATTCAAAAGGGAGACTTGATTCTCCGTTTTTCAAATGACAATTTATTGAGGACATCCATTAATACTGAGAATAGCCTGCTTGAAAATTTAGACCGCCTTCGAAATACTCAATTACAATTGGCGCAGAATAAGCTCGCCCGTAAAGAAACACTGCTGAGTCTAAATTACGATATCCTGAAGCTGGAGAAACAATATGAGCGTTTCGAAGTATTGAAGAAGGATGATATTGTTATTTCCGATGAACAGTATGAGACGGTTAAGGATCAATTAAAATATTTGAAAGATAAAAGAGAACTCCTCAAAGAGCGAATCAGACAGGAGGATGTTTTGAGTGAAAAACAACTGGAACATGCGAATAAATCCATAGAACGTCTCAATATGAGTCTGGAGTTATTGAATAAAACCGTGGAAAGCCTTGATGTTCGTGCGCCCATATCAGGGCACCTCTCAAGCATAAACGCTGAAATAGGTCAGACTATCGGTCCGGGGCAGCGTATTGGTCAGATTGACATATTAGACAGCTTCAAAATTCGTGCTGGTGTTGAACAATATTACATCTCCAAAGTAGCTGTGGGCACAAAAGGTAAATTTAGTTTAGATGGAGAAAGTTATGAAGTAGAGGTGAAGAAGATCTATCCCGAAGTAATAAACGATCAATTTATTGTGGATTTGACATTTATTGGTAAACCGCCTGAAGGAATTAAGCGCGGGCAAACGCTGACTATAGAATTAAGCTTTAGTGAGTCTGAAGAAAGATTGATGATCAAAAAAGGCGGATTTTATCAAGAAACAAGCGGCCGCTGGGTATATCTGATATCAGAGGATGGAAAATCAGCCTATCGCCAGGATATACGCTTGGGCCGTCAGAATCCGCGACATGTTGAGATATTGGAAGGATTGAAGAAAGGTGACTGGGTCATCACCTCGGGCTATGATACGTTTAAGGAAGCGGACATTTTGATATTTAAAGAGCCGATCGATCTTACTCAGTAAATTCCATTAATAATCTAAAAGGAGGGTATATTGATGATTATTGAAACCAGTGATTTAACAAAGGTTTATCGTACCGAAGAAGTAGAAACCACAGCGCTTGACACAATTGATTTTCATCTGGAAGAAGGGCAATTTGTCTCGGTCATGGGGCCCTCCGGCTGCGGCAAGTCCACGCTGCTGCATATACTGGGCATGATCGACAATCCATCAGAAGGGAGTTACAGATTTCTGGGAGAAGAGGTGTCAAAATATTCCGAATCAAAGAGGGCCGCGATCCGCAAGGCCAACCTCGGTTTTGTGTTTCAGAGTTTTAACCTGATCGATGAACTTACCGTGTATGAAAATATTGAGCTGCCGCTGATCTACAATAAGACCCCCTCCCATGAACGAAAAGAGAAAGTGGAAAAGGTGCTGGAAAAACTGGATATGGAACATCGAAGCAAACACTTTCCGAGGCAGCTCTCGGGCGGTCAGCAGCAACGGGCCGCGGTGGCCAGGTCTATTGTTAATGAGCCTAATCTGATACTGGCTGATGAGCCTACCGGTAATCTGGATTCAAAGAACGGTCATGACGTTATGAAAATGCTTGCTAAACTAAATGAAGAAGGCACCACCATTCTGATGGTGACCCACTCGGAGGAGATGGCAGGCTATGCCGGCAGTGTTATTCAATTGCTGGACGGCAAAATTGTTACACAATAAATAGAGGAGGAATAATATGGCTAGCAGCTTTCTCAAGACTACACTTCGCAACCTCTACCGCGAAAAGATGTACGCGATGATCAATATAGCGGGATTATCCCTGGCCATTGCCTGCTGCCTGATCCTCGGGCTCTACTTACGTAGCCAGCTAACCTATGATAAGCATAATACAAAGTACAAACAAATCTACAGGGTAGTAAACGAATTAAACATAAGTGGCAAAATAGACACTTTCGCGATAACACCACAGTTGTTGGGGCAAATGCTTACTGAAGAATACGCTGACGTTAAGGGATTCGTAAGATTTTTTATAATTAACCAGAAAGTTTTATTTCGTAGTGGAGACAAGGCCTTTTACTGGGATAGTTCGGCTTTTGCCAGTAAAAATGTCTTTGATGTTTTTGACCATGATTTTATTTATGGCGATCCTAAAAGTGTAAAAAACGAGCGATTCGTCGCGGTGAGTGAATCATTTGCCCGGAAATACTGGGGCAATGAAAACCCTATCGGCAAAGCAATCACTTCTGAAAATTTCACAGCCAAAATAACACATGTTTTTGCTGATCTGCCTGAAAACTCCCACCTGAGGTATGACGTACTTCAATCAGATGATATACCTTTTTTTAATGATCCGGAGGATGCTAACCAGCGTCGTCAATCACTTTGGAATCCTCGCTTCCATACATATTTATTAATGCAGGAAGACTATGATATCCGGAAATTTAAGGATATTTCCGACTCTTTTTTCGAGCGTCATATGGCAGACCTGGGAAAGGCCTATAAGGCGACATGGAGGGCCTGGCTTCAACCTCTGGCAGATATTCATTATAATTCGGATGTAGGGTATGACCAACCTACAGGAATCAAACATTATCTTTACGGATTTACAGCAGTGGCAATTTTCATTCTGCTGGTGGCCTGTATTAATTATATGAACCTGGCAACAGCCCGTGCATCGAAACGGGCAAAAGAAGTTGGCATGCGGAAGATCCTGGGGTCCGGCAGGACACGCTTGATACTCCAGTTTATGGGGGAGGCTATTTTCTTCTCGTTGGTTGCCCTGGTATTTGGCTATATCCTGGTACAATTAGCCTTGACTCAAACCCCTATAAATGAATTATTGGGTAATTCCATAGCATTGAAGGATCTGAATGAACCCCGCCTGTTACTGGGGATGCTTGCGTTCAGCCTGGTACTCGGCTTGATGTCAGGAATTTATCCGGCCCTCTACTTGTCTTCCATAGCCCCCCTGTCAGCCCTTGTGGGTAGCCATAAAGCAGGCAAGGGGAGTCTCAGGTTGCGGGAAATGCTGGTGCTGATCCAGTTCATCATCTCTGTCACTGTTATTGCCTGTACCCTGCTTATGGTTCTGCAAATGCGGTATGTTTCTCGTCTGCCCCTGGGTTTTGATAAAGAGAACAGGTTGATAGTTACTCTACGGACCGCGGATGTGATCGATAAAGTGCCAACTATTAAAAAGGAACTCTTAAAAAACAGCAGTATCCTGGGTGTCTCGTTGTGTGGCGATGTAATCGGCAAGATCGAGGGCTTGATGGGGGCACAGATAGATAATAAGGATGGTGTCCCTGAAATTATGACCGTAAAATTCATGCAGGTCGGTAATGATTTTATCGATGTGATGGGGATTGCACTCAAGGAAGGCAGGGATTTTTCAAAGAGACTACTAACGGATGTGGGAAATTCTTATATCGTTAACGAGACCATGGTAAAAAAGATGGGCTGGGACCAGCCGTTGGGTAAACATATTCAGAGTGGAAAGGTTATTGGAGTGGTAAAGGATTTTCATTATGACTCCCTTAAGAACAATCTTGATTCCTTTGTCCTTCTACGGTTTTCCGGTACTCAAGGTATTTCTGCCCAGAACCGTCAACTCATGATTCAGTACCTGGTCCTGAACATTGCGGCAGAGGATATATTCCGGACATTGTCTTTTCTTGAAGAGAAATTCGCGGAGTTTGATCCCAAGCATCCCTTTGAGTTCGAGTTTCTGGATGACTCTTTGAATAAGCTATACCTGGATGAAAAGCAACAGATGGAACTCATAGGGATTTTTGCGGCTGTTTGTATCTTTATTTCATGTATGGGCCTATTCGGACTCGCAGCCTTTACCACTGAACAGCGCACAAAGGAAATCGGAATCAGAAAGGTGCTTGGCTCATCCACATGGCAAATTATAACCATGTTGGCCCGAAGAATCCTGTTACTTGTTTTTGGAGGCGCAGTAATTGCCTCACTAATGGCTTATTTTGCCATGGATGAATGGTGGTTAATCGATTTTTCCTATCGGATAAATTTAAATATGAATTTATGGGTATTTCTGGTATCTGCTGCTGTGGCTGCTGCTGTGGCCTTTATCACGGTTGCCCTGCAGTCTTATAAAACAGCGCAGGCTAATCCGATCAATGCGCTTCGGTATGAATAAAGAAAGGTGTAAGGTCTACGGTTTACGGTATAAGGAGGTATTCTTAACATTATACCTTTCCATATTCGAAGTTGGACGTTCCATATTCGACGTTCGTTTTTCTAACAAGGTTTTTTATATTAAAGGAGAAAACAATGAAAAATTTAATCAAACTCTTAGTCCTGTTAATTTCTGTTATATTGATAAATAACGCCATAGCCAGTGAAGAAATTACCGGCACATGGCAGGGAACGCTGGTACCAGCGCCCGGTAATGAGTTGGTCATCCAATTTATAATAACTGAGAACGATGATGGTTCCTATTCAGTTGTACTGAATTCCCCTGATCAGGGTGCCATAAAAGACATCAAGGCGAGTTCGGTGGTGTTTGATTCGGGCAAGCTGAAGCTAGATGTTACTGATTTGAGCGGGTCTTACGAGGGAACTTTAAAAGATGGTAAATTCGAAGGAAACTGGATGCAAGAAGGGACATCAATCCCGCTAAACCTGAAGCCCTATGAAAAGCCTGTATTATCCAAGGAAGATATGGAAAAATTAGTGGGCCAATGGCACGGACCTCTGAAAATCCCGACAGGCGATTTGACGTTAGTTCTTCGATTCGAGATGAAAGAAAAAGGTGAGTTAAAGGCCTTTTTAGACAGCCCTGATCAAGGTGCTACAGGTATACCGGTTTCTGATGTGGAGCTGGTTGATGATACCCTTAGTATAAAGGTCTCGGTTGCAAATGTGGAATATAAAGGGAAAATCACGGGTGATGAAATTGTGGGTGAGTTCAAACAGGGCGGGCAAGGTATACCCTTAACACTAAAAAAGGGAGAATATAAACCTGAGGTAACCTTAAACCTTTCCAAAGAGATTAAGGATAAGTTGTCAGGAGAATGGCATGGACAACTTGAAATACCGACTGGTCTCATTCATGTGTCATTCAGATTTGAAACCACGGAAAAGGGAGACTTTGTGGGGTTTTATGAGGTGCCGGATCAACATGTGAAAGGAATACCGATCAAAGAGGCGGATTTTACTGATGGTAAACTCACTCTTAAGATAAAAGTTGCTAATGCCGAGTTTAAAGGAACTCTGGCAGGTGATTTGCTAACCGGAGAATGGATGCAGGCAGGATTGAGCAATATACATTTATCAATGAAAAAGGGGAAATATACACCCCCTGTGTTCAGTCTGGATCTTCCCAAGGAGACCAGGGAACTCTTATCAGGCGAATGGCACGGACAGCGTAAAATGACAAAAGGTTTCATGCATATGTCATTTAGATTTGAAACCACGGAAAAGGGAGATTTCCTGGGGTATTATGAAGTTCCGGATCAAAATGTAAAGGAGATACCGGTCACAGAGGCAAGTTTAAGTGATGGTAATCTGATTCTTAAGATGCAAAAACGTGTCAATATCGAGTTCAAAGGACAACTGGCAGGTGATGAGTTAACCGGACAGATGATACAGTCAGGAATGGCTAATACAACTGTATCAATGAAAAAGGGGAAGTATATACCACCTGTATACAGCCTAGACCTTCCCAAGGAGACCAAGGACCTTCTATCAGGCGAATGGTATGGAGAGCTTAAGGCACCTTCAGCAACCGTTACAGTGGTATTTAGATTTGAAACCACTGAAAAGGGCGAATTCGTAGGATCCGAGGAAGTACCGGATCAAAAAATAAAAGGAATACTGGTGACAGAGGCGAATTTTAGTGATGGTAAGTTGTCTTTCATAGTTCCTAATGCCGAATATAAAGGAAAAATCACAGGTGATGAGTTTACTGGGGAGGTGATAGAGGAAGGAAGCAACAATGCACCTATACCTTTTACACTGAAAAAGGGAAAGTATGTACCACCTTCGTACAGCTTAAACCTGCCCAAAGAGACAATGAAAACCTTATCTGGAAAATGGAAGGGAAAACTCGGTAACTATACCCTGGTGTTCAGATTTGAGAAAAATGAAAAGGGTGAGTTTTTAGGTCTTATAGACAGCCCTGATACAAGTACAAAGGATATACAGATCACTGAAGCGAGCTTGAGCGGTAGTAATCTGACCTTGAAAGTAAAACTTGTTAATGCCGAATTTAATGGGGAATTGTCAAAGGACAGCCTCGACGGTGAATGGACCCAGGGAGGACAGAATATTCCCTTAATATTGAAAAAGGGAGAAAATTAGGTCCAAACATAACCTGATAAAAAAGCTCTGCCAGGAACATATATGTTAAAGCGTTTATATTTATAGAAAGCTATCCGAAACAATAGGTTCAATAAAGGCTGACAGCTGAGTGCTGAGAGCTAATATCTTACGCTGGAGGCGGTTGAATTATGAGTAAAATATTTTCAGTGAAATTGTTTTTACGCGGATTATCTATAGTCGCGATATTTGGAATCTTTCTATTCGCGGGATGTGCCCATCTTAAGGGCAGTGAAGATTATTATACATTTAAGGCGGCTCCCGAGACGTTACGACAGATAGAGCCGATAGAGTTAAAAGAGGCCGAGGAAGAAGAGATATTAACGCTGGATAGGGACGGGCCGGAACTTGCCGAGCTGGAGATATCCCTTGAAGAGTGCAGGGCATTGACCCTTAAGAACAACCTTGATCTCAAGGTTCAGCTTATTAATCCGGCTATCGCGGCCGAGCGTGTAAGTCAGGAGGAGGCGCGTTTCGAGGCCGTGTTTTCGGCTAACGCAATTTATTCGAAGAGTAACACGCCGGTCGCCTCAACAATTGAAATCGCCGGCAATCAAGTGGACATTACCTACACTGATCTTGGTGTCAATATTCCTTTGCGAACAGGTGGAGACATAACGGTCAATTTAACTGACAACCGGGCCAAGACGGATTCTTTTTGGGCGGTATATAACCCTTCCTATGACTCTGACCTTTCGGCTTCCATTAGTCAGCCGCTTCTTCGTAACGCGGGTAATCGGGTTAATGAGTCTGCCATTCGGATCGAGGAATACAACAGGCAGATCACTGACGCCCGGACTAAACTTGAAGCCATACGCGTTATCGCTGATGTGGACCGCACCTACTGGTGTCTTTACGCGGCACGGAGACTGTTGGATGTGCGCAGGCAGCAGTACGAATTAGCCAAGGCCCTGTTTGAACAGACCGAGCGTCTTGTGGAAGTTGGAATAAAACCTCAGATAGAACTGATTCGAACCAGGGCAGGAATCGCTGGGAGGTTTGAGGCTATTATAACGGCAGAGAATGGTGTTCGAAATACTGAGCGGGATCTTAAACGGATGCTCAACAAGTCAGGTTTGGGAATGGAAACAGCAACAGCGCTGATTCCATCTACCGAACCTGATCCTGTCCTTTATGAACTCCAAAAAGAAGAGATGGTAGCAAATGCCATAGAAAACCGGATGGATATGCTGGAACTGGAGCTGCAGCTCGCTCAGGATGCCAGTACGATTGACTACAGGCGAAACCAGACGCTGCCTTTGGTAACAATGGAATATAGATATAATATGAACGGCCTAGGCCCGGGAAGGAGTGATTCCTATGATATGCTTTTTGATAACAGGTTCAAGGACCATCGCATTGGCCTGCAGGTATCCATACCCCTGGGTAATAGGGCCGCGAAGAGCCGGCTTCGCCAGGCTATATACGAGCGAACAAGGCGATTGGCCAGCAGGGACAGTAAAAAGGCCCAGATAAAATATGAGGTTCTAAAGCAAATTGACCAGCTTGATGCGAGTTGGCAGCGTATCCTGGCCAGCAGGCAGACCACGATCCTGCGTGATCAGCAGTATCAGGCGGAGAAACGTCAATATGAACTCGGCATGCTCACTTCTACCGATGTGCTTGAAGCACAAACAGATCTTGCAGACGCCCAGAGAATGGAAATTCTCGCGCTGACCGAGTATCAGATAGCCCTTGTTGATCTGGCCTACGCGACCGGCACTCTACTGGGCGCCGCAAAGGTGCAATGGGAGCCTTTTGTGCCGGAAGAATAATATCGATGAACAGGAGTCGATGGTCAAAATTAGATTATGCAAATGAGAGACATATAAAACGTTTAAAAAACCTGATACAGATGATAACCTTTAGATCAATATAAGCGCTCGAAAGGAGTATCAGGTTTGTGAAGGCATTATTCACCTCGGATATACATGCCAGCAGGAACCACCTCTCTTCCATGTTTTCAACTGTTTCAGGGTAGAGTTATCTAGCAAGCCTTTTTATCTCATCATCCAAAAGGATCTTACAGTAGCGGCAGAAATTATCTGATTTCCTGTCCACATCATCAACCGACCGGCAATAATGCATGCAACAGGACCTATCAGGGCAGTGCCGCAGGTTAAAGGTGTGGCCCAATTCGTGAACAGCCTCCTTTATGACACGCCGGTAATACGCCTTTTGAGGATTTATAGCCGGGAGGGCTTCGGTGAGCCGGAAGGTGGAGACGATGCAAGTCTTCCCGCCTAATTGTGCCTCTCCGTAGACATGGGTAAGTATTGGAATAAAAAGGTCCTGTTCAGATATGGCAAGGATCTTAACGGCCTGGGGAGGAGCAATGTCCGCGAGCTTTTCCAGTATTACGGTGGAAAAGTACTGGTTTCTGGCCGGGTCCAGGGCAAAATCCAGGTTCTTAAGCAGTGACAGAATATCGACAGGATAACCAAAGCTTTGCGCGATGCCTTTGCCGACCCGTTCAATGAGTGATGGATCCAGGTCTCCTATCGGAGAGATAAGGATTTTATATTCAGCTTGAGAATTCAATCGGTTTATGAATCTGATAACGTTTAATCTTTTTATAAAGCGTGGATCTGTCTATACGCAGTATCTCGGAGCTCCTGGAAATATTCCAGTTGTTGTCATTCAGCACTTGTATAATATGCGACCTTTCTACCTCCCTTAAAGAATTATCTTGGCGTGATAAGACGCGTTCCGCCTGGAATATAGGCAGGTCTTCTCGGGTTATCTTTCGACCTTTCGTTACCACAACCGCCCTCTCTATGGCGTTTTCCAGTTCCCTTACGTTGCCCGGCCATTCATAAATCATCAGTTCATCCATTCCATCACGGGTGATACCGTCTATAGGTTTATTAATCTCGCTGGAAAAACGATAAAGGAAGTGATCAACAAGAAGGGGTATGTCCTCTTTGCGCTCACGAAGCGTAGGCATCCTAAAGGAGATTACGTTAAGACGGTAATATAGATCTTCTCTGAAGGTGCCCTGTTTGACCGCATTCTCAATGTCTTTGTTAGTAGCAGCGATAACCCTGAAATCCGTTTCAATGGGCTGTGTGCCTCCCACCCTGTAAAACATATGATCTTCCAAAATCCTGAGAAGATCGATCTGCATCCTCATGCTGATCTCGCCTATCTCGTCTAGAAAAAGTGTGCCTCCATGGGCCAGTTCCAGCCTGCCTTGTTTTGTCTCTTTGGCGTCAGTAAAGGCCCCTTTTTGATAGCCGAACAGTTCGCTTTCCATAAGATGCTCTGGCACCGAACCGCAATTGACCGTGACAAAGGGCCCTTCACTGCAATTGCTGTTAATATGGATTGCCTTGGCGGCCAGTTCCTTGCCGGTGCCCGTCTCCCCGGTTATCAGAACCGTCGAGCCGGTGGGAGCCACATCTTTTATAAGATCAAAGATCTTTTGCATGGGCTTGGATTGGCCTATCATGCTCTCGAATCGGGTTCGGTCTTTGTATCGCTCTTTCAAGTACAGATTTTCCCTTGCCCGGGCCTGATGTTTGATCACCTTGTCTATCAGAAGCCCTAGTTCATTAGGGTCAAAAGGCTTTAGAAGATAATCATAAGCACCGGCTTTCATGGCTTCGATGGCTGAAGAGATTGATCCATAGGCGGTTATCATTATAATCTCCGTTTCAGGATCACTTTCCTTGACCTTTTTGAGGACATCCATCCCGCTGATGCCCTCCATTTTAATATCAAGCAGTATGATATCAAATCGGGTGTGTTTTATGCTTTCAAGGGCTTCTTCACCGCTGCCGACCTTCTCCACATGGTGGCCGTCCCTCTCCAGCCACCCTCCTAAAGATTCCCGCATAATCAATTCGTCGTCGACTATCAGGATTTTAGAGCTGCTCATGTGTACCTCCATTAGAATCAGGATAAACAGGCTTATTTTTTAAGGGAAGCTCAACCCTGAATGTGGTCCCTTCCCCCAGCCTGGATCTGACGTTGATTGAACCGCCATGCTCCTGAATTATACCGTATGCTACCGAAAGCCCCAGCCCCACCCCTTTTTTCCTCTTGGTAGTAAAGAATGGTTCAAAGATCTTATTGATATTCTCTCGTGCTATACCGGTGCCGGAATCAATAAACAAGATATTAATCTTGCCGTGTTTTACGGACTGGCCGGTTTCGATAGTGAGAATACCTCCCTCCCTGGACTCCATGGCCTCTACGGCATTGGAGATAAGATTCATGAACACCTGTAAGAGCTGATCCGAGGAACCAACGATATCCGGAAGGAAAGGACCAAATCGTTTTTCTATTTTGATTCCCTTTATTTTAAGAAGGTTTGAATTCAGGAGAAGGGTTTGTTCAACCAGGCTGTTGATATTTATACCAACCGGACTGATATTTATTAAAAGAGGCTGGTCGGTTGACTTTCTGTGATCGATCTGCCCCGTTTCCAACCTGGTTTGCCTTGAGAAGGTAAGCAGATTGGATACGATCCCGCTGGTGCGTCGTGTCTCGGTCTCCATAAGGTCCAGGTAATTCTTGAAGTTTTCCACATCCCGTTGCGGAAGGGCACCGTGTCTAATAATCTTTTTCATAAGCATTGTCAGGTTCAGCACGCCGGCGATAGGGTTGTTGATCTCATGAACCACGGAAGCCGCCAGTTTGCCCAGAGAGACCATCTTGTCCTGATGAAGGAGTTTTTCATGGGTTTCCTTCAGTTGCCGGGTTCGTTCTTCGACCATTTGCTCCAGACGCCGGGTGATCTCTTCTTCTTCCTTAAGCTGCAAAGTGATATCGCGACTGATCTCGATAAACTCCAAGATCCTGCTGTCTTTTCCATGTATGGGGAACATGTTGACTTCGTAATAACGAGGAGAGTCCTTATTCCCCGTCTTGGTGATCATTATCTGACGGACAGGCCTCTTATTTTTTACGACTTCTCTCAGAGGGCAGGCACATTCGTCAGGGTTACAGGGGCTATCCATCTTCCGGAGGATGGAATAACATTTTTTTCCGAGCGCCTCTTCCCGAGAATAACCGGTGTGTGTGGTAAAGGCATCATTTATTTCCAGGATATCCATATCCGGCGAGATTACACAGATCAGGTCCTGAATGCCGTTTAATATGGTTTCTACTTCCTCGTTTCGTTTTCTCAGTTTGCGCTCTTCGATACTGATGGCTTTCCAGAAGACATCAAAGACATGATAAGACTGGAGCCTGACCTGGGGAGGTTTGGTTCGGAGTATATCATCAAGAATTTCCTGTTCAGGGGTTGTGAGGATAAAGAGTCTGATATTATACTTGGGGTCATAAAGCTCATGGTAATCACTCACTGTTATCAGTCCCAGCTTTTCCGCGGCCAGCATCCCCGGGCTCTCGGGATCAGGGTCGGCAACGGCTTTCATGCGGGCGTTTACCTCCCTTTCCCTGTAGTCCATAGTGGTTTTTTCGATGAGTTCCTTGCAATAGGGACCCCCGCCTACCACGGCAATATTAATGATTGAATTATTATCCGTCATGAGCAGGCATTCCCTCTTGGAAAGAGTAGACAAACAGGCCCGGCTAGTTCCGGTGTTAATTCTACATCTTCTGCATAATCCGGGTAAATCATCCGGATAGACCGGCTTTACAAACTGATTGCATTATAAACCAGACACAGGTGTAATACAAGTTCTGTCCTCATCCACCCATTTCGAAATACAGCAGGCCTGCTTGTGTTCCTTTCATCTTGTATCAGGGTATTTAAAAAGATACTTTTTTTCAAACGGATATTATCTAATCGGGGAACCTCAGGATCACCAGCATGCTCGCGGGCATATTTGTATTATTAATAATCTCGCGTCCTTCGCCCGGGCCTATATAGATTGAATCCCACGGCTTGAGTATGATTTCCTCTTTTTTGGTCTTAATGGTTACTTCTCCTCCCAGGACAAAATAGATTTTTTCAGCAGAGCCTTCATCCCAGTCCGCACCTCCGCCCGGAAGGAAGTGGGATAGGCCCATGAAATTTGAAGATCCTGTGGTTTCCTTGTCATGGAGCTTCAAGGCTGCCATATTGAAATGTTTGGGTGGATCATAGGGCTTTACATCTTTCAGTTCTACCTTTTTCATGGTATACCTCCTTAATTATTTATTAATGAGTTATTGACCCCTAAACCTCGGCGCTTAGTCGTCCCAGCCTGATATATTACAGGTAAAGTTCGGATCAACTTTAATGGGAATCGTCCCGCTTACTTCTTCCAGTAGGCTGCGCCGGAAATCCAACACATTATTATAGTCCATTTTCAAGACGCTTCGCAAATGTTTCTTATCCAGGCATTTGCTCTCCCAATATATAAACTGAATAAGATTTCGGTTATCGGCCATAAACTCCTGTGGATAATACAAGGCCTTGGTCAGTTTCCGCACCGGGGCGTGGATACGCCCCTGAAAATAAATTGGAGAAGAAAGCAATTCTTTTTATGTAATATGTAGTTATGCTGGTTGAAAAGTTATGTTAAACGTGTTTATTATCAAAAATAGAGAAAGGGGAACAGATTGACTATTTGAAAACAGATTGAAAGGAGAAAGATCATTGAAAAACGAAGTCGTAAATAACGGGAGAGACACTTTGAGTTATGGTCGAGCCTTTTTCTGATCAAGCCCTGCAGTTTTCAGTATATTAATAAGAACGAGGTTTGAAGGATGAATATTATCGTATGCGTTAAGAGGGTCCCTCAGGTGCAGGATGTTGATCTGGAGATCGACGGTTCAAAAAAGGATGTACACAAGGATAACCTGCCTTATTTTATTAACGAGGGGGACAACTATGCCGTCGAGGAGGCCGTACGGCTGAAGGAAAAGCCAGGCGGCACGGTTACGGCCATTACACTCGGAGATGAGGATGACGAAGAGGTCCTCAGGAGATGCCTTGCTTTCGGTGCGGACAATGCCATAAGAGTTGATCCGGGCTCACTTGTCCTTGATTCCTATGTTATTTCAAGGATTCTGTCCGAGGTTATAAAGGGGCTGGACTATGATCTCATCCTAACCGGTGTGCAGGCGGATGATCTGAACAGCGGCATGGTAGGAATAATGGTGGCCGAGCATCTGGGTATCGCCCATTCCGCCGTGGTAACCGATATTGAGGTACTGGAAGACGGGGCGGCCATTAAGGTTGAGCTGGAAAACGGCCTGGATGAGAAGGCCAGAATAGGGTTCCCTGCGTTACTCACAATACAGACAGGCATTAATGAGCCGAGATATGTCTCCGTAATGGGAATAAGAAAGGCCTCCAGGAAGGAGATAGAAGTGAAAAGGGTGGAGGACCTTAACCTATCACAGGATGACCTGACTCCGGCGACAGTTGTCGAGGAGGTCTTTTTGCCCCCTGAAACAGGAGGGGGTGAGATCCTGGAGGGAGGTCCGTCCGCGATCGCCGATCAGATTATTGAAATCATCAAGGAGAAGGGGGTTATATAGATGGGCGAGATATTTGTCGTCGTTGAGCACAGGCAGGAAAACCTAAGGGAGATCACCATGCAGATGCTCGGTAAGGCCGATGAACTCTGCCGGGAACTTTCCCACACCCTGACGGCCGTATTGATGGGAGGCAAAGGTGTCCCCTTTCTGGATGAGCTTGTGGAAAGGGCCGACAGGGTCATTGTCATGGAGGATGAACGGTTAAGGAATTTTAATGCCGATCGGTATAAGTGGATTCTTAACAATCTTATCCATGAACGCGAACCCCATATTGTCATGATGGGTCATACTGCCTGGGGCATGGACCTTGCCCCTGCCTTGGCTGTCATGACTGGTTGGCCTGTGGCGTCGGAT
Organism: uncultured Desulfobacteraceae bacterium; assembly: GCA_964418945.1. Lineage (GTDB taxonomy): Bacteria > Desulfobacterota > DSM-4660 > Desulfatiglandales > HGW-15 > CAYUYB01. The sequence continues at coordinate 16,255 of CAYQNR010000028.1, forward strand.
TGTGTGGATATTCTGGTACAAGACGGGAATCTGAAGGTTATCCGCCAGATATACAATGGTAAGCTTTTTTCAAAGGTATCCTTCAGGCAGTCAAAAGGGTATCTGGTAACCATGAGACCAGGCGCATTCCCCGAAGATAAGGCCGGAGATCATCACGGTGAAGTGGAACGCTTGCCCGTTCCTCCGGACCTGCCGGAGACACGGAGGGAGTTTCTGGAATTTGCGGAATCCGAAACCGGTGAAGTTGATATAACCCAGTCCGAGTTTCTGGTATCCATTGGAAGGGGGATAGGAGAGCAGGAGAACATAGCGGAGATTAAGGAATTAGCCGATCTGATGGGAGGCCAAATCTCCTGCTCCAGACCCGTCGTGGATAAGAACTGGCTGCCCAAATATCACCAGGTAGGGACCTCCGGCAAGACTGTAAAGCCGAAGGTCTATTTTGCCCTGGGAATAAGCGGTGCGTTTCAGCATGTTGCCGGGATAGGGGGCGCAGGGACGGTAATCGCCGTAAACAAGGACAAAAAGGCACCCATCTTCAGGGTGGCGGATTACGTTGTGGCAGATGATCTTTTCAAGATTGTGACGGCGCTCAAAGAGAGATTCAGCTAGATTTTTGCTTTACCCCGCGCTCGAAATCCTTAACCAGCCACAGGATCAGTTCTTCGGCCCGATCTATTTCCATTTTGCTCGTGTTTACAATAACATGGTATAGACGCAGGGAGTTGGGTTGCCACTGTCCGAGCTGTTTAAGAAAGGTGTCCCTTCTTTTTTCCCTGGTCTGGATGGCCTTTTCCGCCTCTTTCCTGCTTACGTGCCATATCCTTTCAAGAAACTTGATGCGGTCTTCCAGGTCGGCCACCACAAGGACATGGAGGGCATTCGGTTTATCCTGAAGTATGAATTGGCTGCCCCGGCCCAGGAACACCACATTGTCTTCCTTTGCGATCTTGACAATAATCCTCTTCAGGAACGAGATATATCTACCCTCGTCAAAATCGGCCCTGGATTCACCTATATGACGTTCTATGAAGCTGCTGCTGACCAGGCTGGATGTAAACCGTGTAAGCCAGTCACCGGCATTCTTTTCCGTGGATCTTATCCATTCAGGCGAGACATTTGCCTCCTCGGCTATCTTGTTTATGACCTCGCCACTTACGAATTGATAATTCAAACGGTCTGCGACCGATTTACCGAGGCTCCAGCCCCCGGCGCCGAACTGGCGGGAGATTGTCAAGATGGCCATAGTATCCCTCCTGACAGATTATTTGGTGACCATGAACTAAATCCTATTCATACAAGATTCCCTGTTCTCTGTTTACTGTTTGTAGATGGTAACATTCTATAGGAACTTTGGGGAATTTTCATCATAAATCGCAAACGGGCGTAATTTCACCCCCCTAATCCTCCTCTTTTGATGGGGAGGTAGGGGTGGGGGTATGCCGGATCTTTGATTCATTGACAAAGGAGACAAAATTCTCAAAGTATTCGTCTCCCCCTGCGATAAAGGTATCGTTATGTCCGGCTCCCTTTATTGCGTAAAAGTATTTCGGTTGCCTTGATGCCTCAAACAGCCTTTTACCCATGGAGAAAGGGACAATCTCATCCTCTTCGCCTTGTATGATAAGCTTGGGCACGCCGATGTCGGATATCTTATCAAGGTTATTATAATGGGAGGGAAGCATGGAAGAGAGCAGGTTAAATGGGAACATGGTCTTGGCCATATTACTGATGGATGTAAAGGCGCTTTCCACAATTATTGACCTGGCGTCCCTGTTTAAAGCCGTTTCTATGGCAACAGCCCCACCGAGAGAACGTCCGAACAGCACGATATTTCCCGGTGATATATGCTCCTTCTCTACCAGATAATCATAGGCCGCCTGTCCGTCCGCATAAATACCCTTTTCAGAAGGGTTTCCCGAGCTTTTTCCATATCCCCTGTAGTCAAATATAAAGGCTTGAAGATGTCTCTCCGTAAGTAGCCTTATATTTTCCAGACGGTGTGAGATATTGCCGGCGTTCCCGTGGAAGAAAAGTATGACGGGACCTCCGGTTTGGAGCGGAAAGAACCAGCCGTGAAGGCGGTATCCATCCCCTGAATTAAAATACACGTCCTCGTATTCCAACCCGAGCTCTTCAGGAGTAAAGTCGAATGATGATTGGGGGTAAAAGACAAACCGGTTTTCTATCCTGGGATAAAAAACAATTGATGCGGCGATAAAGATGACGATCAATAATAAAATAAAGGTCCATGGGACAGACATAAACAATATGCTCCGGAGATATTTTTTCTTTCTATTTATAGCCATGATAATCTATTGATAATGGTATTGCCACAATTAAGACTTAAAAACTTGCTCTTTTCATGGTAGAATTACTTTTGGTTTATCCGGTTAATGAGTACGTAAAGAAGTAAAAGACTAAACTTTATTATAAGTACATTAATGGCCCATGGGGCTCTATTTTAGGCGGCGAAAACATTAACAGCACGCTAATTACGTAAGGTGCCACCCAGGCGGGCGGAATACTTATGAGATAATAGTAAATTCTCGAGTCCGGCCAAGTCTGGAAAAGGCTACCCGCCCGCCTCGTGTGGTTTTGTGCAGGGTCATTGCACATAAACGAGTTCGCCGCTTAAAAGAGAACCCCAGGCCCATATAGCGCAAAATATTTAGATCTCATTAACTAGCTTACTCATTAACCGGATAAAACATATTTTTAGGCATTGCAGGATAATTTTATCAGCATCCTTTCTTTTAAACAACAAGCAAGGAGGTATAAATGAAAATTCAAAAAGTGTTTATAAAGACCGCCTATTGTCTGATAGGACTTTCGATCCTGGTATTGATCGTTCTTACCATCTTCCAGTATCACCAGATCAAGAAGATATCCGAAAATGCAGCCCGGGAGACAGTCACAGAGGATGAATCCGCGGGCGAGGCAATACCCGGCCCAGTGGAAGATCTTAAAGAAAGAGACGCCCGAGACACGACCCCTTCGAACAAAGAGATCGATGAACTCGAGTATCAACTCGAAGCATCGGAAGAGGAACTGAACATGGCCCATGAGCAATTATCCGAAGAGCAGGGAAAAAGGGCTACGGATAGGGAGTCTGCGAGACAATTGTATAAAAGGGCCCTGGATGACCCGGCCTCGGAAAAGATGCTGCGAACCACATTTAAGGGTGTCCTGGATATCAATTACGGCCCGCTTTTTGAGGAGTTGAATCTTTCGCCGGAGAAACAGGATGAGTTTAGTAATATATTGATAGATCAGCAGATGGCGACCTTGGATATCAGCCGGGAGATGCTCTACGATTCACCTTCCGAAGAAAACAAAAGGGAGTTAAAGCAGCGCTTCCAGGAATTCAGGGAGGAATACGAGAAAAAGATCAGCGAATGTCTGGGGCCAGGGGATTACATTACCTATGAGGCATACCAGGAGAGACTCCCTGAGAGGATACTTGTGAACAATTTCATGGAGTTGCTTAACCCGGATGATAGACTGAGTGCTGATCAGGAAAAGGGGCTTGTCGATTCCATGTATGAACAAAAAAAGGATCTATATTCCGAACTGGGCTATGATCCGGAAGAATTGGTCTTTCCCTCTGAGATGGATAAGGAAAAGATGGCCCGGAACATGGAAAGACTGGACAGGACCTATGCAAGGTATACTGAAAGCGCCGGCATGACCCTCAACGAATCCCAGATGGAGCAGTTTAGAAAGTACCTGGGGCAGCAGCGTGATATGGAGGAATCGTCATTAGAGATGTTGAGACAGATGAATGGAAGCTGAGGGTGACTAGAAGATTAAGCCCCACGGGTAAACCCGTGGTCCCATATAATTACCCGGCTCCGCCTTCGGCTACGCCGCGGTTATCCGCCCATGGTTAGGGGCGAAATCACGCCGTAGCTTTTTGTGCATTCATCCATGGGCAAGCCCATGGTCTTCTGCGAAGGCGGATAAAGGTGGTAAAGGCCTAGGCGCCCAGATAGGACTTTTTTACTTTTTCATCATTCAGTAGATCAGCGGGTTTGCCCGCAAGGACAATATTGCCTGTTTCCAGGACATATCCATAATCCGCTATGCGCAATGACTCGGAGGCGTTTTGCTCCACAAGCAGGATGGAAGGCCCTCTTTCTCTGATCCTTGCCAGGGTATCCATAATGTTTGTCAGGACAACAGGGGCCAACCCCAGGGAAGGTTCATCCAGCATGAGTAATTGAGGTCCCGACATCAGTGCCCTGCCGATGGCCAGCATCTGCTGTTCACCACCGGAAAGGGTTCCTGCAGGCTGTTTTCTCCTTTCCTTCAGGATAGGGAAGAGATCATATACCTCCTGCCTCAATGTTTCCACCAAACGCCGGTCTTTTCTCCGAACATATGCGCCTAACTCCAGGTTTTTATATACCGGCAGCTGTGAAAAAAGCATCCTGCCTTCCGGGCAGTGGGAGATGCCCAGTTTAACGATCAAGTCGGGGACCATTTGATCGATGTGTTCTCCGTTGTACAGGATACCTCCTCGCGCCGCAGGTATCAGACCGGATATTGTCTTTAAAAGCGTGCTTTTCCCGGCGCCGTTCGCTCCCAGGATAGCAACAGCTTTTCCGGCACCTACCTCCAGGGAAACCCCTCTCAATGCTTCGAAGGTCCCATGAAATACATGTATGTCTTCAACTCTGAGCAGCATCCCTGACTCCCAGATAGGCCTTGATCACTTCTTGGTTATTGGCCACCTCTTCGGGCGTTCCTTCGGCAATGTTTTTGCCGTAAGACAGGACAATGATCCTGTCGGATATGCTCATGACCATCTTCATCTTGTGTTCAATAAGACAAATGGTGACACCGGTCTTCCTGATCCTGTCTATAAGGTCTATAATCCCGCTCGTCTCCTCCAGGTTAATGCCTGCGGCAGGCTCATCAAGAAGAAGCAACTTGGGTTCCGTAGCCAGAGCCGATGCAATGGAAAGTCTTTTTCGGGCTTCCTCGGTGAGACCAGCCGCTATTTTATCCCGCTTGTCCTCCAGCCCGACAAAAGAAAGTATCTCCTTTGCCCTTTCTATGACCTTCTTTTTTTCACGGCCGGCAGCAGGAATCCCGAAAATAGAGCCTATAAGCCCAACCCTGGCATGTGACATCTGTCCGATAATAACATTGTCCAGGACCGTGCTGCGCTGAAACACACTGGTTAATTGAAAGGTGCGGCTCATGCCGCTCCGAATAATACGGTGCGGTTTGTATCCGGTGATATCGATCCCGTTGAAGATTATCTTGCCCGAAGTAGGACTGTAGAAACCTGTCAACAGATTGAACAGCGTGGTCTTGCCGGCGCCGTTGGGACCGATAATGCTGAGCAATTCACCTGTTTGAATGTTGAAGGCCAGGTCTTCCACGGCGGCCAGTCCGCCGAACCGCTTGGTCAAACCGATAACCTCAAGAACCGGCATAGGGACTTGTCCTCGATCTGATAATCCTCCCTTTGAGGGCCTTAAATCCCCCTGATATTCCGGAAGGAAGAAATATAAGAAACAACATCAGAATGATCCCGTTGATCATTGTCTTGAGAGAAGGTATGACCTGGAGCAATTCCGGAACAGCCATTAAGACCAGTGTCCCGAGAATAGGTCCGGCCATGGTGCCGGCACCCCCCACCACGAGATAGGCGACAACATCCATGCCCCTGGCAAAATAGGCCATCTCAGGACTTATGACCACGTTGTAGGAAGCGTACAGCACACCCGCTATCCCGGCCATAATAGCACTTATGGTAAAGCTCAAGATTTTAGTTGACATGGTATCGATGCCCAAGGACTCGGCTAAATCTTCATTGTATGAAATAGCTATAAACCTTCGCCCTATGAGGGAATTTATCAGTCTATGGGAAAATACCATTATAAGGACCAGGAAAAATAGAGTGAAATAATACATGGGGAGGAGGGAGGCGAAGGTTAATCGGCCTCCCCATGGTAAAGGAACCGGGGAGGGTCTGGGCATGCCTGCCAGTCCGTTCGCGCCGCCTGTAAGATCAACCCAGGCCACCAGGACCACTCCCACAATAACCGAGAACCCGAGTGTGACCAGAATAAAATAGGGACCTCTAAGCTTGAGTGCGGGTATACCAATAAGGAATCCGGACAGTCCTGCTATAAATACAGAGGCGAAAAAAGCGGGCCAGAAACCCATGTTAACCTTAACCGTTAAAAGACCGAATGCGTAAGCACCTATTCCGAAAAAGGCGGCCTGACCCAATGAAAGCTGGCCGGTGTAACCGTATATGATATTTAAGCTGAAGCACATGATGGTCCATATACAGATCAGGATAAGCATGCTCACCAGGTAACCCCCGGCCATGGGGGGAATCACTATGGCCAGGATCAGGGCCGGCAGCCAGGCTGTTGCTTTAGTAAATAATGGCATCTTCAAGGTCTCCATACCTCCCTGCCGAGCAGGCCTTTAGGCCGGAATAAAAGGGTCAGAATCATTATTCCGAACACAAAGGTCAGACTGTAGGTGGCACTGATATAGCCCGAGGCGAGACTTTCTACCAGCCCAAGTATAAAGGCTCCCAGCACGGCTCCGGCAATGCTTCCCATCCCTCCGAAAACCACGGCCGAAAAGGCCACAAGCAGCGGCCCCATACCCATAGTGGGTTCCAACAGCACAGCGGGCCCGATAAGTACGCCGGCGATTCCGGCCAGTCCCGTGCCTATCATAAATGCCAATGCCGAGACAGAGGTCACCTTGATACCGCAAAGCATTGCCCCTTCCCTTTGCTGTGCCGTGGCCTCAAGCGTAGCACCGATCATGGTCTTCTTTATAAATATCTGTAAGGCGATCATGACAACCAGGGTGCCCAGAATTACTATGATACGCTGGAGGGGGAGGGCAAAGGGGCCGAAGGTTACCACATGGCGGCTATAGGGGACAACAAACCACTTGGTCTCCGTGCCGAAAAAGAAAAGGGCAGCGCCTTCAATGATCATTAAAAGCGCCATGGCAGCCACGAAAAGGTTGACCTCCGGGACGTCGCGCATGGGATAAAAGATAAACTTATACAATAGGAGTCCTAAAAATGCCAATGCCATGGTAGCGAGGATAAGGGCCATCCAGTAGTTCATGCCGAAGGACATGACCATGTAAAATCCAAAATAGGCTCCGATCATATAGAGATGGCCCTGAGCGAAATTGGGCACATTAAGGATGCCGAAGACCAGGGTAAGTCCTGAGGCCAGCAGGATATAGATACATCCTTGAGATATACCGTTTAATATGTATTGACAGAATTCTACCGCGGTAACCACCTCGATTCTATGTCAAAGACAGCCTGAGGATTATTCCAATACTTCTCTAGGTACCTGGAGTTCCCGGATAAGCTTATAATCACCATCCCTTATCTCAAGGAGAAAGTCGGGGGCCCCGTAGATCAAACCGTTTTCCAGCACATCAGTGTTAGGGAAGATTAAAGGCAGGTTTCCCTCCTGGAGGGCTTTTGGGGCGGCCTCGCGTATGGCGTACGGATCCGTGATAGTATCCGCGATCTCCATGGCCCTGGCCACCATATACACGACCCCATAGATGTGCGCTCCAGGTTGTGCCGGTATATAGCCGTAAGTATCCTGGTATTGTTTGAGATATCCGGTAAGGAAACCTTTCTTATCCTGCTCTGGGTGAGCCTGGTAAAACATCCACTGTGTGGCCTCCACTAGAGAGCCTTCCAGCCTGTCAAGACCCACTATCTTTTCGGCTTTTTTGCCCCAGTCGGAGTTAAGAAAAAATTTGCCCTTGTAGCCGATGTCAAGGGCATGGGAAGCGGCAAGGGCCTGGGGGTCTTCGTACAGGCTCAGAAAGATGATATCGGGCGACTTGGCCTTAAATTTGGTCATAATGGAATGGTAATCCGTCATAGCCTTGCTGTCGATGGTCTCAAATCCAAGGACCTTTCCCCCGAGGCTTTCTAGTTTGTCCACAAATCTCTTGGCCCAGGAGGAATAGGCTTCATTCACATCGGCAACTATACAGGCCTTTTTATATCCTCTTTCTATACAGGCTTGGGCCATGGGATCCCCCCAATAGATTGCGGGAAGCCGTTCCTGGAAATAAAGGGAATTTCCTTTCTTACGGGAGAGGTCTGAGGCCGACATTCCGCAAAAAAGGACACCCGATTGCATATTGATTTCCTGACAGGCCCAGGTTGCAGGGGTGCCGAAAGGGCCGAATATTACCGGGACATTGTGCATTTCCACGAGCCTTCTCATGCCCGCCACACTCTTGGCGGGATCTCCGCCGTCGTCATAGCTGACCACTTCCAATCTCCAGCGCCGGCCATTGACCAGAATGCCGGGACCTTTCCCTAATGTCCCCTTCTCATTTATATTCTTTACAGCCAATTCAACGGAACGAAAAACGCTCAAACCAAAGTAGGCATTGAGGCCACTATGCGGACTGAGTGCTCCCACCTTAACCGTCTTTAACTCCTGTGCCAATAATATGTGAGAGCAGGTCATTGTGGTTAGGATCGTTAAGATAAAAAACGCAAGTATCCTCTTCATATTTCCCCCTTTATTACCCCATAATCGCAATAGAATTCGATTGCCTCGCTTTTCTCCCCGGACCTTTTCCATGTGTCGTAATACGGCGAACTCCCTTTCCAGTTCCTTATAGCAATCTTCACAAAGTGTTTGCCCCAGGTACTCCTTTTCTTCTCCCGGATCAATTTCAGAACCGCAGCGGTCGCACTTCATAAGTTATCCTTTATCTAAGTTTATGCATCAGCTTCCTTACACCGTCCTCTATGGGGTCTCTTCCTACCCCGGGCGAATAAGGGGACTCGAGCATGGCCAGCCTGTGCAGGGGCACTTTCTCAGCCATGGCCAGAGATAACTCATTGATTGTGCCCCTTATTGTCTCATCCGAGATAACCTGAGCTCCCACCAATGTCTTTGTCCGGCGATCAGCAATGAGCTTGTAGTGTAAGACCTTGTTTCCTAAATGAGGGCGGAAGATAGGCCCGCTGACCGTGGTGGCTACGACATCCATTTCCTTCTCCCGGGCAAGTCTCTCGGTAAAACCCGCGGCGCCTATCTGATTGCCAAAGATCTCAATAACAAAGTTCATTATAGTGCCTTCATAAGGGATGGAATTGCCTTTAACCAGGTTTTCACCGGCAATTGCGCCTGTTTTGCTCGCGGTGGTAACCATCAGACGTCGGGTCTTTGATTTGGTAATCATATCCCAGTTCTCAAGGCAATCACCGGCCGCGTAGATATCAGGATCACTGGTCTGCAGATACCGGTTCACCAGTATGCCTCCGGTTTCTCCTATATCAATTCCCGCCTTTGCGGCTATCTCTACATTAGGTCTGGCCCCGGTAGTCAGAAAGACAAGGTCTGCTTCCAGTTTCCTGTCAGGGAGAGTGATGCTCTTCATCCCCGACCCATTCTCTATACCGGTTATTACGGCAGACAGGATTAACTTGATTCCCTTGTCTTGCATCACCTGCTCGACCCTGCTTGCCATATCCTTGTCCAGGCCTGCCGGCAAAATACTTTCCATCATATCCAGGAGAAAGACCTTGTGATACCCCCTGGCAATGAGGGCCAGGGTGATCTCGACACCGATCGCCCCCGCCCCGATAACGGCAGCACTGGAATACTTGGGAATAATATTGTCCACGGCCCTGCCGTCCGCTATGTTTGTGCTGATAGTGAATTCATTTTTGCCGTTAAGACCGGGGATAGGCGGTACGGTAGGAACGGTCCCGGTGCATAAAAGCAGCTTATCATAAGGATAGCTCCGGTCACCTGCTATAATGCGCTTTTCTTGCCTCAGGATATCGGTAACCTCGGTGTTCAAATGGATATCTATCTCTCTATCCTCAAAGAATTTGCCGGGATAGAATATATCATCCCACCGGACAATCCCTTTAAGGACGAAGGGTGGTTCACATGGCGCGTAACCGATCTCATTCTGGGTGCTGAATATATCTATCTGTGCTTCATCGTCCAGACGCCGGATCCGCCCCGAGGCGCTTCTGCCGGAGGCGCCGGCACCGATAATGCATATCTTCATGCCTATCTATCTCCTTGTTGCCAAGACATGGTCAGCCCTTGACACTGGACAAATTAGCAGTGTTCTTTGTCCAATGTCAAGGGCTGACCCCATTGATTTCATAGGACGTTCTACGTTTCTTTTATTTGTTGCTCATCGCACCCTGACTTCATCCTAATTATTATTTCCAATAGTTATTCGGTCTAATTCAGCCCTTACTGCAAGCCCTACCTTTTCTATTAAGAAAGGCTTTTTGATATAGGTTCTTGCTCCCAGTCTCTGGGCTTCCTTCACTCGCTCTGTTTCCGCATAACCGCTAACTAAAATGGCTTTTTGCCCAGGTCGAAGTTTTAGCATCTCCTTATAAGTACTATATCCATCCATTCCGGGAGACATAATCATGTCAAGTATTACTAAATCACAAAAATGATTTTTACAATATTCCACAGCTTTTTCCCCACTTGAAACAGTAGTCACAGAATAGCCCAACATAGTTAATATTTTAGAGGCTATCACTCTCTGTTCTTTAATATCATCCACAACAAGGATAGATTCTCCCTTGCCAGTATATTCTTTAATAGGCAATTGAGATTCTGGTTGTGCCAATGCTTTGCTTGTCATTGGAAAATATAAAGAAAAGGTTGTCCCTATACCCTTAATGCTGTCCATGTTGATAAAACCCTTATGATCCTTTACAGTATTCCAGACCACAGCCATACCAAGACCTGTTCCGCTCTTACCCATGACCTTTTTTGTGTAAAAAGGTTCGAATATATTTTCCTTATCCTTTTCTAAAATACCCATTCCTGTATCAGATATAGTTAAAACAGCATAATTTCCGGGTTCGATGGCTTCATAAATATAAGTAGCTTCATTTATTTCAAGATTTTGGGTTTTAATGATGATTTTTCCTCCTTCAGGCATGGCTTCAGCAGCATTGGAAACAAGATTGGTAATGGTCTTCATGAGATGAAAAGGGGATCCAAGGATGTTCCATAGATCCTCTTCCAGGCATACTTCTATGTCCGCGCCCGGATGATATATCTTAATTCTTTCAAACTCAGGGCTTGTAATACATTCACTCACAATATAATTAAGGTTTAACACTTCCTCGACAGGGACCCCTCTTCTTGCGAGAGTCAGAAGGTCCTGTACCATCGCGGCAGCCTTCAAGCCTGAATTTTTCATAATCTCCATAGGTTCTCTTAATGGACTAGTTTTAGGAAATTCCATTAGCAGTAGTTCAGGATAGTTGATTGAGGCTGCCAGGACATTGTTCAAATCATGTGCCACTCCTCCGGCAACACTTCCGACAAGCTCCATTTTCTTTGCCTGCTCAAGCCCGGCCTCAAGCTTATTCCTTTCCTCCAGGGAACTTTTCAATTCTTTGTTTGTTTGCTCAAGTTTTTGTTTTTGCGTATCCAGGGTTTTAATAAGCTCAACTAACTGGTTATGAAATGTGGCCATTGTTATAACGATTATTCCGGCACAAATGATCATCATAAAAATACCTGTTAACCATGAACTGACAGAATTCAAATAGACCAGGATATCGAAGTCAAAGGTTATAACACCCTGAACGACTCCGGCGCCAATAACACCGATAGTTGCGATGCTGAGTATTGCAGACAGGATACCCGCTTGGATCCCCAAAAGAATAGTTGAAAGGATACAGAAAGCAAAAAGCACGGAGACGCCGTATCCAGGAAGTCCCCATGCTATTAATCCTGCTGTACCCAAAATAAATGTTGTGGCAATAATGATCAAAGCCCTTACGAGAAACGGCAGAAATCTGTTGCAGATCGCTGTTCCTAAAATCAACAGATAAAGAATGATATGAACATACATTATGTTCTGCCAACCTACAGACAATGCCCTGGAAAGAGAAGCCATAAGGGCAAAAAATCCAAGAACAGCCAAATAACGAATGCCGCGAGTAAGCTGCTTTTCACGAATCTCATTTATTACATCAAGGCATGTGTGCATAATCAACCTCACCAATCCTCCCCTGACTCCAGGGTATTTTTGATAATTTCGATTATAGATTTTATAAGTATAACTGATTGGGCTTTTAAGAATCTGCATTGGTTACACAGGCTGGATACGAGATGGTCTTTTGTGAGATACATGACAGGATCTCCCTTAATCTCGGAGGTTACGAATATTATTGTGTTTTAAATCTTGAGAATGAATGTGAAAGAATAATTATAACTAATTTATCATATTATATCTAAAAAATCAATAAAAATTCCTATTCAAGCTTCTCTATCTATGACTTTACAGATTCCACACCTTTCATGCCTTTGAATTGTTTATCTCCTGTGAGGGATTAAAATCCAAGCTTCTGGGCTGTCATATGACCGTCATCGGTCGAGGACCTTGAGTCCCTCGACCTTGCTCGGGATCCTGAGTTTATCGATAGAATGGAAAAAGATGTTTGATGCCCGCTCTGTAAGATCTTATAGCGAGATTGCAGGGAAAGAAGCTCTTACACGTGCCAGGGTCACCCAGATCATGAATCTGCTGAAGTTTGAAGACCCTCATGATAGTCTGAATCTGTCCAGCGTCTCTTTTCGCCGGCGCCAATCCGGAAGGCAACGCATGGCATCTAAATCCGGGGTGCTCTATACCCCTTTGAAAGGATCAAAGGCTGACAAAAAGTCGAAAGATTTGGTATTTTTTCAGCATCTTCAGTTTTTTTCTCAAGCTTCTCTCTAGGGTAGTAGAAATCAAGAATTGAGATATTGAATTATAAAACAGCGTCCCGCCTTCAACTCCTTTCCAGATACTTGACAAAGAAGGATGCGGGGATTATTTTATATATAATTCGTTAAATGGCGAAATATGAGGTGAATATGTTTGAATTCATGAATATCACGAAAGCTCTGGCAGACGAAAACCGTGTCCGCATTCTATTGGCCCTGAACGGCCACGATGAACTATGCGTGTGCCAGTTGATCGACATGCTTCAACTGGCGCCATCCACGGTGTCAAAGCATCTGTTCATTCTGCGTAATGCACGACTTGTCCGTGGCCGTAAGCAAGGACGCTGGATGCATTATCGCCTGAACACAAACGGCTCGCCGCCCGCAGTAGCAGGTGCTGTGGAATGGATGACACGATCGGTAGCTGAAGACCCTTTAATCCAGCAGGACGATGCGAGATTGAGGGAAATTTTGACGGAAGCGACGGCATTGAAATGCGGTGCGTAGCTTCCATACCTTCTAATTTCAGAAGCTGATCGAAAAAGAAGCATCTTAAGCTCTTTCTGAGGTAAACAACGATATCTGAATTATTAGAAAAACAATTGTCATTTTTAGACCGGTTTCTAACCGTGTGGATTTTTCTGGCCATGTTTGCAGGGGTGATCGGGGGATATCTGTTCACCGGCATTCGTGACGTAATCAACTATTTCCAAGTGGGAACCACCAATATCCCCATTGCCATTGGCTTGATTCTGATGATGTATCCCCCCTTGGCTAAGGTAAAATACGAGCAACTGCCTCAGGTCTTTCGCAATAAGAAGGTGCTAACGTTATCGCTGGTGCAAAACTGGATCATCGGTCCTGTTCTGATGTTTGTGCTGGCAATCGCATTTCTTTCCGGTCACCATGAGTACATGGTCGGTTTGATCCTCATTGGGCTTGCCCGCTGTATCGCCATGGTGATCGTCTGGAATGACCTGGCTGCTGGAGACCGTGAATACTGTGCCGGACTGGTGGCTTTCAATTCTATCTTCCAGGTCCTGTTCTTTTCAGTCTATGCCTACTTCTTCATCACCCTGCTTCCCCAATGGTTGGGGCTACAGGGCATGGTGGTCGATATCTCCATCGGCCAGATTGCCGAAAGCGTCTTCATTTACCTTGGAATTCCCTTCATCGGCGGAATGGCCTCCAGGTTTATCGGGTTGAAAAGCAAAGGTAAGGACTGGTACGAGCACAATTTCATTCCCAGAATCAGTTCTATCACTTTAATTGCGTTGCTTTTCACTATACTGGTGATGTTTTCACTCAAAGGTGAACACATCGTGCAACTTCCTTTGGACGTGGTGCGCATCGCCGTCCCACTGTGCATTTATTTCGTAGCGATGTTTTTCGTATCGTTTTACCTTTCAATGAAGATCGGGGCCACCTATGAACAGTCCACCACGCTGAGCTTCACGGCGGCCTCCAATAATTTCGAGCTTGCCATTGCCGTGGCGGTGGCGGTGTTCGGCATCGACTCCGGGCAGGCTTTTGCTGCGGTAATCGGCCCGTTGGTGGAAGTGCCGGTGTTGATCAGCCTGGTCAATGTGGCATTCTGGTTCAAGCGAAAGTATTTTCCTTATGCGGTCAACACGGTCACTGGGGTTTGCCATGTAAATCGTTTTGAAACATAGACATTTAAATCAGTAACGAGCGAAATGGAGTTTATGCAGACAGGCTCGTGTCTTATGCGGGTCAATCCGTCCAACGGTATACCCTTAAAAAAGAAAGGAAATTGAAATGGAGCAAATCCTTAGAAGTTTCACGCTCGATTTTTTTGGAAAAGGGGAACACAAGGTATCGCCGGAAAAGTTTTTTGAGATGGAAAATTGTATTTTGTTGGATGTCCGGTCAAAAGAAGAAGCAGGTTCCATCTCTATAAAAATGGATTTTCACTCTAATGTGGAATGTATAAATATACCGATTAACGAAATCCCTGATAGACTTCACGCAATACCAAAAAGGAAATCTATTGGTGTTTTTTGTTCTTCAGATGTCAGGGCAGCTATTATCTATGCTTATTTACTGTCAAAAGGATTCTCGGATGTCCGTATTGTTGAAGGCGGATATTATGCTTTAATAGAAGCACTGAAGCCGGGCAAGGTGCTTAAAGCGGTTCAGAGTAAAATGTGAGGGGCAATACGTAGATGACCAATTTGATCATAGCAGGCTTCCTTATTTTAGTTGTAGCTGTCGCCATGACCATGGTGGGCAAAGGGGGTGGTAATTTTTATGTTGTCATTTTGGCAATAGCCAATATCCCTATGCACGAGGCAGCGACCACCGGGCAGTTTATTCTTTTTTCGGCTTCTATTGCGGCAATGTTGATTTTTCAAAAGAATAGGTCTGTATCATGGACATTGGCTGTCTTACTTGGAACATTTACAGCTGTATCAGCATTGGCAGGAGGCTATTTTTCTCATTTATTCAGCGGCTTTTGTTTAAAAATGATATTCGCTGTTATGCTGTTGATAGCCGGAATGGTAATGCTTATCCCTGTTTCAGAGAATAAAAATATCACAAAAAATAAGCATGTTGGAATCATAAATATTAAATCCAGCAGTGAAATATATAGTGTTAACTTATTGATTGCAGTGCCGATCACTGTTTTGACAGGCTTTTGCTCTGGTATGGCTGGGGTATCAGGAGGGTCTTTTCTGGTTCCGTTAATGGTGTTGGCCTGTGGTGTTCCTATGCATACAGCAGTTGGAACAGCTTCCACATTAATAGCGGGGACTGCTTTCATGGGTTTTACAGGACATGCTCTTCAGGGAGATTTTAATCCTTTATGGGCTATTCCGTTAGCATTTATTACAATTATCGGAGGAATACTGGGTGGAAAGTTTGCATTAAAAACAAAACCTAAGCATCTTAAAAAACTATTTGCCTATACGAATTGGCTTGCAGCTCTATTTATGGTTGTTAACGCACTTCAATCAAAAGGAGTTATATAAAGATAGCATGCATAACCGGTTGCAGCGGATGGTGTTCTGCCGCTGCTGAACCGGACAGCTCATTCATTCAACAATAATTATCTTATTCGGGAGGTGCGGCCAGCTTCCACTTATCAAATGGAAAATGGGGACGTCTATAAGTTTATTGGTCCTTGTCCTTTACCTCTTACAATGTAAACTTATAATCTTATAGATGTCCCCCTATTCATCGTGGTTGACTAGATTGACTAAGTTTCTCTTGTCAATATAGTCAACCACGTCCCCTATTCACAGTCTTCCGAATCCCTC
The DNA here is from genome assembly GCA_964418945.1 of uncultured Desulfobacteraceae bacterium. Classification (GTDB taxonomy): domain Bacteria; phylum Desulfobacterota; class DSM-4660; order Desulfatiglandales; family HGW-15; genus CAYUYB01. The sequence goes on from CAYQNR010000028.1 coordinate 32,288, forward strand.
TATGTTGTTTTCAAAGATCAAGCTCCTTAATAGCGTCTTTCCTGTTGCCGTCCCAAAAAAAGCATGGTGCTTATCCTTGGCTATATCAATCCCGATAATCAGATGCTCTTCCGAACCTCGAATCTCTTTCTTTAATTGACGAAACTCTTCAAGTCTGATACTCTCATCTACATTCATTTGAGACCTCCTGTTTAAGTTAGTTGGTTTTGGTAATCTTCTTTACTTAACAGGAGGTTTTTTATTTGGGTAGCTATTAAATAATTTTTTTCTATGTTATATAGGGGAAGATAACCTATTGATCTTTTAATATATAACGTCCATGAAATTATAGCTTTTATTTTTGAAAAGGGGGACGTGAAATAGGGGATGTACCTCAAAATATCAATTGGTAATCTATTTTGGAATGTTGATTTCGGAGAAGAAAAATTATATGGGCATTACGCGACGTACTTCAAAAAATGAAAATAGGCGATTAATCGATAATTCGAAGTACGTCCCTTATTCTTCACCAATGCAGAAGTAGGTAAAATACCCGATTAATAGGTATTGGAACTATTTTCAGTACCTATATATGATTTCCTTTATTAAGTTATTTATAGTATAATTAATCTACAAATATGATCATGAGATAACTTAATGATCCTATTTTACAAGAGGAAGGTCAGCGCTTGATTCACAGGTTATAAATCCACGGTTACTCACCCTGCTGCTGATGTATATGCATCTCACCGGTAATAATAAAAGGAGGAACCAAATGGAACAATCAAAATATGAAAAATATATCATAAGGGACCTGTGGCATAAGTCATATCCTACCGACTTCCATGCCGAGGTCACAAAACCGGTTCTCGGTCTAAGAAAGGATGAGGGTGGAGCTTCCGGCCATCCTCCCTTTACATTAAGCTGGGTGCCGATAACAGAAGCCTTTTTAATGGCGCCACAACCTCATGTACATGACTGGGACGAGTTTCTCATGTTCATCGGTGGAGATGCTACCAACATGTTAGACCTGGGGGGTGAAGTCGAACTGTCTTTAGGTGATGATGAAGACCACCTGGAAAAGTTTGTCTTCACAACTTCCACGGTCGTTCATCTTGTAGGAGGATTGTGGCATTGCCCGCTCAATTTCAAGAGAGTAAATGATCCTGCCAAGCCTATAATTTTCACGAACCTGATGTTTACATCCGAATACACCATGACAATGGCAAAAGCCGATAAATAATGATTACAAGGTGTTTGGTCAGTGGAGAATAGGGACGTCTATAAGCTTAAAAGTTTCTTGGATTGTTGACTTTACCCATCAACATCAACCTATAATTTTATAGACGTCCCTTGATTCACGATATTACATATCAGGAATTCCAAACAACATTCCGGCTCCGATGAGCTCTAAGATCGCTGCGACCAGTATCATTCCAAACAGCCCGATACCTGCTATCAGAGGCCCGGCAAGGAATCCCCCTATGATTCCCGGCAGCATCACAAACATAAACATCATATTAATTCCAATTGTGGCCAATTCCGGTTTGACGCTTTTTGTGGCAACAAAAGATGCACCTGGAGCGCCACAGACTCCTCCGAGTGTTGCCAGCCAGAAGAGAAGCACATACGCCCACATGCTATTCAGCAGGGGAAGCATTGTGGAAGTTGCCACCGCTGATATCAAAAGTGCGATAAACAGCGTCTTTTTTGCGCCAAATTTGTCAATAACAGGTCCCCATATAAAGGTACCAAGCCCGAGCATTACTGAAACAACTGCAAAGAAAACGGACTGCAACTCAACAGGGGTCTTCAAGAAGTCCACAAGCACATATGAGAACGATCCGTATATCGCCTGCCATCCTATCAGATAAATCATCAACGTTATTCCGGTATATAGTATGGCTCTGTGGCCTATAACTCCTCTAATATCCTTTCGTGAAATTCCTGTTGGACTCTTTATTACCGGAATCTTAGCCGGGAGTAAAAATAGAATAGCCAGCACAGCCAGGGCTGCTGCAAGATAGTAAAGCCCGACAGATCCTCCCAAAACTTTGACAAGATATCCACTCAAAGCCTGAGAACCGCCCATTCCAAGCATAGCGCTTCCCGTAGCGAGCGCTACGGCGCTTCCACGTCTCTGCTCGGAAAACATAAAGGATACAAGAACGACATAGACAGACATGAATGAAAACGGCAAGCCGGAGAATATCCTCCATATTGAAAGGGTGACCCATGATTTGCTGAGCGCAAGCCCGAGATTTGCGACCACGGTAACGGCCATAGCTGCTAGAATAAGTTCCTTTCTCCTGCCTGTTCTATCTGCAAGGATTCCTAAGGGCAGCAAGATTATCAATCCAATAATCGATGGAAGCCCCATCGGCAAGGCCGTAACGATCCAGCTTGGAGCTTCAAGTTCTACAGCGTGCAACGGTATTGTCGGAGCATAGAGTGTGCCTGCCGGAATCGCTACAAATGCCGATAAAAGAACAAGCACCACTGCCCAAGTACTTTTCCTATTCATATATCACCTCCGAGCGGACAGGGAAAATTAATCCCGCTTTTACAAAAGTCATTACCTATTTGTATCTCTTCAACAGAAATGAGACATACAGGTCTTAAAAATTAGAGACACTTTACGCCGAAATTGGTAAGGCGAGTTTAGCATTGATTGTTGATAAGAACTCGCTTTTTGATGAATGGAGTATAGAGAATTTCTCATTGTATGTCAATCTATATCTAGCCGCAGGATATTGTGTGGTGGGTCTCACCTGCCGTGGAGAAGGGGGATGTCTATAAGTTCTGTATGAGGGTCAAATCTTTAATCTTGACTTTTCATTATTTCACTTACCAGAAAAAGAAGCTTAAACTATCATTTGTCAATAATAAAGATTTGACCCGCGGTTTTTCACCGGAAGGCCGATAACAGTGTCAAGGAAATTTTCTTTGACCACACCTTCCCGAATCTTACCTTCCTGCCCGCACCAGAGAGCCGCCCGACCGTCTCAGGTTCAGGGTCACTCCCGGCGCGATCCTGATTCTCCGCCAAAAGCGAAAAGCCATATTCAAGTCCTTTGATCTCTCTCAGTCATCCGGTCCTCGATGCGACGTAGCATCCTTGTCAACCCAGTCCTCTTCTGTGTACGACATATCTTTGCGCCCCGGCACCTTGCGTGTCGGTCCGGCCCGGTAAAAGGAGCAGCTTTTCGGGCCGTAGCAGAAGGTTTCGAACCGGTAACGTTTCTTGGACGGATTCCAATGGTCGATGATCATCTCCAGCGGCATACGGCAACCCCAGATGCAAGTCGCGCATTTGGCGTCATAGGTTCGGGCGTCTAAACGCCGATGGCCCCGGCTGCGGTAAGTCTCCAGGTCAGGAGGCACACCATGAAACGGCGGACCAGCGGGGGGTTCATCCCCGGCATCCTTCAGTATCTTCAAACCGCTCACTTTGTAAAACCCCGCTGTCTCAAGTCGCGAATCAGGGACGGGAACCGCCAGACCCCTCGCCTCTATGCCAGCGCGGAAACGATGCTTCGCTTGTGCAGACTTCCCAACAGCGATCTGGAATTCATCGGGTTCATCCCCGATTATTCCGTCAACGCGAAGCACGTATCCCAGATAGCTGTGGCTTCGCTCATCGAATGAAAATTGGGGGACGTGGTTGACTAGATTGACTAAGTTTCTCTTGTCAATATAGTCAACCACGTCCCCTATTTATCGTTAATGATTCAGGGTTATTAAACATTTCATTTGATAGTCT
>CAYQNR010000029.1:0-35568 GCA_964418945.1 uncultured Desulfobacteraceae bacterium
TCCACTGAACGCCATAGATGTCGTCTTGAAAAGAATGGCCGTGACCTTACATCATGATATATTGCGCTATATGGCCCATGGGGTTCTCCAATTTTCCTATCTCCAGTCGTCTACGGACGCACTCGACATATAGTTAAAATCCCCCGCCTGCCAGAATAGATTCGTACCGCCGCCCAGGGAAAGGACGGTAATCCTGGAGGGGCTTGAAAACTGCGGGATCTCCGCATCTTTGGGAAGCTTCATCCATGATGCAATAGGTTCGCGCCCCATCCGGCCCATGGGAAGAACGAAATTCTGTACAGCATAAAAGTTGTCCATCCAGTCGCCAACCTTGACCTTTGTGTTATTGTAAATCCACTCAATTAGCTGTTCCTTGGAATCGAATCCCTCATTGTTTTTCAGCTGAAGGATAATGGTTGGATCCAAGAGAAGGGTTACCGAAGAAAAGGGGCTGACAAATTTCAACCAGAAGGGAATCTGGGGGTGGAAATCCTTTTCCATGCTCTGATCCGGATGGGTAAAACCCCAACCCATAAATGTGCTTACCGTGCTTTCCTCCGGTTTAAAACCCTTTTGCACGTGTAGAGGTTTCCATCCCGGGGGCAGGGCCTCTTCGTTTTCAGCTATGCACAGGTTGTTGTAGTTATAGTTGTTTCCCTGGCTGCCCATGTAGGTTTCGCCGGCTTTTCCTCCAGCACCCAGGTTGATGGACATCAGGGTCCATGCCCTCCCTATAACGGCATTCGCATCGCTAAAAGGGCCCAGTGCTCCAATTCCGGAATTCATGTTGATTTCGTTCCGCACCGGACCGTTCACAACCACCATGCATGCGAAAGAGGTCGTGGAGGTGGAAAGCGACGTGACCCCGGTCGATGCCAGCGCCAGGATTACCGGGAAGTGCTCCGGCTTTGCTCCTGCCATTACCGCATTGACGGCGACTTTTTCCACCGTATAGCTCCACAATTCATGGGGGGAGGACGGCCGCATTCTGCCCACTTCCTCATCCGCTCCATGACTGGTCCCCTCAAGCATCTGGGCAACTCTGGTTTCCGTGGGAAGCACGATGGGAAGCCCGTCCGTCCACCCGTTTTCCAAAAACAGGCTGTGCAAATTATCCACCGTGTCCGGTTCCACCAGGCGCGGGGTGGGCCTTTCAATGATTCCGGTTTTATTGTCTTCACTGCTGAGCGGAGCGGTCAAGGCCGCGATGATCTCCTGCAAAACGGCCTTGCCGGTAGCAGGATCATTGCCTTCCAGGTATTTCCGGCACACCGCCGCAGAGGTGCCCGCAATAGGATGCGGTACAAAAGTGAAACGCTCATTGGGCATACCCTTTTTATAGGCATAGCTCGTTACGAGGTCCTTAAATCGGATGGTGCTGATGGGGGCGGTAGGGACCCCGAGTTTTTCAACTGTCCAACAGTAGCCGGCGACCGACGGCGCACAGGTGCTTCAATGGCCGACCCCCATAATCATAGCGTGGCCCTTTTCTTTTATCTCCGCCCACAGCTTGGGATCGTCGTTAAAATACGTCCCGATTTTATTCCTTAGGAGCCATGTCGTTTCCGGATATCTTTCTTTTAGCAGATCCTGCAGTTCCGTCAGTAGTTGATGGGTGCCAGAAAAGCCAATATCCACAATGTATATCGTCTTCCCACGGAGATCGCTAATCCTGGGGGCCATTGGTACCCGCTCAATGGCAGGCGGTTGCCCCAGGGGATTTAAAACCGTGACCTTGGGCTCCTGTGCCCGGGAAATACCTGTAAATACAGTCACCAAAGTCAACAAGGATATAATCATCAACACCCACGCATGCGTTTTCTTTTTCAACAGTCCTCCTCCTTTCCAAACAGAAGCATTCCTGGTTTATCTATTACAAATAAAGGATCATCTCCAAACTTTGGCTGATCGATGATCATGGTTCTAGAACCAATATTGCCTCCTCCCCTTTTAGGGGAGGATTAAGGTGGGGTCTCACCATATCTAAGACCCCCTCCAACCTCCCCCTAAAAGGGGGAGGAAATAGAAGCTCTCCAACCGCCCCCCTAAGAGAAGGAGGAAATAAAAGCGCTCCCGCCTGCGCGCCGACTTGATTGAAGTTGTGGCCTATTCCCAGCCGTTTGTAAGACCGGTTCCTTCGGAAAAATATCCGATCGCCTCGATCTCGTATATCTTTCCGTTCCGTATCTTAAAGACATGGGCGGCCGGCAGATCGAACGCACCCCACTCGTTGGGGCGTTCGGTGATTCCGGGTACGCCGGTAATTCTCATCACCTTGGGCTCGCCGTCATGACGGAATATGGAAAAAGCGAATGCCAGCCCCTTTTCTTCGTCAATGGCCAGGATACGCCGGTCGGTGATATCAGTGATATACTCCCACATTCCCGTGTTCATCTGTTCCGCGCATTTCATCTTCCTGAATACCGAGAAATCGTCCCTCGCGGCCTCTTCGGGCGTCTGTGTCTGATCGTTGGCGCTGATACCCCCGTTCTCCCTGCGCTGGCATTCATCGGCAAAGGGGGCGACATTACCGTTGCCCTGGAGAATCGACTCATAATAGGAATTGGCAATTTCTACCATCCGCTCGCGCGGGACACGCTCCAATTTTGGTTGTCGCTCAAGCAATGCCTGGCGCACTTTGGACATATTGGGATTCAGAGGCGTCCCTTCCTCATTGTGAATAACAAGGTGATCGATATCCTTTATTTTGTGATCCACCACATTGAGACGGATAGCGGCGATGGTCGGATTTTTATTCTCCTCGATCACGCCCATAAAGGCCACCTCCCCGGCATCGGGATCGGCAACGATAATTTTAAAGTCGGTCGGTCCGCCGGTCGCGGTTTTCCAGAGTCCCTCGCCGATGGGAGTCTTTTTGGTATTCTCCACGAGCATTACATCATCGGCCAGCGGAACGCCGGAGGGATCGTTCTTTGCCAGAGCGGCCAGGTACCGGTCCATTATATCGACCAGGCATTTACGGGTGCAGCTCCAGCCGTCGGAGGCCTGATACGGTATGCCGACGCAAGCCATTGCTTCAATCTCGTAGATTTTCCCGTTTCTGATCTTGAATATATGGCCCGCTCCAACGTTGAACTGCCCCCATTCATTGGGACTTTCCGTGACACCTGGCACGTTTTTAATCGGCAGGGGATTCGGTTCACCGTCGTGATTGAACACGGAAAAGGCCATAACCAGGCCCATCTCTTCATCCACGGCAAACAGGCGTCGCTGATTGATGTCCGTGATGTATCCCATGATTCCGGTGCTGAGCTGTTCCCCGCATTTCATCCGACCGAACGCGGCCATGGCGCCGAAGGTCGTTTCTGCGTCCTCAGGAAGAGGTTCCTGATTATTGGCCGAAGTAATGCCGCCTTCATGCCGCTGACATTCACCTGCAAACGGAGCGACAGTGCCGTCACTCTGTTCTATGGCATCGTAATATGCATTGGCGGCCTTCAACATCTCTTCACGTGAAACCCGTTCCGATTCTTCTAATCTTTGAATCAGACCCGGCCGTGGTTTTATCAAGCCTTCCGGCAACGGATCGTTAATCTGCCGCCATATCATGTGATCGATCTCGGTAATTTCACCGTTTTCCAGTTTCAGGCGGACTCCCAATTGGATCGGCTTGCCCTCTTCCTCAATAAGGCCCATAAATCCAATTTGCCCTGCAACCGGATCGGCAACATAAATCTTGTAATCGTTTGTTCCACCGGTTGAGGTTTCCCACAGTCCTTTACCGATGGGCGTAACCTGGGTGTTTTCCACTAGTTTTATATTGCTCGCCAGTGGAAATCCGGCAGGATCGTGTTTTACCAGGGCTGCCAAATATTGATCCATCAAGTCAACCAGATATGCCCTATCGATCTGTTTTTCAGACTTCCTCTTTTCGGACTCTTTTTTTTCAGGCTCTCTTGTAGAACAGGCATAATGGAAAGCACTGACCACAAGAAGAATAGATAAAATAAGAACCGTTGTTTTTTTCATTTGCTACTCCTTTTTTATGCTCCTAAACAGAGCGGTTTTTTAATGAATCCCATGGAGCTCTTGCCGGCATTGCAATGATAGAAATTCCCTTTTTTGGGGCCAAAGTATAGACGATTTCACCTTGCGTGTCCAGTTAAACCTATAAGCTGAAGCCACCTAATTATGTCCAAATAGTCAAAGCCATCCCTTATATTCTAGCTCTATCTCCTCTAATAAAAAAACTTGACAAACAACATTTTTCGTGAGACGTTATCTGCTAATCAACGTAAATTGTTAATTTCCCTGCATATATCAATTTAGAGCTTTTTGAGGTTTTCTCATTGCACATGAACCTGAAAGATATAGTTTTTTGTGTATCGGCAATACCTAAAATAAGGAGGGGAAAACTGCAATATTTTCCTTATTAACCAGTAAACATTTAAATAATAAAGAGGAGGATTGTTATGGGAGGAAAAGTACGTTTGTTATTTAAGTATTGGCTTTTGTGTTGCCTGTCCCTGGGCTTTGTTTTGTTAACCCTGGGAACATCAGGCTCAGTACAGGCCCAGGAGGAAGACGTTGAGGAATTTATGCTGGAAGAGGTCGTGGTGACGGCGGAGAAGAGAGAAGCAGAGCTACAGAAGATTCCAATGGATATTGCGGTTGTCAGACCTGATGACATGGAGATCCTGAATATTCATCAGGTTGAGGATATTGATAAGTTGATGCCGGATATGTCAATCACCAACTTTGCAAGTGGCATGCTTACTATCAGCATTCGTGACGTTGAGACCCAGTACTGGAACCCGACATCTGAGGCAACAGTTGCGGTACATCTTGACGGTGTTCAGCTTACAAGAAGTACCGGTCTTGAAGGAAAACTCTATGACCTTGAGCGTGTTGAAACTCTTAAAGGTCCCCAGGGCACACTTTATGGAAGAGGCGCAACTGCCGGTAGTATGAATATCATTAGTAAAAAACCTGATATAGGCGAATTCGGCGGTAATATTTCAGTGGAATACGGGAGCTATAATCGCCGTCGTCTCGAGGGCGCTTTGAATATTCCTGCTACTGAAAAACTCGCATTTCGTTTGTCCGGTAATTCCCTAACTCGTGACGGCTACGATGACGCTAATCTTGGCAACCAGGACATGTGGGGCGTTCGCGCACAAATGAGATGGGAACCGACTGATACACAGTCCCTGGTTATTGCTGTCGATAGAGACCGTACAGATAACAAAGGCGGCTATTCCACAGGTGTTTATTTAGATACCTTTGGCGATGTTGAGATCGTTAGAAACCCGGCCCTTGATATTATTGATCCAACTGATCCCAATTATATTCGTGAGGAAATGCGTCCATATCTGCAGGGCGGACCGGTAATGGCTCGCTTTGAGGATGACTGGTTTATTTCTGATGCCGCTCTGGACCAGTTCAACAGAAACAACTCATGGGGTATCAAAGCAACATACGACAAAGAGTTTGATTTTGCATGGCTTACCGTAGAGTACGGCTACCGTACCATGCGGGAGCATAAGAGCTTTGTTATGAACGGTACACCAGGATTGCAGCCGCTTGGAGCATATCTATCAAGCATGCAATTCGGTGATAGCACTTATAACCCTGAAACCGGGGTGTATGCACCTCCAAACTATATGATCTTTAACATGGGTCCTTACGGCACACTTACGCCTACAGATGGAGCTTCCATTATGAATTCATACAGCTATGATGGCACCGTTCCTGTTACACAGTTAATAGTTGCGCCGTCCACCTACGACTCTGTCAGGGTTACACTGGATTATACCTGGTCCAGGATGTATCAAGGCGAGGCGCGTCTGGCATCCAATGCAACTGTGGCTGACGGAGACAAATATGAGTGGTTAGCCGGTACCATGTATATGCATGATTATGTTTATGAAAGGGCACGCATATTTGAAAATGTCGACAATCAGGTTCTCCTCAGAGAATATGCCGTGTTTGGTCAGGCATCATGGGCACCCTTTGCCAACATCAACTTCACTGGCGGTTACAGGTACACATGGGATACAAAAACCTTCTACGGCAACATGACCAGTGATGACCATGGCTATGGAAATCCTGCGGACTGGTGGGAACGCTACCCCATGGATCAAACTGAAGAAGTTTTCGGTCTCACAGAAGCTAAATGGAATTTTTCAACCTATAAGGCAAATATTTCATGGCAGGCAACTGACGATATTATGCCCTACATCCAGTATTCAAAGGGTGTAAAGACCGGTAATGTTGACAGGACCGGACATTTTATAGAACCTGAAACCCTTGACTCATATGAAATAGGCCTCAGGAGCAGACTCTTTAATGGAAAGCTGCAGGTCAATGCCACAGCCTACCGTTATGATTATAACAACTATAATGAATGGCACACCGTTTATGGGTGTAAATATGGGCAGAATCCCGATAGCCTGGGTACCTGCTTGAACGCATCCGGAGCATCTTCACCTATTACTAACGCTGATTATACGAGAAATATATATACAGTACTGAATGTTGGTGCAGCCAAACAAGAGGGAGCTAACATCAATGCTGTATGGATGGCTACTGCATCGGATTCTTTTACGTTGAATGGTTCATGGTCTACCAACAGACGTAAGGGCTTCGATGTTGCAAACGCAATGAGAGCATATGCTGAATCAATGGGTTTTATTGCTGACTCTGCTGATCAGCCTCAATATGACAGTGATACCAGGAACAATGAAAGGTTTGGCTCGAGAGCGGTCAAAGGTTATGTGGGCTATACCCGCACAATGTGGTTTGGGAAAGATCTTCTGACCTTTAACACTATGGGCTTTTACCAAGGAAAAGGTCGTGACCAGATTATGAGACAGGGCAGGGATGATGAATTTCTGATGCCAGGCTCACCGGATTACTGGACATTTGATGCTTCTATAAGCTATACCTCAAGTTGGGGTATGCCTGAGGGTACTCAGGCGAATCTGCGTGTATATGCCAATAACGTGTTTGATCGCGATCATCTGTCAAGCAGGAACTATAGCGACTATATGACTTTCAATGGCGTAAGGGTTTTTGATCCTGGAAATGGAACTGTATCCGGCAGTTATATTGATCCCAGAACAATTGGGATTGTATTTGGTGTAAATTTCTAAAAAAGGCCTTTTTTATCTCAGCCTGAAACGGAAGTGAAATGAGGCCGGTACTGAAAATGGTGCCGGCCTCTTCTTTTTTGAAAGAAAACAAGATCAAAAACAGATTCTTGATTATATCTCGGGCATGGCGCACAGTCATCATGGATTCAAAAAAAAAGATGAAAGATAGTAAATAGTGTGGACGGTTCTTGCAAAAGATATGTAAACAAACGGGCTGAAGAATTATCCACAAGACATGCCGTCTGCATTTTGACGTGAAAAAAACATTTAAAGATAAAAAAGGAGGGAACGAGATGAAATCGCTATTACTAACATTAATGATGCTAATAATATCTTCAGCTTCATTTGCTGCAGAAATAGACGGAAAATGGATTGGAGTGTATCAAGGAATTGGAACGATGACCTACGAGTTCAGAACTGAAGGTAAGAAGCTTTACGGCACAACACTGGGCTCAGGGGATGAAAGAATAGAGATACAAAAAGGCACGATAAAGAATGATGAAATAAGTTTTGAAGTGCCGCTGACCATGGGAGGATCCAAGATAAGAGTAGTTTATAAGGGAAAGATAATAAGCGATAATGAGATTGAACTAACCTTCCGGACAAGGTCCAGGGGCCCAAGAGGAGTGGGTTTTGGTGGATTTAATGATGGATTTAGCGGAGGAACGGGCGGCAGCGGCGGCGGAGTAGCTGGATATAACACAGGCTTTGGCGGCGGCGGCGGCTTTGGCGGCGTCTCCGGCGAGAGCACAAAATTTATAATAAAGCGTGTGGAAAATTAATAAAAAATATACGTAACTGATAAACACTATTCATACATGGGCACCACTATAATGGCAGCGCAGACCAATTGTTTATACAAGGAGTTAATCGGTAGGGATATCTTCCTTGGCAATGAAGGATTTCTTTCAGAAGCAGAGAAACGTAATGCCCATTATCTTACTAAACTTCGCCGGACCGGTAACGTAAAGAGGCTTGACCGGGTGATGCTGGGCAGGGGTTTGAAGGGATAGAGTCGCATCTCAAATGTTATCGACAGAGATACAGGAGAAATTATCCCTGCCTATATCTATGTTGGTGTCCTTTCATTCAGCCTGTATGCCTATGTAGAAGCCTTTTTTCACAGGACACGGACATCTGGATTACAGCCCATGTAAATATGTACAATTTCTTTGGCGGGGCAACACGCATGCTCATTCCCGATAATCTTAAAACCGGGGTTGACAGGAGTGACTGGTATACTCCTGAAATCAACAAAACCTATCAGGAAATGGCTGAACATTATGAGACTGCTGTAATTCCCAGCCCGCGTCAAAAAGCCAAAAGACAAACCTAATGCCGAGGGATCGGTAAGGGTTGTATCTATGTGGATTTTAGCTGCTCTACGCAATGAAATGTTTTTCTCTCTGGCGGAGCTGAATCGTGAAATCCGATCAAAATTAGATTCCTATAACCGCAGACCCTTTCAGAAAAAAGAAGGCAGCCGATACAGTTTTTTTAAGGAAGAAAAACCATTTCTAACTCCGTTACCTGCTGCCTCCTATGAACGGTCAACCTGGAAACAGGCCACTGTTCAGTTCAATTATCATATATCCGTTGATAAGATGCAATACTCGGTTCCCTATGAGTATATCAGGCAGGAAGCTTAACAAAAACCTTATCCAACGTTTATCTACCTGCGAATACATTGCTGAAAAACACAATATAATTGTTCTTGGAGCTACCGGTGCAGGAAAATCTTATATCGCATGGCCTTTAGCCCGACTTTCGCTATTCGACCTTAAAAACAGGAAAATTTGGGGTAATTTGAAGTGTATCAACGGGTCAGGTCTCCGGTTGGCTTTTTCATTTTGTCAGAGTATCATTCAGGGGAAGGCTTTGGCGGCAAGTGCTCTATGCCTTCAGTAATACCCTTTCTCAGCTTGATGATATCCTCCGGTGAATAGGGTAAACGACTATCATGTTTTGGGTGATCCGACATATCATATCCCTCAGAAACAGACCATTTCTCGATGGAGCTTTCAGCGGTCAGCCGTCTATACAAGCGGACCACCCTGGGGTGCTATACCATTCGGATCAAATGCCTGTGTAATCTTATCCCACCATACATTGAAGTTGGACATTGCCGGAGCTACATCATCGGCCACCGGGCCCATCAACAAGGCGAAGTAACGTTCCTTGAAGGCCCTTTCACTTTGCTCTTTGTGCCATCCCTCCACGGCCTTTTCCGCTTCAGGATCCTGAGGGTCGAATTTACAGAATATTTCCGTCTTGCCGACATGGCCCTGTTCAACTCCCCATCCAAAAAATCCTCCGCTATCGTCCACTATATAGCCCTTTTCTATCAAGGGCAGCTTGGCTTCTCCGGCTCCTACGGCCCACTTTATGGTCAGGTCTCTCTGGCCCATAATCGGAATTGATTTAAACATTCCTCCGGGCCGGAATGTCTCTCTGATGGAGGCGGATATCCTTATGCACTGGCACAACAGGATTCCCTCGGTCTCGGGGTCTTCCACTGATTTTAAGGACTGGCCGCCCGATTCACTGATAATTTGCTCCAGAGCTTTCTTCTTGAATGCAAAATCCGCCGCGGAATTGCCGGCTATTATTACAAAGAAACCGGGTCCCAGCTTCTCCTTGTCCATTTGCTTGAATATTCTCTCCTCATCTTCATTGCATGTGGTTATATTGGCGGCTACCATTGAAACATTAAAACCCATTAACTCAAAGCATATTTCATTCTCTCCGAGTTTGAGTTCCGCTTCCCACATTTTCTCTACTGACGGGAAGCTGTAATAACGCGCCATCATATTAGGAGGTATCTCAGAAAGGGTGTATTTTGGTGATTTCCCCTGTATGGGGAATTTCGCGGGTCCCGGGTAATGATATAGTTTTACAGCCGCCTTTGTGAATACTCCCGGTGTTACACCCGGCGGCACCGCGCTGGTAAGAATGGCCCTTAAAGAAGGGCCGGGCCCGTCACCACAGAACCATTCATTCACGGATCCCAGGGCGCCTGAACGGACTATTTCTCCTTCAGGAGTTACCCATTCAATGGCCAGATGGTTTCTATCATCACCGCTGGTGCTTTGATCCAGATGTCCGTGCCCCCTGAGCAGGGCTGAACATTGAGTACCAGCCCCCTTTACGTTGAGATGCAGGCCCCTCTTGAATAACTCGGCCTGCAACTGTGCCGAGATAACATAAGGCTCGACCACGGCATACATATTTTTCTCGTTGATCTCAATGATGCGGTTCATCCTTCTCATCTCGATATAGATAGTGCCGGGTGAAAACATTCCTGTCCAGGCAGTGCTTACCGCGGAAAAGGGCAGCTTATGTTTGTTACACAGCTTGATTATCGCTTGAACTTGAGCGGTATTAGCCGGAAGCACCACAGCCGCGTGTTCCACTCCGTGATAGGAAGGCATAATTGCAGGGTCATCACAGATATATTCCGCGCCGACCACATCTTCGAACTCTCTATAAACATCTCTTTCCAGGGCCATAATTTACTACCTCCCTTCTTCATATTGCTTTCGCTGCAAGTTCAACGATATCATAGACCTTAAGCCTGCTGCCGATTTTCTCAATGGCTTTGTTAAAGGTCTTTTCACACCAGGGACACGCGGAAACAATCGCCTCGGCCCCGGTAGAGGTCGCTTCATCTATCCTGTTTAAGGCGGTCCATTCCGCAAACTCCGGATTTGACTCATTAACACCCCCACCGGCCCCGCAACACCAGGCATATTCCTTGATCCTCGTCATCTCAGAGAGATTTATACCGGGGATGCTCTTAAGTACATCACGGGGCGGCTCATATACGCCGTTGGTTCCTCTGCGATATTTCTTTATCTTTTTCCCTTCCCAGTGTATCCAGGGCTCACCCAGCCTGCCCAGACGGCAAGGGTCATGGTAGGTTACCGATATATCTAATTTCTTCTTCAGCTTAAGCTTGCCTTCTCTTATCAGTTTGTCGATATATTCGGAGATATGCAGCACTTCCAGGTTGCCCTTCAGCCTGTGCTGGTCATAGAGCACCTTGAAGGCTTGATAGCCGTCTGCACAGGATGTTACCACTGTCTTGATGCCCGCCTTCTTTATCAAGGCCATATTCTTTTTGGCTTGTTTGAGAAAGTCCTCCCTGTAACCCATCTGAAAGGCCCTGCCCCCGCAGCAGGTCTCGGCCTCACCGGCGATACCGAAATCAACGCCAGCCTTCTGCAATATCTTTGCCGTTGCCTTTGCAAGCTTATGCATGTTTTCATCATAACTTGTGAGACATCCCACGTGATAGAGCACATCCACTTTTTCCTTTGTGGCGTCCTTGAGGTCCAGGCCCTCGGCCCAGTCCCCCCTTTTGCCTGTGGCAGGAACCATTGAACCCTGCTTTCGCAGAAGTTTGATCACCTTATCCAGTTCAGGGTGGGTATGACCATCCTCAACGCACTTTATCCTGAATTCATTGATAGCCTCCTGAACTTCCATGTCCATGGCATAATTACACGAAACACCGCAGGCTCCGCACATCTGGCAGTTGTAGACGATGTCCAGGAGTCTATCGGTATAATTGAACCCGTCCTTCAGCGCCGCCGCTCCGATATTCATTCTTCCGCCGCCTGAATAGCTGTGGTATTCATATCTGGCTATACTGGGACAAACATATGTGTATTCATATCCGCTTACTTGTTGCAGGGGTATGAATTTACAGCATGAACATCGGCAACACATATTCATATCGCCTTTATATTGTTCTACTCCCATCCCTATTTCCTCCTTCAATGAATAATAGACTGCTTGTTTATAATGTATTCAAAATAAGGTCTATCCGGTTAATGAGTACACTAGCTAATGGTATCTAGTTATTTTCGGCCATTAAAGTACCTATAATGAGGTTTAGTCTTTTCCTCCATTACGTACTCATTAACCCGATCAACCAAAAATATCATCACTGGATAAAGGTATCCCTAATATCCGGTCACACCTATTCTTTTCAAGACGACATCTATGGCATTCAGTGGACGTGATCTTGTTTTCAAGGGTTTGGCAAACCTTTTCCTGATAGCAACGGCATATTCTGCCAGGGGTTCTGGTGGAGCAAACCCTTGAAAATAAGCCCACTGCAGGCCTTGGGTGGAATCCTTTTTGAGATGTCGTCTTTCCAAGAACAGCCGTGACCTCACGTTATGATATATTGTGCTCTATGGGCCATGGGGTTCTCTTTTAAGCGGCGAACTCGTTTATGTGCAATGACCCTGCACAAAACAAGACGAGGCGGGCGGGTAAACTTTTCCAGACTTGGCCCGACTCGAAAATTTTGTATTATCTCATAAGTATTCCGCCCGCCTGGGTGGCACCTTACGTAATTAGCATGCTGTTAATGTTTTCGCCCCTTAAAAGAGAGCCTCATGGGCCATTACCTTCATAATAAAGGTTAATCTTTTACTTCCTTACGTACTCATCAACCGGATAAACCTAAAGTATTCAAAAGCACACTTTCCCCGGATTCATTACGTTGTTAGGATCAAATATATTTTTGAGCTTATGTAAGGCATCGGTGGTCGCCGAATCTCTGTTTAGAATCATCCTTGCTTCTTCACCATAAGGCCTTGAGAAAAATGCTCCCTTATCCATTAAGTCTTTGATCGCTAAGGAGGAGAGATTCTTGACTCGATTTTTCTCAATCGAGTTTTCGGGATCATAAAACATATTAAACTCACAGTGATAGCCTGTACCCTGTACTACCGGCTGGATATAAATGCCCAGATCTGCCAAAGGGTACGCAGCCTTATCAGCCATATACTTTATAGACTCGATTTGGCTTTCAAGCTTCTGATGGATGGACAAAAAGAATATGTCCTGGCATGCCCCTTTATGGCGAAGCTTCCAATAAGGGTCCCCGGAAGGCTGTTGGACCATTTTCAACATCCTGTTTGCTGACACTGTGCCCATTGCCTTTACCGGATTCAGTCCGAAGCGCTGGGTCATCTTGGAGATGTCTTTAATATTAGAGCTAACCCGTTCCTCCGGAAAATAATTATAACCAGCCAGGGTGTAGAAAAGGATGTATGCGGGCAAGCTATCCTTAATTCCCTGAAAGTCCTTGGCCTTCTTAGCAAAGAGAGCCGCTATGTTACTGCTGTTGAGAATAAAACATTCGGTAACCATTCTGAGTCTTACAAGCCAGTGAGACATCTCGAGAATCTTTTCTAAATCACTGGAGCCGACCAAGAAAGGTTCTTCAACACTGGGCAGTAATTCACACCGTAAAGATGCCCACGTTACGATGCCCATGGTCCCCTGCGCACCCTGAATAAGCCTGTGCAGGGAGGCCGTACCAGGCCCGTAGGGGGCCTTTTGTACCCCGCCGACCTTCCACTGCTCCTCCACTGTCCCCGGACCTGCCGCCTGGCCGGTTCTGAACTCTTTACCGTTTCCAAAGTATAGGCCTGTACAGGCCAGAGGGTCCGATATATCCCACTGATACCCGGGCATCAACACAGGCTCTCTTTCAAGCATGCTCCCGATAACAGACTTGGATTTTCGTGGAAGTAAAGGTATATTGAGCCTGAGACCTTCTTTTTTCGCTAAAGGTATTAGTTCTCCGAAGGTTACGCCCGGCTCGATCATGGCTACCCTTCGCGGACGGTCAACAGATATCACCTTTTTCATATGGGTGAGATCGACCACAACGCTCCCGCCGTTGCAGGGGACGGTATCACCACGGAAATGAGGAGCCCCTGAGCTGACAGGTACCAGCGGCGTTTGGGTCTCATTGGCAATATTAATGATCTTCTGAATATCTTCCGCTTTCTTCGGCTTTACCACGCAAGCCGGTCTTACCTGGTTGACGAAACTCATGTCCCTCGAATATTGGTCTAACATATCCTGTTCTATGCTCAGGTTGCCGGCGCCAACGATCCTTTCCAGCTTGTCTTGTGCAATCATTATTTACTCACCTCATTTACTTTTGTTGTAAGAGAACATCGACAGATCGACGGCTTCCGCCATTGCTTTATAGCCGGCGTCGTTAGGGTGAAGGTAATCATTGATGAAGTATTCGGCGTTCATCTGTTTTGGGTTCTCCGGATCCCGTAATATTGCGTCGAAATCAATGACCGCATCATACGCACCGCTTGTACGAATCCATTGGTTGACGGCTTGCCGCATGGATTCACCCTTTTCACTGTAATAAAGCGCACCGGCAAAGGGCGTCAAGGTAGCGCCAATTGCCTTGATACCGTGCAGGTGAGCCCGTTCAATCAATTGCCAATGGGCCGCGATAAGGTCCTCGGCGGTGACTGCGACGCCCATTTGCATCCCCATGGAGCTCATCCCGATATCATTGATACCTTCCAATACAATTAGCCATTTCACGCCAGGCTGGCTTAGAACGTCCCGGTCGAAGCGTGCTAGGGCTGATACTCCGGCACCGTCTCCAAGAAGACGATTCCCGGAGATTCCATGATTGACAATCGCCAAATTGGCCGTTTCTTTGTTTGCCAGCAGTCGCTCCGCTAATTTACTTGGCCAGCTCCTATCCGTATCAGGCGTTGATGTCGCGCCATCCGTAATGGAGTCGCCCAACGCCACGATCAGTCCTGAATCGGCAGGTGCCAGCACATCCGCGCCGGAGATCCAATACCAGGATTGCACGGTGCTCGATTCCTCAATATTGACCGACCGCGTATAATCTCCGGGCTTTGAAATATAGGTTGTGTGCAAGCCTGTCAAATGTATGGTTGGGGGAGTCGGGGCGCCTGTAACATACACGCTGATTGTCAGGTAGGAGAGCTCAGGAATTTGAAGATCAACCGGGTCACTCACCATCAGGGCCCCAGGTGGGATTACGAAGGAATCTTTCCGGCTGAATGTCAGCGCTCGGTCCGAAGCAGGAATAATCGCCGATCCCTTATCGTGCAAGGCGATATGTGCGGAACCCACGGTGAGGGGGCTGGTTCCATAAGCGTTCGAAATGTAGACCCGCACACTGCTTCCTCCTATGCTGGAGCGCACGATCATACGCACGGTTTGGTTGTTTATGTTCGGGGGCATAAAGAATGGTGGAGGTTGGTCGGATTGCTCGGGCTGGTTGTCTTGGGTTTTTAGCGATTCGTTCCTTTCTATCTCAGGGGCTGCAGACTGCTTTGGACCCGGAAAGTCAAAGGAAGCCGACTGGGGAGATGCTGCCCAAGTGGCTACCCAACGCTCTTGACCGGTGAGATCTTGAGTAGTCGCCGCAAGCGCAAATCCCAGGATACAGACTATAAGAATAGTTTTGTGAGCCAATCTTCTTATTTTCATTTCTTCTCCCTCCATTAAAACAATGGCATTCACTTAATGATATTTCAGTAAATATAAGAGTTTCTTCTCATGTAAGGGCACCCTTTATATGAGACCTTTGAAAAACATCATTTAACATCCATTTTTGTCATTCCACTCTCCTATCGACTATAGGACAAATGTCAGCCGGGCCAAAGACTTCTGGATTCCCCGGTCAACCCTTCGACAATACTCAGGGCCGTGAGCTTGTCGAACGGGCCGGGGAATGACGGAGAGGGGAGTTACGCAAGGGTCTCTATATGTAGCAAATCGTACCATAAAACAATATTTCACTTGACAAAAAATGTTCAAAGTAAAAAACTATAACAACACTATCTTTTTTGATCATAGTATTCAAGCAGTTTTTCTATCTGCGGTCACTTTCATCATAGCCTCAGATTCAATTGGGGGAATAAATACCTGTTCATAGCTTAAGGAGGGGAAAATGAAGATTAAGGCTGCGGTCGTTTATGAGCAATCGGGAAAATTCAATATTGAACCTCTGGAACTCAGTGATCCGAACGACGATGAGGTGCTGGTCCGGATAGTCGGCGTCGGCATCTGCCACACGGATCTGGCAGCCCGGGACGGGCATCTGCCGATCCCACCACCGCCAAGTGTTTTCGGACACGAAGGTGCCGGTGTTGTGGAAAAAGTAGGGGCACGGGTGACCAAGGTAAAGCCGGGCGATCATGTGGTATTGGCCTGGGACTACTGCGGGCAATGCACATCATGCAAGGCCGGCGATGTTCTCTATTGCCTGAATTTCTTCCAGCACAATTTCAACGGTGCTCGGCCGGACGGTAGCCCGACTTTGCGAAAGGGCGATCAGGCCATCCACGGGTGCTTTTTTAACCAGTCTTCTTTTGCCAATTTCTCGCTGGCCAACGAACGGAACGTGGTCAAGGTGCCGAAAGACGTCCCCCTTGAGATCCTGGGACCTCTGGGGTGCGGCGTCATGACCGGTGCCGGCGCGGTCATAAATTCCTTTCAGGGCAAGCCCGGATCTTCCATCGCCATATTCGGCATCGGCAATGTGGGGTTGAGCGCCATACTTGGTGCGGTGGTATGCGGTTATACCACCATTATCGCCGTAGCCAGGCGCCCGGAGTCGCTGAAGTTGGCAAAGGAATTGGGCGCCACCCATACTGTCAACACCACCGAGGTTGACCCGGTTGAAGCCATCCGGGACATTACCGGCGGGGGTGCGGAATTTACCCTGGAATGTGCCGGTAATCCCGATCTGCTTCGGCAGGCCGTGGACGCGCTCCCCCGTCTCGGAGTTTGCGGTCTCCTGGGGGTTGTGCCACCGGGCACGGAGGTCGGTCTGGATATGGATCTCCTTATGAACGGCCGGACAGTTAAGGGGATCCTCGGGGGAGACGGCCATCCGGACCTGTTTATCCCCAAGCTGATTGAGCTTTATAAACAGGGGCGTTTGCCTTTCGACAAGTTGATCGGTTTCTATCCATTCGAGGAGATAAACAAGGCGGTGGAAGACATGGAAAATAGACGTGTGCTCAAGCCGGTTTTGCGCCTGTAGTCGAAACCATAGTAGCAGGCATATCTGTAGTTGAAAGGGCCTATGCTTTCGCAGAAATCGCCCCCCCGTGGTGCAACGAGGAGTGCATATAAACTTTTGCAGGCTAATCACGGAGCTTTATATACCTGGGTGATAAAGAATATTTCGAAGATCTTTACAGTCTGCGGCAAAAAAGGGAAATTCCTGCTCGATCAAGAGGGAGGACCGTTCAATTATCTACCGCGGAATACTGGATAGGAGGGTAAGACAATGGAAAAGAAATGGGAAGACATGTCAGCGGACGAAAAGCAGGAGGCGCAGTTTCAAAAGCTGCTTACGCCGAAGGACCCTGAAGGGAATGACCTTCAGTTCCAAAGCCCGGAAGCTGAGGCTAATTATAGGGCAAGCTTAACCAGAATCAAGGATGCCATTCAGCTAAAAAAGACCCCGGACAGAGTCCCAGTTGCCCTGTTTCCTAATATGTATGGTTTTACTTATGAGGGAATGACCGTTCAGGATGCCATGTATGACTATGACAGGTGTGTCGCTGGCTTTAAGAAATTCATCTTGGACTTCAAGCCGGATACCCATATGGGCGCTGCAGGAGCCGGCCCGGGAAAGTTCTTTGAGATCCTTGACTACAAATTATACTCTTGGCCGGGCCACGGTGTGCCCCCTGAACGTAGCTACCAGTGTAATGAGGCAGAATACATGAAGCCGGAGGAGTATGATCTCTTCATAACGGATCCATCCCTTTACTTCAGAAACTTCTACCTGCCACGAGTATTCGGGGCGTTAAAGGGATTCACCATGCTTCCTCCGTACACCGGCATACTTGAAATGTACGGGGTTGCCTATAATTTTATACCCTTTGCCCTACCCCCTGTTCAGGACACCTTTAAGGCCCTTTTTGAGGCCGGAGCAGAAGCCCTAAAATGGGCGACGGTTATTGGTAATTCAAATACTGATCTGACATCATTAGGGTTTCCCAATATCGTCGGCGGGTATTCCAAGGTGCCGTTTGACACCATCGGCGATACCCTGAGAGGCACCAGCGGAATCATGATGGACATGTATCGGCAACCTGATAAACTCCTTAAGGCCATGGATGCGCTTATCCCCATCATGATCGATTTGGGAATAAGCGCCATGCAGCAGACAGGAAACCCCCTGATATTTATGCCCCTGCATAAAGGTGCGGACGGCTTTATGTCCGATGAGCAATTCAAGAGATTCTACTGGCCTTTCTTTAAAGCAGTAATAGAGGGCCTCGTTGAGGGGGGGTGCATACCATTCCCCGCGCTTGAGGGGCATTGGGACACGCGGCTGGAAACTATCCAAGACATACCGAAAGGTAAGACGGCATGGATGGTTGACCAGTCGGATATGCAGAAAGCCAAGAAGACATTGGGTAAGAATGCTTGTCTTCTCGGCAACGTTCCCTCTTCCCTGTTGGGATTAGCCACACCTGATGAGGTGAAAGCCTACTGTAAAAAACTTATCGATACTGTTGGCAAAGACGGTGGTTTCATTATGGGCAATGGCGCGTTTTTCGATGAGGCAAAGCCGGAGAATATCAAGGCCATGGTTGAATTCACCAAGGAGTATGGCGGGTATTAACAGGACAAAATCTGTGGTAAAGACAAAAAAGCCAATGGAATCAGAGCATTGTCTGAAATCGTTGGCTTTTTTGTTGATTTGTAGATAACTCTCTTCTTAAGATTCAATTGCCGTCTTTATGACACAAGCCATCCCTTTGCCAGGTCTACCGCTGCTATGGCGTCTTTTCCCCAGGCATCGGCCCCTGTATAATTCTGAACGTCAGTGTCAATCTGGCCACCGCCTATCATGATCTTGAGGTTATCCCTTAATCCTGCCTGTTTAATTCCGTCTATTGTTTCCTTCATTGAATCGAATGCCAGAGTAAGAAACCCGCTCAACCCCACTACCGTGGCTCCTGTCTCTTTTATCTTATCAACAAAATTCTGTACCGGTACGTCGATCCCGAGGTCATAGACTTCAAACCCGCCTATATCCAGCATAAAGATAACCAGATCCTTTCCGATATCATGGATATCTCCTGCCACGGTACCGATAATTACCTTGCCGAGCTTTTCTGTCTCTGTCTCCGCTTCCTTTATATAAGGCTCAACAAGTGCAGTAATGCCCTTCAATATCTCCCCTGAGTAGATCAGGTCAGGAAGGAAATACTCTCCCTTGCTGAATCTCTCACCCACAATCTCCATTCCTTCTCTTGCTTGTCCCAGAATTTCCATGGGATCAACGCCATCATCCAGCTTTTTCTTTACCGCATCCAATGCTTCCTGTTCTTTCAAATCCGATAATAGCACCGCTAAATCACTTGCCATAATTACTACCTCCTTTTAGGGACTAAATCTAAATTGTTCCGTACAGATTTTAATCTCTCTCTTGCAACCAGAGATCAGCATTTCCCGGTTCTAATATTACTAACTCGTAACTCTGTATTTTTTCCTTATAACAAATTCACTCCACGGAGGCAAGCATAAAATAAGCCCAAAATCCACCATCAAACCTGCAAATAATTCATATTAGCACAGGATTTTGGTATAACCCTGGCCACCATATAGATGTTAGATGCAAGGTGCCAAGGAGCGACGACTGAGGCGTATATGAAATACGCCGCAAGGAGGAGCGAACGCAGGCAACGCAACAGATGACATCTAGATGGTGGATCAGGGAAGCGATCAGGATGACAGCAGGTGGCCATCCTTCATCTTCAGAATTCGTGTCGCGTAATCGGCAGCCCCGGCACTGTGTGTGACAAGTAATACGCTTCCCCCCATTGAAACATAGTGGCCCAAGTGTTTTAGCACAATATGGGCATTCTCATCATCCAGATTCCCGGTTGGTTCATCCGCCATAATGATTCTTGGCCGGTTAAACAGTGCCCGCGCCAGGGCAGTCCGTTGCCGTTCCCCCGTACTGAGTTGAGATGGGACATGATCGGCACGCTCATGCAGACCGAACTGCTGAATGAGTTCCTGTGCACGTTGATCCAGCTCCTTGCCGGGTGCGGACAGTGAAGGGATGATGATGTTCTCTCTGACTGTTAAATAGGGTATAAGGTGAAACTGTTGGAAGACAAACCCAATTACGCCGGCACGCAGACGGCTCCGTCGGTCTGGAGGGAGATTATAGGGATGATCTTTCTCCACAAACACTACATCACCCTGATCCGGTTTCAGCATGCCGGCGGCTGTCACCAAAAGTGTGGTCTTACCGCAACCACTGGGGCCATTGACTGCAAGCAATTCGCCTGATGATAAAGACAAAGAAACATCATTCAGGGCGATTATTTTGCCTTTTGGACCATTGAAGCTCCTCGTGACGCCTTTCAGTCGTATCACCATTTCATTCATCTCTAAGCACTTCCGCCGGGTCCTGACGGGATGCAATCATTGCGGGAATCCAGCCAGCGACGACGGAAAGGAATGAGGCACCGATCAAAGAAAGTGCCCCTAGGCCCAGCCAAAACGTCAGGGGTCCGACTGCTCCTACTCTAAGGGCATAATCAGGACCGGAAAACAGAAACGGCAGAATGGTTCCCAGAGCCAATCCCCAAAAACCCCCTAGGATACCGATGGAAAGGTGTTTCCAGGTAAAGAGCATGAATATATGTCTGGCTGAAATACCCACCGTCCTCAGAATACCAATCTCCTCCCGCCTTGAACGCACATTAATGAAGCCCATGAATGCTACCCAGAGAGCACAGGCCAACAGAACAGCAGGTATTAAAATGGATGCCATTCGTTCCTTTTCATGACGTATGGTTTCCCTCCCTCGCTTTTCCTTTTCAAGAGTGGTGGCGGCTTCCTGGGCCACTTTGGTTCTGGCTTCCGCCCTGGCCAGCGCACGGGATCCTCTTTCGATCACCTGGGTGCCCGGGAGAATAGCGGCGATCTCCTTTCTGATTGTTGGCAGCGAGCTGCTTCCGGTACACAAACATTCGAGAGCCAGAATCGCGTTGATTCGACCTTCTTTTCCCAACAGTTCCTGGGCTTCTTTCAGGTTAATCCATGCAGTAATATCGTCTTTGTTTCCCCTCTCTTCGTAACATTCGTTTACGGTAAACGTTTTGCCCATAAGTTTGACGGTGTCATTTACCCGGATATCCATGCTTCGATGGAGTTCATACCCCAAAGTGATGGATCCGTAGGGTACGGGCTGAACCAGAGATTTTCTTGGTGTCTGGTGCAGCCTGGGGACTTCTCCGCGCGTGCCCACCAAAATGACACTGCGTCTTCGTTCCGGCCATAGAATCTTCTGTTGCAGGCTGGGCAGAAGATGCCGTATGGAAAGGATATCGGAATTGGCGAGACGGTCCACATAAGACTCGGGCATATCTTTGACAGAATAATCGTCCGAATACCAGTCCGCCAGATCTTGATCCTTTGGGAGAATGACGATATTGAACCCCAGAACAAGCATCGCTTTGCGCATGTCATCCTGGAGTTTATCCATGCGTGCCTGAAGCTCCGCCTCTTTCTGTTGAAGGATTGATTCGGTTCTAATATCATACACACGCAACAGGACGATGGAACCAATCAGAGATGCGGTTGCGATTAACGTCGCAAATACGCTCAGGGAAAAATTCAATTTACGGTGTATTATTTCCTTTAGTACCAGTTGCTGAATTTTCATCAATCTTTTTTCTGCCAAATAGTCAAAATAATTCCTGCGAATACTACGATTGCCAGGACCAAGCCTAAAGCGACGCCATAGGACTTTAGAACGCTGTTTGACTTTTCTATGGGCACATCCTCCGGGACCACGGCAGGGGATTGTTCCACTGGCGCAGGAGGATCCGGCATAACACCGGTCAGCTCCGGCAAAGGAGTATCATCCACAAAAGAATCCATAACGACCTGATCCCAGGGGGCGGCGAGGAGAAGATCCATGCCCGGGTTCAACGACTTGACCTCACAGCTGCAGGCGCCAGACAGAAAGGCAATGGCATCCTGGATCTTGTCAGAGGTAATGTGTTGGCCAAAGAGGCACCCTAGCGAGCGCCCTCGGCCGAAGACGATAAACACCATCGGTTCGTCTGTATATTCCAATAGATCCGATTCGCTGCGGAGGAGCATATCCAGAAAGAAACGTTCTTTGGCATCATCTGGAGAAACTGTCAGGACCGGGAATCCATATGCGAGTTTCTTTTTTTGGTTTCCGGACAGGACATAGAAGGGTGTTTTTCCATAGGTGATCATCGCGCATTCCAGCTCCTGCTTGATAAGAGCCATGGCCTGCTCGTCCTTGTTCCCATTTCCGGACGGAACAAACACCCAGACTACGGATTCTCCATTGATCAGGCTTTCAGACATCTGTTTTCGTTTGGGCGAAATTATCAAATCCTGAATCACGGATGGTGTAAGAATAATGGTCCACAACGGGGCCGCCTTACCCATCTGATCCGGATACCATATTGCAAAAACCGGCAATTCTTCAGGGATCGGACTTTTAAGCAATCCTTCGAGTTTTTCTTTCGAAAAAGTGGCTACATTGACTTCGCGCATGCGCAGATTCAACGGATACTCA
Source organism: uncultured Desulfobacteraceae bacterium (assembly GCA_964418945.1). GTDB lineage: Bacteria > Desulfobacterota > DSM-4660 > Desulfatiglandales > HGW-15 > CAYUYB01. The sequence continues at coordinate 22,537 of CAYQNR010000029.1, forward strand.
GGATTAAAAATGGCCTGGTTTAATTGATCCAACAATGCCCTGTCCTTTTCCGAAATCTTATCCCGGTAGATAAAAATCGCTTTATAAGGGTCAGGGTTCCATCTTTCCAGGGCGTAACGGAACACGGGAACGGAGCATGATCGGGCATCCTCAACTGATGGTCGGATCGCGCAGATCCCCATAACAGCGATAAAAACCAGCAATAAATATCTAACTCTCAAGGGACTAATTACCTTTCTCGGAATAACACATAACCTCTCCTTCCATGGTCGCCAGGAACAGATTTCCATTCGCCGCAACCATACCGTCCCAAACCGGTAGAGAGTCCAGCTTGTATTCCGCGAGCTTTTCTCCATCCTTGGCCGATACCGCCCATATCAAGGCTCCTTCTTTGCCTTTAAGCAAAGCGCTTTGCTCGGCCAGCTTTTCCAGCATAGCGGCATCATCCAGGGCAAAAAATGCCTCTTCTTCATCCACCACGTCCAGCGGTCCGGCGATAAACAGCGTATTGTCCGACAAAACCATGCCCCGGACTTGAAGGGGAGGTTTATCGACCAGCCATCTGAATTGCACGGCCGATTGCCTGGACTCGGGGAGCCCCTGTCGAGCCTTCCAATCTGGGGCATAGTCAATCATCTCACTGCCTAAGCCCTTCACCGGTGCTTCTGCAGCATTGGATATTATCTCAATAGATTTCCGATTACCGGCCTTGTCCGCAGCATAGAGCTGGTATTCCAGGACTATCGATTCACACAGGAACTCAGGTTTGCGTGCGTATCCGTATACCGCATTATCGTCGACCGCAATCAACCGTCCCGAGGGTGTCAATTTGGCCATGACTTCCCATCCACCCCATCCGCTTTTTACACTCTTGCCGTACATCATATAGGAGCGGGAAAACTGGGAATCATCCAGAAAGCCAATGGGCGAAAACACATGAGCTCCTTCGCCCGACTGATCCCTTATATCTCTTACCTTAATCTCTGTTCGATTTCCGTCCAGGTCGAACTGCTGTGAACGCATATAAATGTACTGCCCGTCGCTGGACAGGATATCGGGCAGACCCACCGGCATATTCAAACCTTCAACATAGGCATGCAGATTCTTTCCTGTTTCCGGATCGATTTCATTGAGAATAGTTTCCGCCAGTTTCTGCCCGGTTTCGGGATTCAATTGAATCAACCGCATGCCGCCGTCCAGGAACATTGATCTTCCTGCCACGCAGTAAACCGTGTCGCCCTGGACGAGAACGGTTCCATGGACCGGCCATACCGATTCCACCTGTTCGAATGCCACCATGCGTAGATCCAGGGGCGCTGCGCGGAAGCGCCAGATCAGGGCGCCGTCTGCGGCATTAAGGCAATAGACATAACCATCGGCGGAACCGAACAGGACGCGACCTTTAAAGACAGTCGGAGGAGAATCCACCCTTCCGCCGACAGTGAATTTCCACACTTTCTCCCCGGTGTCCGCGTCAAGTGAATAAAGTGTATGCTGGTCCACCTGGGCAATGTACACCCGGTTGCCCGCAACAACCGGACTGCTTAGTCTTCCTCCCAGTTCAAATTTCCATTGAAGCTCCACATCCGGGGAAACGCTAAATGGTGTGTAAGCACTTCTTTTTGCGTCATGACGGTAGGTCGGCCAGTCGGCAGAACCGGCATCATCCGTAATCTGCGCTTCGTAGGCCGGTCCCTTTTCGAACCGGTCTTCGGAACCCGCCGCCTCCAGGTCCGGTTCCGATTCATGGTTCCCCCCGAGTGCACAGAATCCATTCAGTTTCGCTTCCATATAGCAGGCACATGCATGGGGCGGCGTATAAACCAGACCGTTGCTGGGCATGATACCGTAATAACATCCGCCCCGGGTGTAATGATGGATATTCCAGTGCTCTTGTTCGAGATCAATAAACTCGATGCCCGTACGGGAGGAAAGAATATAGTCTTCGGTCGCCTTGCTGGGATAACACCGTTGATGGAACCAGTAGATATCCGCATCACAGGGAAACTCCTTCACCAATTCGCCGGTGTGAAGGTCCCGCCCGATATATTTTCCGTCCGCCTGGCCCCACGCAGTATTGCCCGTCCAGACCAGGCCGTGGATAACAAAGATATCTTCCGGCGAATAATGCCCGGATGAGGGTTGCGGGGCGTCCCAGAGTTTCTTGCCGTCGGTAGCAGACACCGCTATCATCGATCCCGGCCCGAAACCCGATTGTGATCCGGTTGAAAAGACCAGAACGTCGTCGGAAATCACCAGCCTGGGCGCATAGGCCGTGTCGATCTTCCTGGTTTCAATGGTGTCGGACTGCCATTTTTCTTTCCCGCTGTTGCGGTCGAGACCGATCAGTTTCGATCCGTCGTAAAAATAGACAGCCTTCGAATCTGCCGACAGGGAGAGCGGGGCTACCGGATACTCCCTGGTCCAGAGGACACCGCCGCTATCGGCATGAAGAGCCATAATCTGTACTGGTTCTCCGCTCCAGCCCCACTCGCTTCGTGCATAATCTGCGTTATCCCACACATAGGTATGTTTGGGTGCGAAGGGTTCCTCTTTTTTCTCCGGACGTCCGATCAACAGGAAGAGGGTATTATCCGAGAATATGATTTCCGAGGTCTGTTCTGTCTTCGGAAAAGTCCGAAGAATCTCGCCGCTAGACGCGTCCAATTCGCTCAAAGGGGCGTTAATCCCGAGTGTCACGAACACGCGGTCTCTAATCGCTACCAGACGTCGCGGCAAATAGGCAGGACCGCTCTTCAAGGCAAATAAATGGTTTTGCCATTCCTTTATGGGTCGTTTCCAGAGAACAGTTCCGTTGTATGCGTCCCTGGCTGCCAGATAGTTCTCAGCAGGTAATTGAATGGATTCTTTGGGACCTTCGTCCAGGATATAGAATATGCGGCCATTTGCCGAAACCAAGGCACTCATACTCGCTGTGGTGTCATGATGCCTGGCCCACCTGGGGCTGCCTATCCATTGATAATGCTTGATAGAATCGATTATCTTATCCTTGGAAACAACGTTGTTGCTGGCGTCATAAAGGTACTGGTTCCATTCATCAAGCTCAGGTGGTATTGGTTTGACTGTTTTTTCCCAGTTGCCGGCGTTTTTGGTCATGAGTACACCGTCCGGCGTTAGTACCCTCATAGCTTCATCCATGGAAATACTTCCCAGATCCTCAGCGACAATCAGGTTAACCATGTTATTAATGTAGGGCAACCGGTCTCCTTTCAGACAATCCACTGATATGGGGCCATACTTATCCTTTGACGCAATATGTTGCCTGGCCTTTGACACATTATCCATGTTCCTGTCCAATCCCTGCACCATATAACTATCGTTTTTTTGGAGGGCTTCGGTGAGGACACCGTCACCGCAGTTGACATGAACAATGAATCCACCCTTAATACCGGACTGTTCAAGAATATCATTTGCCATATCTTTGGTATTAGTTTGAGTGGAAATGTCTTTTGCCTGTTCCTCGGGTGCCTCCCGGGAGCAACCTGCTGTATGGATGGCAATAAAGAGGCAAAGGATCACCACCAGGCAAAAGATGGATTGAAGGGTGACATTCCTGGTTTCCATTTCGTTACCTCCTGTTAAAAAGTCTTAATAATTGATTCCCGCTTTTTCTATCGATTATATGGAAGTGGCAACTTACCTGTCAATGAAAAGCTTTTTAACACCTATGTAAAATAGCGCCCCTTCATGGGGATATCCTGCTACTGTCGAATATTCATCATCCATTATATTCTCCACCCTGGCGAAGATCTCCATGCCGGTTTTATATCTGTATCCAACCTGCCCTGTAAGGTCAGTAAAGGCTCCGAGTGGTGCCGGTGGAGAACCGGCAGGGAGAAAGCGTTCATTCTCATATTCTGACAGATGTTTTGCATAGAGGGACAACGTAAAACCGTTCCTGCCGTATAGCAGTCCTCCACCCAGGATTATTTCCGGGACCTCACTGTCATCCACCCATATACCATTCATCGTGCGCCGTATCTGCATGGCTGTGGCATTTATAAAAAACTGCAGACCACTGGAAAAACGACGGGTGCGAAGGTCCATTTCAAACCCGTAATTCTCCTGGTCGTCAGTGGTAAAAAGGACATAGGGTTCACCGCTTACAAGCACTGTGGTTTTACTGGCCAGGGCCGCGTCCTTCCGACGTATATAGAAACCTGTCAGGGCCAATTCTCCAAATGATTCCCTGCGCCACCTGACTCCCAGGTCAAATTTATAGCGGTCTTCCGCTCCAGGTTGATTCAGATTCAGATCGAGCATGCCAGGCTGTGCGGCGAGCTGACCCCAGGAAACGTTCCCAAGCAAAGACATACTACTGGTAACTTCAAGGGATGCTCCAAGATTCATCGCATGCAGGGGATCGGTCCACTCGTCATTTACCTTCACCGAACTGAGTGGTCCGGGACTGCCCTCCACATTGAATCCACCGAACTCCTCGATATGCTCCCTGCTGTATCTGTAGCCGACACTGGCGAGCAGTCTTCCGAAATCATGCTCATCAACAATTGCCGCGGAGTAGGTCCGGATATCTCCAGGATTACCTACATAGAAACGTTTCCCTGTAGGCGTAATCCATCGGTGGAAAAGGCCGGTTACACGTAAGATGTTGTCACTGTTGAGTTCCCTGCTGTGGATGATGGTGGCGCCGTATTCATAGTCCTCCTCCAGCCAGTCCGGACTGCCCACCCGATGACCGTCAAAACGTCTGCCTCCGTAATTGACTATCAATTCCGTGGCCTGACTTTTGTCCGGTTCGTAACGCAGTTTGGCTACTGTTACATAGGTCTGCATAGGATCAAAGCTGTCCCTGCGTGTCTGCATAGTATTGCTTGCAGGTGGAAGCGCGAGCCGAAGCTCCCTGTCGCCAAGCAGCAGGTAGTTTGACCATGAAAGGTCAAGGTCACTGTTCAGCCGGTATTTAATCCGGCCGTAGAGATTAATCATATTCTCTATGGCGTTCATTCCACTCGCCCCATCCGTGTGAAAATACCCGACACCAAAGCCATAATTATAGTTTTTTCCCCGACCACCGTGGGCTATGTCTCCGCGGAAACTGTTATGGGTACCGTAAATGCCCTCGGTATGGGTTTCTCTACTGCCATAAGTTCGCGGAATAACGTTTACCATGCCTGTAAGCCCACCGGGCCCTAGAAGAAGCGCACTGCTTGACCGCAGGATCTCGATTCGATCAAAGTTGTCGGCACTGAGATAGTAGGTTATCTCGTGGAACTCGCGAAACCAGGCCCCGTCTACAAGATAGCCCGGGTATGGATACCGCTGCCCCCGCACCGAGAAGAACTGTTTTACTTTTCGTCCCCTGGTCTCCGTCCAGGCCCCCGAAATATAGTTCATGGCATCTACTATCGAGTATGGATTCTGTTCCTCAATCTCCTTGCGTCCAACCACGCTGATGGCAATATCCAGCCCGGGTGATTCAGTAATCGGTCTTTCCATGAGGTCCCGTTCCGGCAGTGTGGTATAATCCTGTTCATGGGGGGCGGTCACTGTGACCTCGGGAAGCTCGTGTACCTCCAAATCTTGGGATATATCGGCGCCGAAGGCCGTCCCACAGAAAATAATCACCAGAATAAGGACCATGTACCGTTGAACGTTCATGATGTTTTTTCCAATCATATTCCGAACCTTCAATAGATCATAGGCTGATAAGCTTTCACTTTTTAAGAAATACTAATATGAGTGTCAATTAAAAAATCAGGAGAGGAAGGCCTATGGGAACCGCTCCATGTGGAACGGGGATTCAGGAAGGAAGAGGACACTTTTAAGAATGTATTCTCATTTATGCAGGGTATCAAGGATAAACACAAAGGGGGATGTTTTATTCTTCTCTTGACAGCAGATTATAGGATTGTCCCTCTTTAGCTCTTTTCTCTTTACTTAATTCTTACCCACAAGCTGATTCTTCATAGCACACATCTGCTCAGAGTCACTAATCTTGTAGATTCGCTCAATAACATACCTCATATTGTTCCCTACCTGAACAAGGTCAAATCCGGTGATCAATATGCTGTTCTTTTGGAGATTACCTCATCTTTTGCCGAAGTTCATTCCTTACTTCAAGAGAAATGTCCATAAGTAAAAACTCCAATGACCGTTAATATCAAGTAACTTATCGGATTAATATATTTGATCTTCATGCCCTTTGTGGTTGCACTAGCGGGTTTCATCAATATTTTTGATACCCCACACTACTTGTCGAAGATCCCGGTGTGTCGGGGCAGTGGGCATTCCACTAGTTCCCTCTACTTGGTAAGAGGGATAGGCAGAGGACGGAGGAGAAAAATGGAAATCTGACAATCGAGTCAGTCAAGTTTATCATTTCCATTATCGCTCTCCTTTTTTCGAAGGTGGATGATTCCGTTGCGAAGCTTTTCAAACTCCGATTTACTGAGCTTTTCAGCATCGAACAGTGCGCTGGCCAGTTGCAAGGATGATCCTCCAAACGCCTTTTTCAACAGTTCATCCACCAGACGCCTTTGGGTCTCCTGTTTTGAGTAGTTGGCTAGGTAGACATGCGCATGGTTAGACTCATCACGCCTGACCAGTGTTTTTTTGGTCATGATCTGCAGCAGTTTTAATACGGTCGTATAACCGGCCTTTCGTGTTCGATTGAGGATGTTCTGTACTTCGCGCACCGTGCTTGGCCCGGTTGTCCATAAAACATTCAGGATCGCTAGTTCCGACTTTGTCGGTATCGGCATCTCACTTCTTCCCATATTTATTCCTTAATCAAGCCTAATCATGTGCCGAACCATAACTGTATGGTCAGCACTCGACATGAAATCTTATAGGCCCAAAATAATATCAGTCATTTAATTTTCTAACTAGTTGCTCCTTGATTTCCTTAGCCTGTTGCCGGTTCTCGATCTTGTATATTTTTTGGATAATAAATGACTCTCTGCCACCAGAGTCTTCAACCACCACATTGTCATAGCCTGGTTTGATCTTATCAACACTGTCAGTAATACCGATGTTTTCGCTAAAAACCAGGCTGGGCGACGGCCGATGCAAGACAAACAGGTAATAATCATTCACGTCAGTTTGGACCATTAGAGACTGATTGTCGACCTTTTCCCAGCTTTTCAACCGAAATTTGTATATCTCATCAACCTTTACGAGTTTATCGTCGAAGTTATATCTTTCAGCCCTGTTAGCCGGCATGGTCGCGCATGCCATGGTCAGAAGCGATATTGTGAAAATAAATGCCAGTTTTGTTATCGCTTTCATTTTTCCAACTCCTTTTTGTTACAGGTTTATTCATGGAAAAACCATCCTGAAGAGATATATCACACATCCCTTGACTCTTTTATCAAAAATATACGAACTCTTTCGTATTTGTCAACAAAATTTTTCGTAGTTTCAATAAAAAAATTGTAATTCAATTATAACCCTCTGATTTTATTTCAAAAACCAATCTACATCAGCATCCACAATATTATTCGCCGCTAGGGTCATTTACACATAACGGTTGTTTTATAGGGAGTTATCATCAAGCAGAAGTTACTCAGGAGATTGGGGCAATACATGACTTTTAGACAAGATCATAAATCAGAGTTAAAGGCAACACCCGTACAGGACTGTATAACTAAAAAAGAATCTGTCGTTCACCTATTCCTGTGCCATATTGCTCCAGTAGGATGCCTTCTCTTTATCAGGAGTTATACCGAACGAACCTTTTGTATATATCTGGGAAAGCACCTTTGCTGAACGTGTATGCCCGTTTTCCGCAGCCTTTTCTAGCCATTTTATACATTTACTGGAATCATATTCTCCTCCCCAGCCGTTCAGGCACATATATCCCGCGTTATACATTGCCTTCACATCACCCAATTCCGCTAGTTCTATGCATAAAGCAGCTGCAATTACCCTGGCCTGCTCATGTCCCTGTCTTGCGGCATCCATTATCATTGACAAACCTTTGTTGAAATCCCTCCCGACCCCCTGTCCTTTGATATACATCAAGCCCAGAATGGTCTGAGCCGGTAAATTCTTCTCTTCAGCCAAAGGACGAAGTAATTCGCAGGCCTTTTCAAAATCTTCATCCGCAATTGCGGTCACAGCGTCTTCAAACTGGTCAGCATTTGATAAAGCTGGAAAAACAAAACAGAGTAGCAAAACAAATAACAAGGACCTGGTTAATTTCATTATAATCCCCCTATTATTATATGTGCAATTAATGTTGAAAATAATCTATTTTAATTATTAATAGGTGTCAACAGTTTTTATGGGCCAGGTTTATCCGTCTAAGCAGGCTGATCCACAAGATTTACCCTATAAAAGCCCCGAAAGGGTCAGCCTTGACAAAGATCGGCGGCTACAATATTATAATTTATTCTGTTAATGAGTACACTAGTTAATGATATCTAAATATCCTGCGCTATATGGGCCATGGGGTTCTCTTTTAAGCGGCGAACTCGTTTATGTGCACTGACCCTGCACAAGACCAGACGAGGCGGGCGCATGAAGCAAAAGATATCATGACTGAATAAAGCTATCGGTAATATCCGGTCACTGCACTTCTTTTCAAGACGACATCTATGGCATTCAGTGGACGTGGTCTTATTTTCAAGGGTTTGGCAAACCTTTTCCTGGTGGCAACGGCATATTCTGCCAGGGGTTCTGGTGGAGCAAACCCTTGAAAATAAGACCACTGCAGGCCTTGGGTGGAATCCTTTTTGAGATGTCGTCTTTCCAAGAACAGCCGTGACCTCAGGTGATGATGCTTATTGGTTTATCCGCTTAATGAGTACGCTACTTAATGATATCTGAATATTTTGCGGTATATGGGCCATGGGGTTGTCTTTTAAAAGGCGAACTCGTTTATGTGCTATGACCCTGCACAAAACTAAACGAGGCGGGCGGGTAGCCTTTTCCAGACTTGGCCGGACTCGATGATCTTCTATTCTCTCCCAAGTATTCCGCCCGCCTGGGTGGCACCTAACGTAATTGGCATGCTGTCAATATTTTCGCCACTTAAAAAAGAGGCCCATGGGCCATTAAGGTACTTATAATAAGTTATGCTCTTCTAACTCTTTACGTACTAATTAACCGGATGTAACAATATTATGTGGTGCCAGTGTCATTGACACACAACAGTAATTCTTTTAAACCTGGTACCCCCAAAAGGGGCTTATTATCAATCAACCAGAATCGAAACCCGGGGGTCTTTTAATGCCAGGGAAATAAGACGGCTATCAACCTCTTTATGGAAGGGACATATCATGAAACGTTTGATATTCACTACCTTTATGATGGCAATACTCTGCTTCAGTCTCACCGCCAATGCAACAGCTCCGATCGAATGCGATCGGGAATGCCTGGCAGGTTTTATGACCACCTACCTGGAAGCACTCGTAGCCCACGACTCCTCGAAACTGCCGGTAACGAAGAATGTGAAATACACGGAAAACGGAGTGCGCCTTAATCTCACTGACGGCCTCTGGAACACGGCATCCGCAATGCCTACCTACCGTGTAGATGTGATAGATGAAGAGGCGGGGCAGTTTGGATTGCTTGGCAGAATTGATGAAAACGGCAACAATAATTTCTTTGCCGCGCGTCTGAAAGTCGAAAAAGGCAAGCTGATCTCGGAAATTGAAAACCTCGTGGTACGGAATATCATGATGGGAGAAATACCCGATATCGGCATTCCGATCGTAATACATGACAAGCCACATCCTCTTATGATGCAGGAAATCCCGAAGGACAAACGTCTATCGCGGGCCGATCTTATCACCATCGGCAACAGCTATTTTACCGGACTGGATACCGACAATGACGGGGCCAATGTGCCTTTCGATCCGAAATGCCAGCGACGTGAAAATGCCATGGTAACAGCCAATAATCCCGACGCAGCAGAAGGCTCCATTGCAGGTATGAATTGCAAGGCGCAGTTTGATACGGGATTTTCCGTAATTGTCACCGATATAAGAGAGCGTCGTTTTATTGCCGATCCTGTCACCGGCCTAGCCTTTGCCATGGGTTATTTCGACCACGACGGGGCTGTAAACGAGTCCGTGAAACAACCGTATTCCTTAATAATCGGAGAGATCTTCAAAATAATGGACGGCAAGATCCGGCAGATTGAAGCTGTATTGATGACCGTACCGTACGGGATGGAATCCGGCTGGTAGGAAATTATAGTACCGGAGGAATTCATTGCACATGTTTCCGGCACACACCCTTACGGAAAATTTCATCCTCGGCATTATATCAGTCAAAGATGTGCTAAAATAAAAGGTTTTTAATACACTGAAACTCCCCAAGTTCCTATCAACCAAGGAGGTCATGAAATGAAACGTCCGGCAGAGTTTATTGCTCTGGCTTTGTTGGTACTGGTTCCGGTAGTCGTCCACGCTGATCCTAGTGTCTATCCCCTGGGAACGACCACTTACAAGCCGGATAAATGCTGGAACGGGTTCACAATACTTTCGTCTGATGAAGGACGACTTATCGATATGAACGGGAACCTCGTTCATCTCTGGAAAGGGAAGCTTCATCATCCGAACAAGGTATACCCCGGAGGATATCTTTTGTCCGCTACCGCCTCCTGGAAACATGGGTGGCAGGACGCCATTGAAATCCAGGTGAGAGATTTCAAGGACAATGTTCTCTGGAGGTTCAATCAATGGCAGAAAGGAAAGGCCAATGAAGGCGATGGAACCATGTGGCTTTCCCGGCAGCATCACGATCTCCAGATAAAGGGAAATCCCGTAGGCTACTATATACCGGATGCCGCTCCACCGGATATATCGGAAGGCACCATCCTGGTCCTGGCTCATCACAATGTACGAAATGAAAAGATTAACAAGAATGTACAGCTGATAGATGATGTTGTTTATGAGGTGGATATAGCCACGGGCAAAATAGTCTGGATATGGAAAGCTTCGGAGCATCTGGATGAGATGGGTTTTGACGAAGCGGCATTGAAGGCCATGCAGAATTATGACAGGGAGCCTCGGAGTGAAGGGGATGGTTTCGACTGGTTTCATCAGAACTGTGCTTCCTATCTGGGACCCAATAAATGGTATGACGGGGGCGACCGCCGGTTCCACCCGGACAATATTATCCTCGACAGTCGCGAAGCCGGTCTCCTGGCGATCATAGAGCACAAAAGCGGCAAAATCGTATGGCGAGCCGGCCCTTACTATCGGGAGAACGATGACAGGAAACTGGGATGGATAATCGGCCCGCACCATACACACATGATTCCCAAGGGATTGCCCGGTGCGGGCAACATTATGGTATTTGACAACGGCGGCGCCTCCGGCTACGGAACTCCGACCGATTTTGCCCCGGACGGTATAACGGTTATGCGCCGTGACTATTCCCGGGTTGTCGAGTTCAACCCGGTTACAAAGGAAGTTGTATGGGAATATGTTCCCAACGCCTCAAATAATCCAGACCCGGCTTTCGGTCATAAAATGTACAGCGTCAATGTGTCCTCCGCCCAGCGGCTTCCCAACGGCAATACGCTGATTACCGAAGGCGCCCAGGGGCGCATTATCGAGGTCACCCGGGATTATGAGATCGTCTGGGAATATATGAATCCGTACCTTTGGGATTCCGACATTCCCCTGATTCGTAACCTTGTTTACCGGGCTTACCGCGTGCCCTATGACTGGGTACCGCAACTGCCCAAGCCGAAAGAGTCCTCAGTGGATGCCGGGCCCAACTATCTGTTCACGATTCCGGCCGAGGACGGGTCACACCCCGACTTCGGCATCGACAGAACCGCTATATGGAAGCAAGGAGGTACGCAAGGAAGAGAGAAGAAAGGAGAAGATGATTGATGTCTGAATCCAAGTATGGAAAATACGTGATAACCGATCTCGTGGTTCCCGAAGAGAAGAAAAAGATCGAAGCCGATTATTCCAAATATGCCAAAAGGATCTTGTGGATGGATGAGAATGTTGTCGAAGGCGCATTCCATATGAATACGGCCTGGTTTCTGAATGCGGCCAAAACCTTGGAAGACAAACCCCACGTTCATGATGCGGATGAAATCATAGGATTTTTCGGAAGCGATCCCGGGAATCCCCACGACCTGGGCGGTGAAATAGAAATATGGCTTGAAGATGAGAAACAGGTAATTACAGAAAGCGCCCTATTGTTCGTGCCTGCCGGGATAAAGCACTGCCCGTTGATATTGAAGCGGGTCGACCGGCCCATATTCCATTTCACCACTGTACCCGGCGGGCTGTACGTTAAAGACGAGAACACGAAGTAGTGCATTTAACATAGGTCCGAGTGTGTCATTTTTTACCGGAAGAGACATGCTGAAGCGGTAGGTAGTGCCTTTTTCACGGAAATTAATCCTTTTTGCCGGGTTAGAGGATCCTGGACAACCCTCTTGTTCAAGTGTTCACCAAGCTTGCAAACTTGACAAAGATCAGCAGCCACAATTATATTATATACTGACAGTGTCATTGACACACAACAATATTTTCACATGCCTGGTCAACAGCCAATACTCCAAACAAATCAGTGCTGGAATCAACGGCTTAATGAGGCTGCATGGACATGTTGAAGTTTACTGCCAATAATCTCAAATATAGGAGGATTGCTAATGAAAAACGGATATACCAGACGCGAAACTTTGGGACTCGGACTGGGTGCGGTAGCACTGGCAACATCGGGTGTAGCCATTTCCGCCGCCCAAACGGCAAAAAAGCCCTCTCCAAGGGAGGTAGATCCTTTGCCTGAATTGAGCAAGTTCAATGAATATGGGAATGAACTGGAAACATCATTGCTCCTAAGGACTTCACCTATTGCTGTTAAAATGCTGGAAAAGGAGGCAGACATCCCGAAAGAAGCCTTTCGGCCAAAAAGAGACGGAGGATATCACATTGCACAGTGTCAGGCCTTTGGTATGTCACGGCGAGAAGGAAAAACCGTGGCCATGCTGAAGGAAGACCATTGGTGTCCGACGGCTCTCATGGCTTATGGAATGGTTGAAAAGCCGGATTCCATGGCAATGTGGGGAGAATC
>CAYQNR010000030.1:0-35399 GCA_964418945.1 uncultured Desulfobacteraceae bacterium
TGGCTCAGCTATAGGGGACTTTCACCCCATAAGTTCATGCCCATGCCGGGCGTACCCCAAGGTCTCCAGTGGGCTTATTTTCAAGGGTTTACTCCACCAGAACCCCTGGCAGAATATGCCGTTGCCACCAGGAAAAGGTTTGCCAAACCCTTGAAAATAAGACCACGTCCACTGAATGCCATAGATGTTGTCTTGAAAAGAACCGCCGTGACCGGATATTAGCGATACGTTTATCCACTGATGATATTCTTTGGTCCATCCGCCCGCCTCGTCTTGTTTTGTGCGGGGTCAGTGCACATAAACGAGTTCGCCGCTTAAAAGAGAACCCCATGGACCATATAGCGTAATTTATCATAATTTGAGGTCACGGCTGTTCTTGGAAAGACGACATCTCAAAAAGGATTCCACCCAAGGCCTGCAGTGGGCTTATTTTCAAGGGTTTACTCCACCAGAACCCCTGGCAGAATATGCCGTTGCCACCAGGAAAAGGTTTGCCAAACCCTTGAAAATAAGACCACGTCCACTGAATGCCATAGATGTTGTCTTGAAAAGAACCGCCGTGACCGGATATTAGCGATACGTTTATCCACTGATGATATTCTTTGGTCCATCCGCCCGCCTCGTCTTGTTTTGTGCGGGGTCAGTGCACATAAACGAGTTCGCCGCTTAAAAGAGAACCCCATGGACCATACAGCATAAAATATTTAGATATCATTAACTAGCGTAATCATTAACCGGATGAACCTAAAAAATGTTAATCTAATTAATAAATATGTAAAAGATTAAGATATATGAAACCATTGATGCTGATCTATAACTACTTCAAACAAGACTACAGCCTTAAAGGAAGTCATTTTCTTCGACTATTCGAGAATTTTATTTCCGAATCATCGGGTTCCATACTGGAACATGCGCCGCAGATTTCTCCCGATGATATACAGGCGACCAGATTCAGAGTAGGCTACACAGAAAACGATAACTCATCAGGTCTCACTGAAATAGGTCGGTTTCTGGACAAGATCTCTGTTTACCCAGATGTGCAATTAAATCGTGCCGTTTTTGATCAGGCCGTTAACAGGGACTTTGACTTGTCAAAGTTGGGCACACTGGGGATAGGCATAGATTTCAGGGAGGCTATCCATAGTTCAAAGGTCAAGTTCTATTTCACTGTTAAGGCCTACCCTGAGAAGCTGGAGCAGATATTGGCGATACACCCGCGTGTAGACAATACTAAAGACTATCCGATAAATAACATGTTTGGTATCAATATGTATTTCGACGGAAGAACAGATGTGGAAATATATCCCTCACTGATGCCTGAAGATTTTAAGGATGCGGAATTAATGGCTAACCTCGGGCTCATAGATATCCCGCACGAGTTTCTATCCCAGTGTAAGGCTTTATTCATTTCTTTTAAAAATAGCAAAAAGCGGGTGTTGCATTTTTACCCCCTTAATCCGACAAAATTTCTCCCTTTGATCAGCAACCAGCGACTGACGGGGATCTATGTTAATGCCCTGATAACGCATTTTATGGTGAATCGCCAAAGGCGGTTAGAACCTTTACGCATGGTGATCTCCTTTACGGAAGATGAAATGCTTTTAAAATACATACAACATATTAATCTCTCATTATACTATCAATTCAGCCCTGGGTCGGGGGATAAAGGGCTATAGGGCAATGCGTTCATTTACCAATCAGAAAAATGTCAACCAGTCTTTTGAAATCCATTAACGGTTCAATAAATAAAGCGACTGAATTCCTTTACCGTAGCCAATTACCATCCGGGAATTTCCCTAACTACAACTCTGTTGACAGAAAAATGGAAAAAGACTGCAAATTTGAAAATTGTATCTTTTCTTCAACAATAATAGCTTATTGCATGGGATTCCTGAACAGTGAAAAAACCCTTCATATCGTTAATAAAATAAGGCGTTTTCTGATTGATGAAATAATCTATCCGGGGATATGGAGCTATTTAAGCTCCCAAGACAGTTCCACCATAATTCCCGACATTGATGATACATGCTGTGCCTCGTTTATTTTGAAAGACTCTCACCCCTGGATATCAAAGGGTAAGAACATACCCCTTATTCTCAATAACCGAAATAAGGACGGGCTTTTTTACACATGGATAAACCTCTTTCCCCAGGCAAAAGATATGAATGATGTTGATAGTGTTGTTAATGCAAACTTATTATTTTATCTTGGGGAGAGGGAAGAGACAAGAAGGGCCGAGGTCCCCTGTCCCTCATTTTTTCTGGTTCGGATCGGAAGCCCTGACAACAGCCTTGTGTGTCGAAGCCCTGGATAGATTTAAAGGGTTCTAACGCGAGAGGGTCGAAACCCGTAAAAGGCTTTTCAATTGCCCCACCCGGTGGTGCAGCCCCCTGCGTCACTTCCGCCGCCAAGACACGCCTGATCCAGGATTCCTCCGGGGCATCCGCTCTGCGCTCCCACTCCACCCGGACAATCAGTTGCTTGAAAGGATCCCCCGTTGGCACATCGAGACGCCCCCATGGCCTGTTCAAATACCCCTCCGATCTCCTTGATTACCGGAGGTTCATACTGCTTATCCTTATTTTCTTTGCCCGCCATGTTAATAGTCTCCCCGCTTTTCTATACTATATAATATTATCCCATATTTCTCCTTCCCTTGCAAACTCTAATTTATATACGGGAAGGATATCTAGTATCTCTTTGACTATATAAAAACCCTCTCGCGCGGTCTGATCATCTAAATACTTATAAAAATGGATAAGGTTCATCAGCATGATATGCATTATTTCACTCTTTTCAATGGGGAGAATAACATGATCATGCCCCTTTTTTAGAAGAAATATCTTTTCAACCTCCCCCCTTACCTGTACCGGCTTCCTGTCTTTTCGTCTATCCTGTGTGAAAGGTGATTTGTAGGCATAGACGTGGTTATCCTCTTTTCTGACAACAGTTCCGTCATCCGAGAAACAGACATCCGGCTCGCAAAGACGGGTTACGGTCGATTTCCCCGCCCCGGAAGGCCCTAAAAAAAGAACAGTCCTACCGCCCTTCTGTACTGCCGAGGCGTGAAGCAATAACCCCTTATTACGGATCAACATATATGATAGAGCAAACATCATGCCGTTTATAAACCCCGGCATCAAAACGGATTGTGTAGAACTGACCCCATTTATGATTCCCAACAGGATACTAAATAATAGGGCCTTTTTTTGAATGAAAAAGAAGGCTAATTCCGATTCCGTATCAAAGAAAAAGAGATCCGAGCCGGTATGGACGTAAAGGAGGGATCCCGGCTTTTCAAAAAGAGAACGTATAAGCTTGCTCCTCTCCTCTTCGGGATCCAGATGCTGCAGCAAACGGATCGATTCTTCGATTGCCCTATCTATCCGATCATCGGACGGAAAACGACTATGGATCATTGAGAAATATTTTCTGAAGCGATCAAGTTCCGCTCGATCCCAGGAGAAAGGTCTGTCCTGAGAGTAGGGTAAAACCTCTACGCTGCAACCCCTTTCATCAGAATCCGTTATGTATTGACCCCATTCCCTTTTTATTCCGCTATACAGGCTATAATCCGCTTTCGGGAAAAAAATATTGAAGATTTGTCCTCCTATTTCAAGATTCAGATGTCTCCTTCTCAGACTTTTCCCTTTAAACATAACTCTTGATCTCTCCTGAAAATACCCTGAAACAGGAGAGTGGATCCCATCCATCAATACCTCTCCCCATATAATAAGGTACGGCCGGACATCCCCCCCGACATATATCAGAATAAGGACAATCTCTGCATTCCTCAAAATAGTCCATATTACGGGAATATCTCTCTCTGAAACGTCTGAACATTTCGGAATTAAGCCATATGGACTGAAAGGATTCTTCTTTAACGTTTCCCACTTTATAATCCCATAGACGATCGCATGGAATCACCCAGCCTTCAGGACGTATGGAACATTCTGAAACGCTTCCGCCGCAACTTGTGATCTTGTTGGGTGTTACAGGTTTCCCTTTATTGCTGCCAACCCTGCCAATCATATCCATCCATTCAATGGTCTGTACTAATGACCCCCTTACTAATCGAGGATTTCTTTTCTTCAAATATCTTAATTCAGACTCAACCTTTTTCTGCTCGTCAAAGGAAAGAAAAAGATCATTCAGATGCGCTAAAGCACTCCCTTGGGGTAGTAAGGTGGAAAATGTGACCTGTGACGCCCCTAAATCCTTTGCCATGCGAACAATCTCTCCCAGGCAATCCTTGTTGTTCCTGCAAACTACTACAAAGAAACTGAACGGGGTCTTCCACCTGCATAAAGCTTTAATGCCCCTGATAACCTTTTCAAATGTCCCTCGGCCACGGATAGCATCATGTGTTTCCGGGTCAGGGCCGTCCAGAGACACCTGAATATTATCCAGGCGACGGGATTCCGAAACCAGCGAAATGACCTGGTCATTGAGCATAGTTCCGTTGGTGTTAATGGATATTCTAAAGTGATATTTGAAGATGTGCTTAAGGAGTTCGGGAAAATCCTGCCTAAGAAAGGGTTCACCGCCAGATATCAACAGATTAAATACCTTGATCCTGGCAAGCTCATCAATAACCGCCTGCCATTCTTCCAGTTTCATGTCTCCCGGCGCATTCTTGGTAGATGAAACCGCGCAATACAGGCAATTCAGGTTACATTGATTTGTAATATTAAGCGTTACTCTTTCTGGTGCCGAAGGTATATTCATGATAGAGATTTATCCTTTTTAACAAATTATTTCGCCTCTATAATATCCTGGAGTCTGGAAAGAGCCCCTTTTGAAAAACCTCTTCACAAACACTATAGGGTGCGACCAGTGGCATCTCCGCCACGAGCACGTCAACTCTGCAGAATCCAAGGCAATGATATCTGAATATGCATTTTCCGCATATCCCCTCCATCTTGGAAGGCACCTTTTCTCGTATCTCTTTAAAGACAGACCCCTCTTTCCATATCTGATCAATACTTCTCTCTCTGATATTCCCCATTATCAATTCCCTCTTTCTCCGACCGATCCCGCAGATGGACACATCGCCGTTGGAAAGGATCCCGCAGATGTTGTGTATTTTGCATGTGGATATCGGATGACGGGAAAGCTCCTTGATCCCTTTTAGTGCCGGAGGGAGATACAAATCTATACGCATATCCGGAAAGCGTTGAGACAATTCATTTTCTATCCTGTCCTCAAGGTTTATGAGTTCTTCAACAGAAAGGCCTTCCAGCCCTTTCTCCTTGTGTCCGTCACGCCCGAGGAGGGCAAGCGGATTGATTTCGAATGATCTTACTCCCAATTTGTCTGCCAGAATTATCGTATTCTCAAGGTCATGAGCATTTATCCTCATCAGACAAAAAATGATTTGAGGAAATATGTTGTTTTCGATCAGCAATCTAATTCCGTTTATTGTTTTATGGAAACTGCCTTTTACTCCTCTGATTCTTTCGTGTACTTCCGGACAGCTCCCGTCCAGGCTGACGCTTATCTGTCTTAAATGACGTTTATTGAGCTTATCAACAGTCTTTTCCGTAAGCAGGGTACCGTTTGTTTCCAGACTATAGGAAAGTCCGTTCCGGGAGAAACAATCTATGTATTGCAAAAGATTCGGGTTTAGTAATGGTTCGCCTCCTGTGAGCTTTACATGGGTCAAGCCCAGAGGAAGTGCGTCTTCTATGACCTTTTCCATGTCCTCAATGGAAATATTTTGTTTATTCAACTTATTGTAGGTTATTTCATCCGGTGCGTAGTCCGGTTTGATCCAGCAGTGAATACACCTCAAGTTACAGGACTCCGTCGGGTAAAAATAGATGGAACGCAAAGGATAATCCAAATTTCCCTCTGTTTTATCAGACATTAAAGCATTCCCTTCTCCTCTGTTTCGCCGGCAAGGAAACCGAGATTGCCCAAATCCTGAAGAAACTTCATGCAGTCCTCAACGATCTGTTCCCTGGAGATATCCGTGAAATCGAGAGATATTTTATCTACTATTCTTTCAAGGGTCGTGACCTGATTGCAGGACTTCCAGATTTTAGTACCAAGGATATTAAGATAGCATATCCGTCCTGTGTCCGGATTGAACAGAAAAGCTCCTTCCTCCTCTTCCCTAAGCACGATATCTGTCTTAACCTTAATCTTTCTTTTTTCAAATGACATTGATCCAGCCCTTTTCCACAAGGTTCGATAAGAAAGCTACTATATCGTCTTTTACTTCATCTTCCGGTTTCCGATATATAACAGCCAGGTTTCCAGCAAGCTGTTTAACATCCCGTTTCCCGTCCAGTAACTCCAAGATCCCCATTCCTGTTCGGTTCACCAGCATAGAAACACGATCCTGAACATTAAGTAGAACACCCCCTTCTTCGAACGCCGCAGGTAGGATGTTTTCCTTTAAGGAGATAATATGATTCTCAAGTATCTTCAATTCTTATTTCAGGTAAAAGAAAAGATCTTTTAACAGTATCATAAGCCCGGTACCACCCTAGGTCTTTATACAAGCCTGTGAACCTGCCGAACGACAGATGATGCCCTGATAGTGAAGCTCCCCGCGCTTCCGCGCGGGCCATCAGTGGTAAAACCAAGCGGAACTCCGCCGAATCCACCCGACTTTCCATCCCCCGTAGCCCGTCCTCCGCAGTTGCCTGCTACGGAGCATGGACAGGCTACTGCGGAGGACGGGCGCCCAGTGGGCTACGTCGCGGTCGCCTCACGTCATTCCTCCCCGTGCTACCGCACGGGGCATCCTGGCGAACGCGAGTAGAGCAGTGATAAACTTACCTGTTGATACAGCGTATATTAAAATCTAAAATATTGTCATTACAGTGTTAATATTATATCATTAATATATATATTTTCATCTATTATCCTGTATTAATTTTATGAGACCGACAACGCATAAGAAAATGGCTAAAAACAAAGAACCCCAGGTGGATATATTTACGGACGGTGCCTGTAGCGGGAATCCTGGCCCTGGCGGATATGGAGCTATCCTTAAGTTCGGTAATAAGATAAAGGAGATATCAGGACACCAGGCTAAATCCACCAATAACAGGATGGAATTGACCGCGGTCATTGAAGCATTGAAACAACTTAAAAAGCCATGCAAGCTCAGGATATTCTCAGATTCCGCTTACGTTGTCAAAGGAATGACGGAATGGGTTCCCGGATGGATAAACAAAAAATGGATGAATTCACAGAAAAAGCCGGTCCTTAATCGTGACCTCTGGGAGCTTCTACTGCACCTTAGCAAACCTCATAATATCGAGTGGATATGGTTAAAAGGGCACCATGGACACAGGGAAAACGAACGCTGTGATGAACTGGCCAGAAACGCCATACGGGAATTTTATGGTGATAAATAAGGATCATCCGCCAAATGAGTACACTTAATGATAAAATTATAGCAAGATTGGTGAGTATTTATATAAAGTCCTTTCCGTACTCATTAACCGGATGAACCATAAGTAAATGGGCGCAGGAAACTATTATCAACACGCGTTTTATTTGTGGGACTAAAACTCAAAATTATCTCGAATATTAAATACTTGACGAAATACAAAAAATATGCCATGTTTGATATATAGTTTTACAGTTTTTACGGTAAAAACACATTTTCATCTTTTTAGATTTAGTTAGCTGCAAATTAACATTATTTAGGGGTAAAAAATGAAGTGTCCTAAGTGCGGTTACATTAGTTTCGATTATAATCAGGTGTGTCCTAAATGTAACAAGAATATATCCGATGAGCAGGTGAGGCTAAACCTTCCTTCTTCTAGGCCGGACCCCCCTTCCCTGCTGGGGATCCTCACAGGAGAGGCAGATGAATCCAATGTCGGCTTTTCGATAAATTCATCAGAGCCTTTGGAGAGTATGCACGAGATGGATATAGGTCTGGATGACTCCGGGGTCATAGACACATCGGAAATGGCTATTGATGAGGAACAGGATATTGAAATCAGCCTTGATCAGGAGGATTCCGGAGAACTTGAATTGTCTGCAGAAGAAGAGGTAGCCGTTGACCTGGATGAGATCTCTGCTGAAGATACCGAGGGGCTTATCACGCCTTCGGAGGAAGAGGAAGGAGGGGAAGACATATCCATGGACCTGGGAGACATCTCCCTGGAAGAGCCTGCTTCCGAGGAAGTTCTTGGTGCTGATGAAGGTGTTTCGGAAGAAACAGAACAGGAAATCAGCCTTGAGGACCTGTCCGCGGATGATTCCGCTACTCAGGGAATGGCAGCTGACGAAGAGACAGTTATCGCACCTGATTCTATGGAAACAGGAATAGCCACAGAACAGGAAACAGAAGAGGAATCCGAGATAGAGCTAAAGCTTGATGATCTTAAAATAAATGAGACTGGCGAATTAGAGGTCGGAACCGGATCTTCTACCGACCAGGAACTGGAAGGTGAGGATAAGACATCCGAGACTCCGGAAGAACCCCTGGACCTCGGCGATGTACCCCTGGACGAGCAGCCCGCTGAAACAGAAGGAGAAGAGCTGGACCTGGGAGACTTTTCCTTGGATGATTCGGGCACAGGTGAGGAAGAACCCCTGGACCTCGGCGATGTACCCCTGGACGAGCAGCCCGCTGAAACAGAAGGAGAAGAGCTGGACCTGGGAGACTTTTCCTTGGATGATTCGGGCACAGGTGAGGAAGAATCCCTGGATCTCGGCGATGTATCCCTGGAAGAGGCTGATTCAGAAGACGAGGAAAAGACTTTGGAATATGAGGAACCCGCAACAACGGATGAGTCCTCTGCTGAATCGGCCACAGAAGAAGCACCGTCAGACAAAGAAGAAGAATTTGATCTGGACAGCCTTACCTTTGATAAGGAAAGTTCTGACAAAACCGATGATGACGAAATGACACTCGATCTTGATGATCTGGATCTTGGCCTGGACGACACATCAGACAAATAGTAAAATTTCATCTTGACCGGCACGATCTGAAAAGTTATAAGATTTTCGGAACTATGCCGAGATAGCTCAGTCGGTAGAGCAGAGGACTGAAAATCCTCGTGTCCGCAGTTCGATTCTGCGTCTCGGCATATTAGAAGATTAATATTTTAAGAGGGTCAGGTGGCCACGCCTGACCCTCTTTTTTTGGCCTATATTTCCTGTGAGTGGGCGCTCAACCGCCACGGCATCCTGCTTCAATCGCCTGTGGTCTGCACTGTTCTGACGCTCGATACGGCAGTGGGAGCGTCCAGGAATATCCGGTTTGGCGGCGTGACCATCGAATTCTCACGCATTGCCTCCCGCCTGTTCAACGGTTTTGAAACAAAAGACGGCTTCAATCTTGCCGTGCCTGAAAAGGCCCTGCTCGATACGATTTATCTGCGAAAACGCATTCCGTTTGAAGATGAATTGGAACTTGAAAATATTGATCACGCGCGATTGATGTCCCTGGCTGAAGCTTTCCCTGCGGCCACCAGGAAACGCCTTGAGGATTTTCTTAATTGAGGGGGTGGAAGTCGGAAAATACCTTTTTGCAGCCTCCCTCCGGGAATCTAACAGAGTCCAGGCCTTTTTCTCCATCTCTACCTCCTTCATTTCCGTGAAATTCGGAAACCCCAGGGATCCTCGACCTGCCTTTTAGCATTCCACCTTTCTTCAACGCCATATCTCCGCCGCTCCATGAATTTGAAAAACATGACGGCAAGGATATCTTGTAGACAAAATACGGCAGGGTGTGACAGGGAAAATAGGTTGATGAGAGGATTTTTAAAGAAAAGAGGATATAGAGCTTTGAATTATGCCTGGCAGGAAATCTCATGTCACAGGGACCGTGTCAATGTTGACGGTGACAAATATCTTGTTAATTTGCACGGATAGGCTGGTCACCTATATGATAAAGAATTTAAAACTTTATTCTATCTTTGTGTCTTCTTTTTCATGGATCTCCTTTCCTTTGACTTAAAGTAACGTAACTTGATGCTTGACAGATCAATCATATTCGTGTACGATTTTACAATATCGATTACAAAAAGGCTTCACAATTATGAAAAAGATCGTTGCTGACAGTACTGCATTGATTTTATTATCAAAATGCGGTCTCCTTGAGATTTTATGCGCGCGCTTTGAGCTCATAGTTCCCCAATCTGTAATCGATGAAACCGCTTCTGAAGAACTGGTAAAGAATTATCCTGATGCATCTTTGATACGCGATCTTTTTGACAAAGGCTTCTTAAAGATTGAGCAACCTGATACTGGAGAATTGGAGGCTCCCATCACGCTGCATCGTGGAGAAAAGGATGCGCTTATGCTGGCCATGATGTCACAGGACGCAGTATATGCTACTGATGACGGAAAGGCCATCAAGGCTGCAAGATTCCTGAAGATACCCTTTATAATAACGCCAAAGATCGTTGTTGATCTGTATAAATTACATGAGATATCATTTATCAAAGCACAGCAATCTATTGAAAAGCTTGGCAAGATCGGGAGGTATTCGCCGGAGATTATTGCCGAATCGATCTTATCTTTAGCGGAGGCAAGAAATGGCAAAGCCCACAACAATAAGAATACCTGAAGACCTCTTAAATGAGATTGACCAGGTTGTAAAAGAACTGAAGCTTGACCGTTCGGCTTTCCTGAGGGATGTATTGAGAAAAGGCTTTTCTCTCGACATGCGGGAGCGTTTTCTTCGGCAATATCAACGTGGTGAATTGAGCTTTCAGGAGACATGCCAGAAATTGAATTGCAATCCATGGGAATTCCTTTCAATATTAAAAGCCGGTAATCTTCATCTGAACGTTGAACTAGAAGATTGGCTCGATTCAGAAAACCTTACGAATTAGAATCTTACGCCGACAGATGTATTCACCTCATCACCGATGATCATATATTCGTCATTCCCCGGCTTGCTTTGCCTCGTCCGAAGCCTATGGGCGAAGGCGGGACCGGGGAATCCAGATTCTATATTGGCCATTGGCCTTTTAAGAATGACGCTTTATTTTGTATTACACTTTATAAGGATAAAGTTTTTTATTTCTTCAAACATGACGGCAAGGATATTTTGTTTCTAACTGGAAAATCAAAGAGGCCAGAAAAAAAATGACGGGGTATTTGGGATAAGATCATTCATATCAGATAGCAGTCACGTCCATATATGGATCTCCTGTTCTCCTCTCTTAAATCGCTTTTTTCGACCCCAAAAACATCGTTTTAAGGTCTTAAATAGCCTAAGAAATAAATCCTTATCTTTTAAATATCAATCAATTACTTGGTCCGACCCGGTGGCGCTTGAATATTGAAACAGCGTCCCCCTTCCAAAAGAACGGGCCATGACTGACGCTCCAATTTATTTTTGCAGAAGATCATTCCTCATGGCCCGATAATTTTGTCAAGAATGAAGGTCTGACCCCTGTTTCTTTCACTCGTAATATTGAAATAATGTCAATTGATATTTTGAGGTACATCCCCTATTTCACTCACGACCCCAAACTGAGAGGAAACAATCGCTCGGATCTTGGCTCCCCACATCCGGCGCATTCGGCGTCATACCAGCTCATAGGCAGGCCGCACTGGGGACAACGCCAGCGCTCTTCTTCGTATTTAACCCATTCCTGAACGCCCATCTCACGAATTTTATTAAGGTTTGGCAGGTATTCTTTACGGTGCAGATAGCCGCCCATATTAATTAAATTCGTAATACGATAACAGGGTAACTCTTCACAGTCAGAACAACGAGAATCATTCTGTTTGTTCGCTGCGCATTTTCTTATAGCGCAGTTTTGGCAATGGGCAGCAAGCATCCCGCCGCTGAGACAGCCGTCGCAAAGAAGGCCATCCATCCAACTCGGATCCGGAATCCCCTTCAGTGCCTTCGTCGGTCCGGATGAAAATCTCTTTTGCAGTTTCATTTTTATTTGCTCATCTTCGCTGTGTTTAGCGATGTAAGCCGGGCAGGCTCCGCAATATGTTCCGCATGCGGCTGCCAGATGCTCTTTACCAGTACCGGTCATCTTAACTTTTTTCCTTTCTTCGTTGTTATGCTCCGAAGGCCTTGCAAAGCCTGCTAAAACCTCTAATGGAAGACATGTGCAATAGAATGCTGCACCAGCTACATTTTTAACAAATCTTCTTCTAGTCATGTACTCTTTTTTAAATAAACCCATATCCTCTCTCTTTTTTTAATAAGGATTATCTTAATATGCTTTTATAAATAGGAGCGACAAGGTCAGGTCTTGAATCTTGAAAAACAGCATAAACGTATTTTATTCAAGATTCAAGACCTGACACCTTTGGTTTTGTTTCTGCACGACCTTTACACGCGATCCCTGTTTGATGTCTGCCCTGTTTTTTCCGTTCATTTAGAGTAATGGGGACGCGCTTTTAAAATACAATCCTGGGTTCTAGTATTAGCAATGACAATTTTTGATTTTTCCACTCAATGAAGTTATTGAATATTAAAAGAGCGTCCCGCCTCCCCCGATTTATTACAATATCGATATCTTCAGAAAACCTTTCTATGAGACCCCATCCTTTTGATAATGAAGTCCCCCCTTTAAATGTGAGATGTTCACCCCACTCGGGAAGGTCAAACAGTTTTTTCAATGTCCAGCAAACCCAGAAATCCTTCTCAATGGTTGCCGGCGGCAGACCAAGTTTGTCTTGCGCCTGCTCACAGACCATTCGCTTGCGATCTTCAGAAAATGTTAAGAATGATCTCATGTCAGCGCCGTTTCTTCCTTTTTTCCCAACCGTCGCATAATATTTGCAATCCAGACAGGGGCAAAACGGACGTCCTTCAGAAGTTGCTTTCTGGAATCCGCATCCATCCGACGATCAAGCCCGGCAATAACATTTTCATCCACATGCTTTTGACCAAGGTGCCGCAGGCCCTGAATAACCAGTCCGCTTATTCTGCCTGCTGTTGCCATATTCAGTGGCGTGGTCCGCCTCAGGATGATCTCTTTTTTACCGATTTGTACGGTCCGAGAACGACCATCCGTAAGATAAACGATCTTCATGGGAACCTGCGTGGAAAGTCCCAGAAGATTAGCTGCATAGGCCCCTGATGGCTGGAGACGCACGGCGTCGCGCCCTGCTAAAGCCCCGGCTATGGAGTCAGGAGATGGAGTCAGTATTCCAAACTCGGGATCGGTACGTGGATAATCGTATAGCCCCCTGGCAAGTTGGCGGATGATGCCTGTCTGCCGATACCTTTTTAAGGCAGAAGCTACTGCATCACGGCTCCCCAGGTCAGAAAAGTGAGCCGTAGTGAAAACCCAACCCCTCCCATGGCCATAAATACGATTTATTACTTTTTTATCAATACTTTGCGAGTGTTTTCCCATAATATTTTAGCCCAAATATATATACATATTTGTGTCAAAAATACAGTCTTTTCAAAGTATTTACCAGTCAAAAATTATTAATTATGAAAATTAAATTTTGATGCTGCTTCTTCTCATTTAAATGGTCGCTAACGGCAGTTATAGATTCTTCTCTCCATAAGGGGCTTCATCCTCCCTCACCATCATTGGCCTTGTCATGGCATTGACCTCCAGCCAGTAGTGGGCCACCTTGGTCACCTCGTGCCAGGGGAACCGGGCCGGGTCTTTTATGGGCTCCTGTAATGTCGGAGTTACAGAACAATTTGTGACCACGTAAAGCCAATAGCAGTCTCTCCGGTCTTCGGCCACGTGTAAAGGGGGACGTCCATAAGAAACTAAGAAACTTGTATATTCTTGGAGATATTTAGTTTCTTATGGACGTCCCTTAAGACGGAGTGAGTGCGTCGCAGGAGTTGCAACAACTATCATAACGTACACCGCAAGAAACCAGGTGGGCATAAATGCGGCCTGTGAGCCAACCCGGATTATACTTGAATCTACACCGAGGAAGTTTGCTATGACCGCCATTACCGTCCACAATAGCAGCAATGGCACGACCGGGCCGATTAGCCGCCGTAAGCGGGCAGTGATCCAGATGCCGTAATTTCGACCCCCACGCCGTGCAGACTCCCACGAAACGCCGTTCGAATAGCCACCAACAATGAAGAAGAGGGGCATAACCTGGAACAACCAAGTAAGCCACTGGGTCCAAGGAGTTATATGGAGAATGTCGCTGAGTGTGAATTCTCCGCGGTCCATCGCAGGCGCTGCCATCAACCAGTGTCCGAGTACCACTACGATTATGGCCATGGCACGGAGGAAATCTATGTAGCGATTGCGAGTCTCTGGAGTACCCTCCGCAAGTTCCTTCGCCCTAGACCAAGCACTTCTCCTTCGCTCCACGGTATCCGTCGGCATGGCTAAAACCTCCATTAGGACACTATTAGAGACCCTGAATTCGGACTCTGCAAGGAAAATGTGTAAAGATTGGGTCGCGCGGAATCAGGGTTTGGCTGCCTACCGGGGCTCACCGATCCAGGCGTCGCCCCATAATGTCGTGTTAACCGGGAGGCTGGTTCCAAAACAACTTACGTAAATATGATTTAGAATATTAAAAACTGAGTCTATTGATCAATGCAGTTTATCTTAGTCGATATCATTTTGGGCCTGTGTATTTATAGCCTGTATTCTTTTCAAATCTTTTTATTTCTTTCTTTGGTTGCGGACTTTCATTACATGCTTCCCAATCCTCAATTATCATCTGCATTTTTTCATTCCATTTAATGAGCCCCTTTTCCAGCCAATCATTGATTATACCCAAGGGTGTAATTGTCTGACCTGAAAATTCCTGCTTGATGAAATCCTCCAGGTCATTATCTACTGTTGTAAGCTTGAAATTGTGGGCGATGGAACACGCTGCAATTGTTTGATCCACACTGCTCAAATTGAAGTATCTGCTGGTCCGTTTGTTGATTTTTCCGATTTGTATAATGCTTTTGATTGTTTCAAGGCAGATTTGAAAATCACTATTATTTATTTCTGATGTCACCATTGCCTTTATTTTTGATTTATATTCTTTGCGCCAGGGATATCTGGTTTTAAATTTCTGTGTTTGAAATAGTTCTTTGATAACTTCCGGGATAGTTACGCATTCAAAGCGATCATCACAGAACATTTCCGGAGCTATTCGTATCAGCATTAAAACGCTGCATGTATCACATAGAATATTCATGTCAAAAGAATGTGCCTTTTAATCTTATGAATTCATCTTTAACAGTTTTTGCATCCATTATATTTTCGATTCCAAGGAGTTCACCAAGCTTTCTGGTGGTCAACAAATCAATCTGGTCCAGTATTATCAGAGTGAAAAGAGGACTTAGTTTTTTAATGGTATCAACATAATCTCTTGGTTCATTTTGCCCGAAAAGAATCTCGCCAATAGTTGGAAAACTCTTTTTTAAATTCGTATCAGCACCTCCGATTTTGAGATCAAAATCGGAGGTGATTGATTGAATTCGTTTAATAATGCCGAATAGCGCATAAGAATATTTTGCCCCAAAGGTCTTGAGCTTGTTGATTTGAAAAGGGATTTCAAGATCTTTGATAACATCGTATACCATCTTTATATATTCATCCGGGAACTGAACATGATTCGCCACTAAATCACAAAATTCTTCTTCAGCTTCGTCAAAACCTTCATTGATACTCAGTTCATCCCGTATAGCATGCACCGCTTCATGCAAAAGGGGGAAAATCAAATCGAGAACATTTGTCGCATTGTTGACAAAGACGATTCTGTGATCATGTATTTTTGTATAAAAGGCATAGGCTTTAACTTTGGCGGGAAAATCCCTTAAGATTATTTTTATGCCAAGGTTTTTCATTAAAGTGAATGTGTTGATATAATCAGGTGGAAGGTCCTTATTTACACATGCTTTTATCCTAAGGTCTTTGGCAACATTTTTCGCGGTTTCCTCGGATCTGCTTCTTCCTCTCATCACAGGCAGAATTCCAGGTTCAGGGGCATTTCTGAATAGCAAATCATACTCCATAGCCATTTCCAGTGCATCATTCTGCATATTTGGAGTGACTTTTGCTTTCTTTCTTGTCCTGTGAACAGGGACTGATACTGATCCATTGTAATCCTGTGAAAACAGGTAATCAGGGTTGATATTAAATGTTTTGCATAGAAAGATTAAATGATTGCCCTTGGGGATTTGACCGTTGATCCAATCATTAACAGTCTGTCGAGAGACCCCTGCCATTTCAGCCAATTTAATAATGGAAATGTTATTTTCCTTTATCAAATACTTTATTTTTTCTCCTAACCATTCCATTGTCCCTCCCCTTAGATATGGTTGATATTGATTACTTGTAATTTACATACGCCATAAGATAACTCAAGATACTTAATATGTCAAGAAATCTTTACATAATTTGCATTATAAATATTATTTGATTTTATAACGTAAAGATATGTTGATGCAGTATTATGGGCACCATAAACTTCCAGATGTTCCAAAATTTTGGATATCTTGCCACTATCCAATTACCTACATAATTTTATGTATCGAAAAGATATTAAAATCTGAGATTGATCTCCTTATAATCACATTCTGTCTATAACGGCTTTCATCTTGTGTTCGTGTAGGACCTCTCTCAAGGATTCGATCATTAATCTCTGACCAGTATAACTCAGGTTGATAGCCTTTTCCATGATGACAATCGCACATTCCAGTCCATCAATATATGGCTTATCCAGATCTTTTTCGGAATAGAATTTTTCAGATGATGTTTTTCCCCTTGTGATCTTCGTCCTTTTCTGATTGATAGTTTTTTAGAAGAAAACACTGAGTGGTCTATCCCATAAATTCTATTGCATATTTCTATTGAACCGGGTTCCAGTCCCGATAACTCTGGATTCCCCGATCCCGTCTTCGCCTCATGGCTACGACCGGGCAGGCAAGTCGGGGAATGACGGGCATGGATGAAGCATAGAGGTTCATAAAGCCGTGAGAAATCCATCTACAATATTCAGGCCAAAATCTTTAAAATAGATGCTAGGGGCCGAGAAGGCCGTCCTTTTTGAGGTTCCAGTCCGAAGGTTTTTGGATTGCCGGTACGACTCTGTGAGGATGAGAAAAATTTCGCACAAAAAATGATTCAAATGACAAGTAAGGCTTGAACTCATTCTGCAATACCCCTAAGAAATTTAGGGGTATTGTGCTATATCATCAAGTATTTTGATGTAGGATGGAAAGGGGGAGAGCCCATAAAAAAAACGAAATAACTCCAATATTCAACCGCCCATAGGGAAATCTTCTATGTTTTATCTGCAAAAAGGCCACCTGTTCTCACACCACAGACTGGGAATTGCCGTATTAAAAATTGATAACCTTATCCGCTTCAATAATTAATTCCGTTAGTTTGTCAGAGCCTGCGATTTCACCATAGGCGATCTCAACCTTCAGATTCCCTTTCTCGTCACAAAGCCCTCTGCCCACAGCACAGGATTGCCCAATATATATGGGGGCCTTACTGTTGAGGGTTAGTGAGAGGAAGAATTCCTCAAAAGGCGGGAGACCGCATCCTTGAACATTCTCTTGAACTTCCTCCATCATTAAATAGGCCGCGTCATTGAGCAAGAATATGGAAATATCATGCCCTTTTTCCACCAGGCCTCTTGCCACCATAAAGGCAACGGTCGCGGTTCCAGGATCCCCGGGACCACTGTTGACGATAATCAGTATCTTTTGCGCCATGGTTCTTTATCCTTTCTCCTGTGTTTTCATTCACTAACTCCTGCGTACATAGCCTCATCTCAGATATTTAAAGATCAGAATACCCTTATAAATACAGTTCATCAATTTTGCAAGTCATCATTGACGTTACCTTCGCTTCCCTTCCCGGTGCCTGGACTTATCATCTTCACATTGCAGCATTTTTCGCAACACGTTCATGGCGTCGGAAAAATTGTTCTCACAGTTGCTCAGGAAACGGGGCCGCAGGCGGTGTGCGAGTGATATGGTTTCCTCCTCTCGATCAGGAATAAGGAGAACAACACGAAGGCCTTGGAGCAAATCTCCAAGGGAAACGATACGTAACAGCTCTTCCCTGTCCCTTGCTCGAAGAAGCACGATCGTATGGTGGTCGTATAATTGATGTATCCCCCGGGCAAGCTCCTCTATTGATCCATATAACTCTAAGCTATCATCCGGGACGAGTGTCCTCAGCATTTCCCTAATCTCTATTCCCGGATAATCCCTGATGCTTGAATAGAATAAGATTTTCACTCCGCACCATTCCTTATCTACTTACCGCCAATCACATACGTATAACTTTTGGATGAAAGTAAAACAAAAAGCATGCCATCATTGGGATAAAATAGGTTTTCTTTTTTATTTTAGGCAGTTAGCTCACTTTCTCTATGTCGAGCCTGTAGACAATCTCCTGCGAATCTGTCCAGTTAAAAAAGAAAATGTCCCATTATAAAGGAAAATGTCTTGCCGGGGCGGATTGAACTTGAAGGAAGGGGATAAATGGGGATCACCCCCGAGGGGAGATGTCGTGCTTTTTGAGAAGCCCGTAAAGTCGGGAACGAGAGAGACCGGATACCTTGCAGGCTTCCTTGATATTTCCCTTGGTATAGGCTATGAGTTCCCCCAGATATTGTTTCTCCATCTCTGCAATGGCGGCTTCCCGGCGCTCATGGAATGTCATAAGGTTACTCCCTGAACCAGGAGCCGTGGATTGAAGGAATTCGATTTCCTTCTCTTCTTCTCCAAAATGATCCCGTTTTACCTTGATTCGTATCTCTGCTGGAAGATATGTTGAAAACAGGGTTGGACTCTCTCCGGAAACGACAATGGCACGCTCCAGTGTGTTGATCAATTCCCGCACATTGCCTAGCCAGTCATATTTGAGCAATGTATCCAGAAACTCGGAGGAGACTCCCTTTATGCCTTTTCCGTAGCGGCTGGATAATTTGCTCAGATAGTACGAGACTAACTCCTTGATATCTTCCGGATGCTCCCGTAATGGGGGTATATGGATGGACAAGGTGCGAAGGCGAAACAGGAGGTCCTTGCGAAACTGGCCGTCTTGGACCATTCTATCCAGGTCTCTGTTGGAGGCTGCGATCAGCCTGAAATCGCTCTTAATCTCTTTTATACTCCCAACGGGGCGTAACCGCTTCTCCTCGAGCACTCTAAGGAAGGAGGCCTGCACGGAGGAAGAGAGTTCACCCACTTCGTCCAGGAAGAGGGTTCCCCCGTCTGCCTGGGTAATGAGCCCGGCCTTTGATTTGTCTGCACCTGTAAAAGCCCCCCGCTCGTGGCCAAATAGCACGCTCTCCACAATAGTCTCGGGCAAGGACGCGCAGTCCACCACCACGAAATTCTTATTGGCACGAAGGCTGTTATGATGGACGGCCCAGGAGAAGAGTTCTTTACCCGTGCCTGTCTCCCCCGTAACTAGCAGGTTGGCATCGCTACCTGCTGCCTGCGCCAAAAGTTCAATGCACCTCCTCATTGAAGGACTACTCCCAACGATTCCCTCCAGCTTGAGAGGGGTCGGACGAATCTTGGACTGCCGCTCCCGTCGGTATTGGAGGGCCCGTTCAAGGGGCAGGATGATCTCATCGATAGAGGCACTCTTCTCAAGGTAATCCCATGCACCATGGGCGATAGCCAGCTCCGCACCGTCCACATCACTGAAGCCGGTGATGATAATTACTTCGGGGGAAGAAGGTGTTTCTCGAATATCTTTTATGATATCAAGCCCGCTTCCATCGGGCAGCCGCACATCCAGGAACACCACGTCAAAGGAACGGACGCTAATGATCTCAAGACCTTCCCTAAGGGTAAAGGCACAAGTGGAAACATGGCCCAGATCGCTCACCACGTTGGAGAGGGTGGTGCATATGAGCTGATCATCATCGATAATGAGAATGTCTGCCATACTACTAAAGATAAAAAGGTTATGTGTCCAAAACACGCCTGATAGTATCGGCCATCTCTTTGGTGGTAAAGGGCTTCATGACAAACTCCCGTATACCCTCGGCCCTGGCCTTGTCCTCATCCACTTCCTCGCTGAATCCGGTACACAGGATAATAGGTATGTCCGGCCTGGTTTGAAGAAGTTTCCGGCTCAGTGTTATACCGGTCATTGTGGGCATGGCCTGGTCCGTAATCACCAAATCGAATTCATTAGGCCGGGTATGGAACAATTTCAACGCTGCATCACTTTTGGTGACAGGGATGACTTTATAGCCGAGGTTCACCAACATATCTTGCTCACTCCGCAGGACCGGCTCCTCATCATCCACTAAAAGTATGCGCTCCTTTCCTCTTGGAACATCAATGGGGGAAATATTTTCTCTCTCCAGCCCGGCCTCAAGCCTAGGCAAAAATACACTAAAGGTAGTCCCTTTGTCTACCTCGCTGTACACTGTAATTGCTCCACCATAGCTTTTTACAATGCCATGAACCACGGCAAGCCCCATCCCTGTACCCTCGCTGCGCTCCTTTGTGGTAAAAAAGGGCTCAAAGATCCGTTCCAATATCTCCGGCTCCATGCCTTCCCCTGTATCGCTCACGGTCAGTCTAAGATAAGGGCCCGGTTTCAGGTCCGCATGTGAAAACGCGGTGTTTTGATCAACCTCTACGCCCTTAAGGCTCAAATCCATCACGCCACCGCTTTCTCTCATGGCATGGGCGGCGTTTGTACAGAGGTTCATAAGCACTTGATAGATTTGGGTAAAATCAGCCATCACTACCTCAGAGGGATCATTATTGATACTCTCCCGTATAGTGATATTTGAAGGGATTGATGCCTTGAGAAGTTTAAGGGCTTCTTTTATGACCGGTGCGATCCTGATTGGTTCTCGTTTCTGCTCTCTCCGGCGGCTGAAAGTGATAATCTGCTTTATCAGTTCCCTTCCCCGTTTTGCGGCCTCAAGTACGTGCCGAAGGGGCTCTGATGCCTTGTTCGATTCACCCGCGCTTCGAAGGGCCAATTCCGTATTTATAGTAATGGGCATAAGGATGTTATTGAAATCATGCGCGATGCCCCCAGCCAAGGTCCCTAGTGCCTCCATTTGCTGCCTGTGTCGGAGCTCTCTTTCCAGTTTGACCTCATGGGTTACATCTCTCTCAACAACAACATAACTCATGATGGCGCCAGAAGCATCCCGTATGGGTGTAATTGTTAATTCAGCATCATAAAAGGTCTTATCTTTTCTTGCTCTACTCAGGTGACCGCTCCAAGGAGTACCATTTCGAACAACATCTTGCAGGGGATTCAAAGTTGTTCCATGGTGTTCTCCACTCAGAAAACTATCCGCATCCCGGCCCATAAATTCATCCCGTGTATACCCAGTGATGAATTCAAAGGCCGGATTGACATATTGAACCTTCACGGCCATATCGGCAATCAAAACCCCTTCCTGGGTCTGTTGAATAGCAGCTGCCAATCGCAGCCGTTCTGCCTCATCACGCTTACGCTGAGTGATGTCAATACCTATCTCATATCTGACCTTTCTGCCATCAGGCCACCGCATTATCTGATCGGTAAGTAATAAGTCCTTGCCAAGGAGGGGGTTGCGATGCTCCCAAACGTACGGTTTTTTATCCTTTAAAATAATATCATTAGTACAAAACTCGCATGGTGAACTGCGACCCTGAAATTCTTTGTAACACAGCCCCCCCACGGGATTTCTGCCCAGGGCTTCCCTAAGCGATTTATTGACCAAAAGTACCTCATAGGTATGCGGATCAGAGATGTACAGGCTGTCGGCAAAGTTATCGATGATTGCAGCGAACTGCTCCCACTGATGTCCTGTCTCCTCTTCCCATAGTTTTCTTTCTATGATCCTCCCCAGCCATGCCGCTACCGCATCTATCAAATTTCTCTCCTCCTCAAAAAAAGTGCCCATATCCAATTCCGGTGTTTCTCCAAAATAATAGACCTCGATCTTACCCTCTTTCCTCCCGTCGGCCTTTATATCAGCAGCCATTCCTGACTTCGTGACTCTGAAGTTTTTTGTGGAAAATTCCTTATCTCCCATAATGATCCTTGCACAGGCCATTTCCGGGTGCTCCCAGGAAGCCGCAAGCATGACAGGTATTTCTTGCAGAAGCTCATCTAAGGAGAGGCTATGTTCTTCAAATAACCTGCAAAGCCCATAAAGACAATTCAGTCCTTTTTTGCATTCGGAAAGCTTCCTCTCCAGGTTATTAACCCTCTGTTTAAGCTGTTCATAAGGCTCGGTTTTGGTCATGATACCCCCAAAATACTACCGACAAAATATCCCACCATATTGATGGTTCAAACACGGCAAAATATGAATTCATATAAGGCTATAATTCCTCTTAGGAATGCTTAAAAAAATGGATCATCCGGCAAATAAGTACGCTTAATGATAGAACTACAGCAAGATTGGTGATGTTCGGTCCATGGGGCTCTCTTTGCAGCGGCGAAGAACTTAGAAGCAAGGTAATAGCATAAGGTGCCACCCCCCGGTGAACCGGGATCTTCGTCAGGCGGGCGGGTAACTTTTGAGATGATAGCCGAGCTCCCGGTCCTGGTATATTATTCCAATAGCCCGCCGCCCGCCTCCCCCGGCTTATTGCCCGGGCCTTGCACATAAACAAGTTCGCCTGTCCCAAAGAGAACCCCATGGGCCAAACCATTAATCTCCAAAAACAGGAGAATTGTCAATATCTCATTTCATCGGTGTCATTTCACAAGGAACATACCGACCAAAGCCTTTGATATTTCTCATATTTACCATGAGCATGTCCCTGCCGATCCTTCCCCATAAAATCCATCTAAAAAAGACGGATTCCAATCTCACAGGACACAGTCTTTTTCAATAGGACGAATTTATGATTAAGAGACAATTGGTAGAGCAGCCTAACTATTTAGAATAATAGGGGATTCATCAAAAGCATGCTAATGGCATACTTCTTGTTAGTGTGTAGTGAGGATTGCGCTGTCTGTGTTTGAATGGTTCTATCTCGATTGCCATAGGAAAGGATAACA
The DNA here is from genome assembly GCA_964418945.1 of uncultured Desulfobacteraceae bacterium. GTDB lineage: Bacteria > Desulfobacterota > DSM-4660 > Desulfatiglandales > HGW-15 > CAYUYB01. Next base: position 22,899 of record CAYQNR010000030.1, read on the forward strand.
GAATATGCCGAGTAATGTTTTGACGATCAATGGCAAGAAATTCATGTGGGACGGTGTTGATTTCCAGTCTAAAGAGGCGATCCTGGACGCCATGCAAAAATACAAAAAGGAAGGCTTTGAAGTTGAGACATACGAGGAGGATGACAAGCTCTTTCTATATACTCGAAGGGCTGTCAAGGATGTTGTGATTACGGAAGAAACTATCTAAATAGCTCTTTTATACTCAAATCTTTTGTTTCATGCGGTTAATGAGTACGTAAAGAAGTAAAAGATTAAACCTTTTTACAAATATTTTAATGGCCCATGGGGCTCTCTTTTACGCGGCGAAAACATTAACAGCATGGTAATTACGTAAGGTGCCACCCAGGCGGGCGGAATACTTATGAGATAATATAAGATTCTCAAGTGCGGCCAAGTCTGGAAAATACTATTCGCCCGCCTCGTCTTGTTTTGTGCTGGGTCATTGCACATAAACAAGTTCGCCGCTTAAAAAGAGAACCCCATGGCCCATATAGCGCAAAATATTTAGATATCATTGACTAGCGTACTCATTAACCGGATGAAAAATTTTTTATCGTTGTTCAGGATCAGGGAGGCTCGGAGATTATTGATATGGGAATATGTATATGTATGTAAATTCAGGGTCATGAAGACTCGGTTTCCTTGAAAGGAGGGAGTGATATGGCAATGACTGTAGTGGAGGATTGGTTGAACGCCTGCTCCGGTTGCGAGATTTCCATTCTCAATATTGGAGACCCCTTGGTGGACATCTTGCCTCAATTAGAGTTCCTGCACATGACAGCTTTGGTCGATCACAAGTTTTTTGGTCAGATCGGCGACGGCACTGTCATGGAAATCCCAGAGGCGGATATAGGTATTGTCACAGGCGCCGTCCGTAATGAGGAGCATAAACATGAATTAGAGGAGATTCGTAAGAAAACCACGTTTCTCATCGCTCTGGGCAGCTGCGCATGTTACGGCGGGGTCCCTGCCCAGGCAAATATGTGGACCAACGAGGAGGTTTTTGAAAAGATTTTTAGAAATTGTGCATCCACTGAGCCTTCCCCTGACCCTGATGATCCCAGTGTGCCTAAATGGACCCCCACGTGCGCTGCTCTAGATGAAGTCGTCAAAGTGGATATCAGTATTCCCGGCTGCCCTCCCCATCCTGACTGGATTGCTGAGGCACTCAAGGCCCTGCTGGAGGGAAAGACTTCTTGGAGCCTCCCTGAACGGAGCGTGTGTGATACCTGTCCGGTCATCAGGGAAAAGAAGTCCGGTGGAGGTCCGGTAAAGCGATGGATTCAAAATATCGAATTTGATCCGGAAGAGGGCATAGACAAGATGCGATGCATTAACGAGCAGGGCTTCCTCTGCATGGGACCGGTGACTCTTGCAGGCTGCGCCGGAAAGTCCGGAGTGCCCCGGTGTATTCAGGCCCGGACCCCGTGCCGAGGCTGTTTCGGCCCCATACACAAAGGCTCCCAGCCCATGGTTGAGATGATGGGCGCATTGAGCTCAGTAGGTCTCGATGCCAAATCCGTGTTGGATCGCCGGGCTATGATGAACCGTTATATCGGCGGGCATAAGCGCCTCAGGGTCCTGCCCGCACGGCCGGTTAGATAGGAGGTAAGGCACATGAGCAAAGTAATCAATATTCAACCAGTAACCAGGATCGAAGGACATGCCAAGGTAGCAATCACTCTGGATGATGCCGGCAATGTCGCTGATACCAAGTTTCATGTCCAGACCTTGCGCGGTTTTGAAAAATTTTGCGAAGGCCGGCCCGTGGAGGAGATGCCCAGGACTGTATGTCATATCTGCGGCATATGTCCCTGGGCACATCACATGGCCTCCAGTAAGGCCGCGGATAGCTGTTTTGGCGTAACGCCGCCCCCTACCGCGGTGAAATTGCGTCGTCTGATGCAGAATATCGCATATTACAGCGATAAGATCCTGCATTTTTACTTCCTTGCCGCTCCTGACTTTGTCATCGGCCCCGACGCCGATTATTCTGTTCGTAATGTTGTGGGAATCCTCAATGCGGCCCCGGACATCGCCAAGCAGGTGATACACATGCGCCATTTAGGGGCGCAGGTGCTGGAAGGATTTGCAGGCCGGGCAATACATCCAACCTTTTCGGTGCCGGGTGGTGTCAGCAAACCTCTTACTGAGGCTGAGCGCCAGAACATGCTTCCACAGGCCCAGGAGATGCTGGAATTTGCCAAGTTTTCCATGAAGTTTGCCAAGGAAAATGTTTTCCCCAAGCACATGGATGCCGTTAAATCCATTGGGGTCATCAATGTAGGTTCCCTAGGTACGGTACGGGACGACGGTGCTCTTGATTTTTATGACGGCCAACTCCGTTTGATGAAGCCGGACGGCTCCTATGAGGATTTCGCCTGCGATCAGTATCTGGATTATATCGGCGAATCTGTGGAGCCCTGGTCCTACCAGAAATTTCCATTTGCCAAGAAGTGGGGTAAGCTCAATCTGTCGTTGGATAATCCGGTGGGGGTATATCGCACCAACTGTTTAGCACGTATAAACGTGGCAGACAAGATGGCGACCCCTCTGGCACAGGCTGAGTTAGAGGAGTTCAGGGCAGCCTTCGGACGTCCGGCACACTACACCTTGCTTTACCACTATGCGCGCCTTATTGAACTTCTTCAGGTAGCCGAATCCACGGTAGAACTCCTGAATGATCCGGAGATAACAGACACGAATATCAGGGCGGCGGTTGAGCCCGAAGAGGGACATGGTGTAGGTTGTGTTGAGGCGCCGCGCGGCACATTGATACACGATTACGAGTGTGACAAGGATGGTCTGATCACAAAAGTCAACCTGATTGTCGGCACGACCCACAACGCAGCGGCTATCAATCTCTCAGTTAATCAAGCGGCAAAGGAGGTTATCAAAGATGGCAAATATGACCAGGGTATCCTGAACAGGGTGGAAATGGCCATACGCTCCTATGACCCATGACTGAGCTGTGCTACGCACCGCCTGGATGGCGGTCTTGCAATTGACCTCACGATCATGGATTCCAAGGGCATTGTGATCGATAAGCGCAGCAAGTAAAAGATTAGGACATCTCAGTGAGTATTGAGATTGGTAAAGTTGACGAGCATTGGAGGTGGGATTCTGTGCAACCTTTAGAGACTATGTATAAGGACGTGGTTGTTTTGGGATGCGGCAATATTCTTTACGGCGATGACGGTTTTGGCCCTAATGTGGCCGAATATCTTGAGAATGCCTGCCGCATTCCCAGCCATGTTGATGTGGTCAACGCCGGAACCGGTGTAAGGGAAATGCTCTTTGACCTGGTGATTAGTGAGCAGAGGCCAAAAAAGATTATAGTGATTGATGCTATTGAGGCCAATAAAAAACCCGGAGAGGTATTTAAGATCCCACTTGAAGGGATGCCGGCCCATAAGACAGATGATTTTTCCATCCATCACATGCCGACGACGAATATGCTGAAGGAATTGAGAGATCATTGCGACGTTGATGTGATCGTCATTGTCGCGCAGGTGGAGTCGATACCCGGAGAGGTTAAGCCCGGTCTTTCAAAGGCATTGATGGAGGCCGTGGGGGTCGCGGCAGAAGAGGTTTTACGGATCTGTGAGTGATAAAGCGGATAGTACTATAGCACGATAATATGTGAATGTACCGGATGGAATTTGTGCCTGTTCAAAAATGCCAAGATTAAGATATGTGGATATTTGATTAAGCTGCTTCGATATCGATGACGTTGGAGCGGTTAATATCAGCACTTATAAGGAGTATGGAAAATGAGTTATAAAAGTGATCCGACCCTGCTGTCGGAAGTGCGGAGGTATGGTGCATTTGATACTGCAGGTTGCTTCAACTGCGGGAGTTGCACCTTGAGCTGCGACCTGGCAGGCGATGATGTTTCATTTCCAAGGAGATCCATTCGACACGTACTGATGGGACAGAGGGAAATCCTCAATGAAAGTCTGGATCCGTGGATCTGCCATGACTGCGGAGATTGCTCAAGGGTCTGCCCTCGTCAGACAGGGCCGCGTGAGTCCATGATGACCTTGAGGCGTTATCTGGGCTCTGTCTATGACTGGACAGGCATCGGTGCAAAGGTAAACAGCTCAAAGGCCTGGTATTTCGGTTCCCATGTGTTTGTTGCTCTAATTGTGGCGGCCCTCATCGTTTTCTACCACCTATATTTTGGGGAAATGTATTTTTCCGACTTCGTTTACAACCCCATGGGCCTTGAGCATATGTTTCCCATGATGACCTGGTTTACCATCGTGGTGGTAATCTTTCCCTTTTTCATGCTGTTGTCCAATGCCTTTCGAATGTACTGGATAACGGTCCACAGAAAGGGGACTATACATTCGCCTTTTACCCAGTGGTTTTTCGAAGTCAGGACATTCATGTTTCACTTCTTTACTTACAAGAAGATGGTGGAATGTCCGACAGAAAAGGGTCGCTGGCCAAAGCATCTACTCCTGGGGGTTGGGTGCATAGTGATGCTTGTCATAGTACTGTTTGCCCTGGAGTGGTTTCAGACCGACTCTATCTACCCTGTCTGGCATGCACAGCGATGGGTAGGTTACCTCGCCGCAGCCTTTATTATTTTCGGCACAGGGGACATCCTGTTGGGCCGCATCATGAAAAAGAGAGAGATACACAAGAGTTCCGATTTCAGGGACTGGTCTTTTCCGATACTGTTGCTGGCCACGGCTGTGAGCGGCATTGTTGTTCACATCTTACGATATGCGGGACTCGATCTTGCCACTCACTATGCATACGCGATTCACATCATGATCACTGTACCCCTGCTGGTAGTTGAAATGCCTTTCGGCAAGTGGACCCATATGATCTATCGTCCATTGGCCTTGTACTTTCAGTCGTTAAAGGAAAATACAGTGGAGCAATCGCAGCCCTTGGAGGAGGTGCCGGAATATGTCTCATGAAATTGAAAATGGACAGGTCGGAGCTGCGTTGGTAGTAGGAGGCGGAATCGGGGGGATGCAGGCAGCCCTGGACCTTGCGGACGCCGGTATAAAGGTCTATCTGGTTGAGAATAAGTCTGCTATAGGCGGGGTGATGGCGCAACTTGACAAGACATTTCCCACTAATGACTGCGCCATGTGCACCCAGGCCCCAAGGCTTGTTGAGATAGGCAAGCATAAGGACATCGATATCATCTCTCTTGCAGATGTTGAAAGTCTGAGCGGAGAGCCGGGGAATTTTACCGTCACAGTCAGAAAGAGGCCTCGTTTTGTGGATGAAGACAAGTGCACAGGTTGCGGTGCCTGTTTTCCAAGTTGCCCGATTGTCATTAAGAATGAGTTCAACCAGGGGTTATCGGATCGCAAGGCTATCTACACCCTCTTCCCCCAGGCAGTGCCGAATAAGGCTGCAATTGATAAAGTGCAGGAACGCCTCTGCAGGGCAGCATGTATAGACCGGTGCCCGGTGCAAACTAATGTCCCTGCCTATGTCAAACTCATTGCCGATGGGAGGTTCCATGAAGCCTATTTAATGAACCGCAATGTCAATCCCCTGCCCAGTGTGTGCGGCAGGGTCTGTTACGCGCCATGCGAAGAGGCCTGCGACAGGGGACAACTGGACGAACCGGTCGCGATTCGACAGTTGAAGATGTTTGTTGCCGATCAGGTAAATATCGATGATCTCCCCATTCCCCGTATTACGAAAACAGACAAGAAGATTGCCGTCATAGGAGCAGGACCCTCAGGTCTGGCGGCAGCCAACGATCTAGCCCTTGAAGGTCACCAGGTTACAATCTTCGAAGCCCAGCCTGAGCCTGGTGGTATGCTTCGTTACGCCATCCCTGAATACAGGCTTCCAAAGGAGATACTGGCAAAAGAGATCGATTACATAATAAGACTCGGCGTGGAGATCAGGACCAACGTTAAAGTGGGTAAAGATATATCCATAAAAGACCTGAAAAAGGATCATCATGCTGTTTTTATCGGAGTAGGCGCCCCTGGCGGAATGCCCCTGACCATGGGAGGCGCAGACCTCCCGGGCATTACTGACGGGATTCAGTTTCTCAGAAAGGTCAATCTGGGTGAAAAGGTGGAGATCGGGGAAAAGGTTGCCGTCATCGGAGGAGGAAATACGGCGATTGATTGCGCGAGGACCGCAAAACGATTGGGCGCCAGAGAAGTAAAAACCGTCTATAGACGATCCAGGGAGGAAATGCCCGCGGCAGAAGAGGAGATCAGGGCGCTGGAGAAAGAAGGGATCATAATCGATTTTCTGACGCTGCCCAAATGTTTTATGTCCAAGGACGGCAGGCTTTCAGAGATAGAGTGCGTGGGCATGGCCCTTGGCGAGCCTGATGCGAGCGGTCGGCGCCGTCCGGTTCCTGTCCCGGGCTCTGAATTCATCGCCTCCGCGGACACGGTAATAGCGGCAATCGGTCAGGTAACGGATCTTTCTTTTCTCCAGGATCTGGGGATATCATTGAGTCCTCACCAGACTATAGCCATTGATCCCTTAACGGGGGCGACTAATATAGAGGGGGTATATGCAGGCGGAGACGCTGTGACCGGACCGGCATATGTGATTGATGCAATCGCGGCAGGAAAGAGGGCGGCCAAGTCCATAGACCTGTATCTAAAAGGCATCAAGGATGAAGCCCACAGCGACCAGCACCAACCGCAAAAACTCACGGACATGGAGGTGGAAGGTCTAAAAGGACTTGTACCGTCCAAAAAACGTGTGGGAATGGGTGAGATCCCCGTGTCCGAGAGGCTCGATAACTTCAAAGAAGTGGCCTTAGGATTCACACCACAGGAAGCAGTGACCGAGGCAATGAGGTGTCTCGCAGGACAGATTGAAGGATGTATTGAATGCGGGGAGTGCGAGCGGCGTTGCGAAGCCAATGCCATAATCTATGATCAGAAGGAAGAGATGCTTGACTTGAATGTCGGCGCCGTCATCCTGGCCCCGGGCTATGAAATCTTTGACGCTAAACTTAAGCCGGACTACGGTTACGGCCGATTCCCTAATGTGGTAAACGCCCTCGAATTCGAGAGGATATTGTCCGCTTCAGGGCCCTATTCAGGTAAAGTTTTGAGACCTTCGGACAACAAAGAGCCTCATCGTATTGCCTTTATCCAGTGTGTGGGGTCAAGGGATTCGGAAAGGGACTACTGCTCATCTATCTGCTGCATGTATGCCACAAAGGAGGCAATCATCGCCAAGGAACACGCGGGAGAGGACCTGGAATGCGATATCTTTTTCATGGATTTGCGCGCCTTTAGTAAGGGATACGAAGAGTACTACCAGAGGGCAAAAGAGCTTGGCGTAAACTACATCAGATGTCGTCCTTCCCGAATTGAAGAAGACCCCGAGACAAGCAACCTGCATATTGAATACCTCATTCAAGGTGATAAAAAGGTCTCCAAGGAATACGATATGGTAATTCTCTCAGTTGGAGTCCAACCGCCGAAGGATGTCGACAAGATTTCCAGTGTCTTCGGGATAGATCTCAATGAATACAAATTTTGCGAGACATCGACCTTCAGACCGGTTGAGACCAACCGCGAGGGTATCTATGTTACCGGACCCTTCTCCGAGCCCAAGGACATCCCCGAGACAGTAATGCAGGCCTCAGCCTCGGTATCGAGGGTAACGGCACTTTTAAAGGATTCGAAGGGGAGCCTTATTACCACGAAGGAATTCCCCGCTGAAAGGGATGTGACCGGCGAGGAACCGAGGATCGGGGTTTTCGTATGCCATTGCGGCAGCAACATCGGGGGCTTCCTCAGTGTCCCGGAAGTAGTGGAATACGCAAAAACACTTCCAAACGTGGCATATGCCGAGGACAACCTCTATACCTGTTCCAATGACACGCAGGAAAAGATCAAGGAGAAGATAGGGGAACACAGTCTTAATCGCGTGGTAGTGGCGTCCTGTACACCAAGGACGCACGAGCCCCTTTTCAGGGCGACACTTAGAGATGCCGGGCTCAACCAGTACCTTTTTGAGATGGCGAATATCAGGGATCAGTGCTCATGGGTTCATATGCATGAATATGATAAGGCGACCCTCAAGGCAAAAGACCTGCTGCGAATGGCAGTGGCGAAGGCGAGACTCCTGGAACCATTGCAGACCAGGTCTGTTCCCGTCAACAAAGCGGCGCTGGTGATAGGGGCCGGCATCGCGGGCATGACATCCGCCCTGGAATTGGCCGATCAAGGCTTTGATGTATACCTTGTAGAAAAGGAAAAGGATATCGGCGGCCACCTCAGGCGAATCCATTACCTGATCACCGGCACAAAACTCCATGACGAATTCAGATCCCTTGTTACCAGAGTAAAAGAGAATAATATGATCAAGCTCTTTGCCCAGGCAAAGATCGATACGATCGAAGGTTCTGTGGGCCAGTTCAAGACCACGCTTGTCATGGACGGTATATCAAAAGAGATTGAGCACGGGGTCGTTATTGTTGCCACCGGCGCCAAGGAATACGAGCCCAAGGAATATCTTTACGGTCAGGATGAAAAAGTCCTTACCCAGCTGGAATTGGAAGAGAGGCTGGTGGCTGTGGAGGATTTCCTGACTGCTCCGGGCAAGGGCCTTGGAACAATCGTAATGATCCAGTGTGTAGGAAGCAGGGATGATGAACGTCCCTATTGCTCCAGGCTTTGCTGCACGGAGGCAGTAAAGAACGCCTTGAAGATAAAAGAGATCTCGCCCTCAACGATGGTCTATCTCCTGTACAGGGACATGAGGACATACGGGTTCAGGGAAGCCTATTACACAAAGGCGCGGGAGCAGGGAGTAGTATTTATACGATATGATAAGGACATGAAACCGGAGGTCTCAAGGAACGGCAGGAGACTGAATGTCGACGTGTACGATCAGACCCTCGGATTACCCATATCCATACCCGCGGATCTTGTTGTGCTCTCGACGGGGATTGTCGCCAATGAGGACAGCAAGACGCTCGCCCAATTATTGAAGATATCCCTGAACCAAGACGGCTTCTTACTCGAGGCCCATATGAAGCTCCGCCCGGTTGACTTTGCCGTTGACGGGGTATTTTTGGCCGGTCTTGCTCATTCACCTAAGAGGATAGAGGAGAGCATTATACAGGCCCAGGCGGCAGCGGCAAGGGCTGCCACCATACTTTCAAAGGACGCCATAGAATTGGAGGGAAATATATCATTTGTGGTGGACGAGAATTGCGATGGCTGTGCATATTGCATTGATACCTGTCCCTACAGTGCGATTACGTTAATAGAATATATATGGGAAAACACCATTAAGAAAACGGTAGAGGTGAACGAGGCTATATGCAAGGGTTGCGGGTGCTGTATGGCTACATGCCCGAAAAAGGGGATATTTGTGAAGGGTTTCATGCTGGAACAGATTTCGGCCCAGGTCGATGCCGCATTGGGGGTGCAATGATGAACGAAGAATTCGAACCTTTGGTTATAGGTTTTTGCTGCAATTGGTGCTCTTATGCCGGGGCAGATCTTGCAGGTATATCAAGGATCCAGTATCCCCCGAACTTAAGGATAGTCAGGGTAATGTGCTCCGGGATGGTACATCCCAATCTGGTCATAGATGCCCTGACCAAAGGGGCAGATGGCGTCATCGTTTGCGGATGTCATATAGGAGATTGTCACTATATTGAAGGGAATTTGAGGGCTGAAAAGAGGGCCGAAGCAATAGATCTCATGCTGGAAGATTTTGGGATTGAGCCCGAGAGATTTCGGTTGGAATGGGTCTCGGCGGCCGAGGGCCCTAGGTTCGCCCAGGTGGTCACAGAATTCACAGAGGAGGTAAGACAACTGGGGCCAAATCCGTACAAGATGTGACAGGCCTATCCCCACCTTCAACGGCAAGGGCATTAAAGACACGGTAACGGGAGGTATGAGTTGTCTGACGTAAAAGAGATATCAGCAGTTTGGATTGGTGGCGGGACCTGTGGTGGTTGTTCTGTTTCAGTCCTCAATACAGTAGCCCCTTCTATCAAGAATGTCCTGATCGATGAAATTGTACCGGGGAGACATGTCAGCCTGAAGTTTCATATAAATATTTCGGCAGGAGCAGGGGATCAAGTAATAAAAGCAATAGAGGAAACCCGTGAGAAACATGAGGGCCACTTCCTCTTAATCGTGGAAGGGGTGGTTCCTACAGCCGACGGCGGTGTGTATTGTAGGTTGGGTGAGCGAAACCAGCAACCAATACCATTCTACCGGTGGGTGGTTGAACTTGGCAAAAAGGCAATGGCCGTGATTGCCCTCGGAATCTGCTCAAGCTTTGGCGGAATCCCAGGGGCCCGCCCCAATGTCACCGGGGTTAAGAGTGTCATGGAGATCTTTAAGCAGGAGGGAATTACTACTCCTCTTATCAATGTCCCCGGATGCCCCCCTCATCCCGACTGGTTTGTAGGCACTGTAGCAAAACTTCTCCTGGCAGGCCTCCCTAAGGATGGTGATCTTGATGACCTGCTCCGGCCCAAGGACTTTTATGGGATGCTTATCCATGAGAACTGCCCGAGAAGAGCATATTTTGACGAAGGGAAATTCGCCAAGAAGTTCGGGGATCCGGGTTGTCTGTATGAACTCGGGTGTAAAGGTCCTATCACCTATGCGGATTGTCCGATACGTCAATGGAACAGCGGCGTCAACTGGTGTATCAGATCAGGAATGGGATGCCAGGGATGTACACAGCCGGAGTTTCCGGATTTTCTGGGCTCTTTCTATGAGAAACTCACTGATGTGCAAATACCCAAGATTGGCGAGTATTGGAAAAAAGGAGAGGAATGATAACGATGGGGACCATTGTAATAGACCCTGTTACAAGAATTGAAGGACATTTGAAGGTAGAAGCCATCGTCGATAGTGGAGAGGTCAAGACGGCCAAGTGCTCGGGGATGCTTTTCCGTGGATTCGAGAAATTACTGGAGGGAAGAGATCCTCGAGATGCTCAACTGATTACGGAGAGGATCTGCGGGGTTTGCAACCACTGTCACACTACAGCATCGGCATTGAGTTTGGACAGCGCCTTCGGGATCGCAGACCAGATACCCGACAATGCCCGGCATATGAGAAATTTGACTATGGGCTTTCATCAAATTCAGGACCATATACTCCATTTTTACCACCTGGCCGCCCTGGATTATGTAGATGTTACAAAGGTGGCAGCCTATAAAGGAAATGATCGAATATTACATAGCATAAAGGCCTTTATATCAAGAGGTGAACTCGCCCCTTTTGTGCCGCGCTATGAAGGAGATTACCGGTTTTCATCAGCCCTCGATCAAGAGCTTGTTTCCCATTATATCCAGGCATTGGAAATGAGGAGAAAAGGTCATGAGGCGACTGCGGTGCTTGCTGGAAAGCTCCCTCATGCCTGTGCTGTGACACCGGGGGGTATGACAGAAATTCCCACCATTGATAAGATTGCCACACTCCTTTCACGGGCAAAGGAAATCAGGGAATTTGTCGAGGATATATACGTCCCCGATGTGATAAAGGTTGGAGAGACCTATGGCGACTATTTTGAAATTGGAAAAGGCTGCGGCAAATTTTTGTCTTATGGGACTTTTGATCTTGATGGGGGCCAATCAGACTATACAAAGAGAGATCGGTTATTCAAACAGGGGACTACCTCGCTTGACTTAAAACACCAAACCCTAGACCTGGATCAGATCAACGAGTGGATCAAGTATTCATGGTATGAGAATAATACATCAGGTCATCATCCCTTCGAGGGAGAAACCGAACCTATGCCTCATAAAGAGAACGGCTATTCCTGGATAAAGGCCCCGAGGTACAAGGGGGAAGCCTATGAGGTAGGACCACTGGCAAGGGTCGCTGTTGCCTATGCACTAGGGGATCCGGCAACAAAAGATATGGTGTATTCTCTACTTAGCCATTTCAACGCCCCACCAGATATCCTTTTCTCCGTTCTTGGAAGGCATGCCGCCCGCGCTCTCTGTGCCTTACACATCGCCAAAAATCTGGAAAGTTGGGTTCTTTCCTTAAAATGTGGGGAGCCTGTTTATATTGATTATAAAATACCTGAAGAGGGAGCCGGGGTAGGGATACTGGATGCAGCTCGTGGAGCGCTCGGGCACTGGATTGTCATTAAAGATCGAAAGATTGATAAATACCAATGTGTGGTACCCACAACATGGAACGCGTCCCCCATGGATGATATGGGTAATCATGGGCCTATTGAGCAGGCCTTGTTAGGAACAAAGGTGAAGGATGAGACGAATCCATTGGAAATAGTGAGGATAGTAAGATCATTCGATCCGTGTATTGCATGCGCTGTTCACCTGCTCAACCATAAGGGACGAGAGTTACGGAGATATAACATGGCTTGACCATCGGTATATGACTCTTTGTTCAGATACAGCTTATTCCCTTTAGCTGCAGCAAAATAGATTACGGATATGTATATGAATTACCGGTTCATCCGGCTAATGAGTACGGAAAGGACTTTATATAAATACTTGGTTTGGCC